>CAYTWI010000030.1:2233-34451 GCA_964442045.1 uncultured Bifidobacterium sp.
CTGCTAAATTGCAAAATGTAATAGTAAACCTTGGTGTAGGTTCCATTTTAAATGTTGGTGGGCATACTTACGATGTAAATCATTGGAAAGAAATAATTACCAATATTGAAAAATACAGCCAACAATCGCGTTTAAAAATTCCAGTTTTGTATGGTATAGATGCAATTCATGGCGCTAATTATACCGTTGGAGCAACATTGTATCCGCAACAAATTGGTTTGGCTGCTACTTTTAATCCTGAAATGGCCACTAAAATGGCACAACTAGTAGCTAACGATGTAAGAGGAAGTGGTATTCCTTGGAATTTTTCTCCTGTGTTAGATGTAGCTCGTAATCCAATGTGGCCAAGGTTTTGGGAAACATTTGGTGAAGACCCTTATTTGGTTTCGCAAATGGGAGTAGCTATAGTGAATGGTTATCAAAACACTAATAATGGAACAGTTAAACCTTTTGCGGCTTGTTTAAAACATTATGTGGGTTACAGCAATCCGCAAAGCGGACACGATAGAACACCGGCATATATTCCGGAACGTCAATTACGCGAAATTTATTTATTGCCCTTTGCCAAAGCCATTGCCGCAGGCGCCAAAACCATTATGATCAATTCGTCAGAAATAAATGGTGAACCTGTACATGCAAGCAAGTTTTTATTAAAAACAATTTTACGAGATGAATTAAAGTTTAAAGGAATAACTGTTACTGATTGGGAAGATATAAAAAACTTAACTACGCGTCATAAAGTGGCTGCAAATTATAAAGAAGCAATTGCTTTATCTATCAATGCAGGTATTGATTTGGCAATGGTTCCGCTCGATTTAGAGTTTACACAATACTTAATTGAAAATGTAAAAGAAGGTAAAGTAAAACAAGAAAGAATTGATGAGGCTACACTAAGAATTTTAACTTTAAAATACGAATTAGGTTTATTTGACCAACCCAATACTCCAGTTGAAAATTTTAAAGAACCGGAACAAATTGAAAGTAAAAAATTAAGTTATGAATTGGCTTGTCAAAGTATTACCTTATTGAAAAATGAAGGCAATATTTTACCACTTTCAAGCAATGAAAAAATATTGGTAACAGGTCCAAATGCTGATTATATCAATGCACTAAATGGTGGTTGGACACATACTTGGCAAGGCAGAGATACTAGCTTTAACCCTGAAGTTACTACAGTTGTAAATGCTTTAAAAAATGTAATGGGAAATGCACAACTAAGTTATTTAAAAGGTAATACTTATACCCAACATTTACCTGAAAATGTATTATTGAGCGCAGCTCAAAATGCCAATACCGTGGTGTTATGTTTAGGCGAAGATACTTACACTGAAAAGCCGGGTGATATAAACGATTTAGAGTTAGATGAAGCGCAACAAAATTTAATTAAAGTTTATAAAAAAGCGGGTAAAAAAGTAGTAGTAGTTTTGTTGGAAGGTAGGCCAAGAACTTTTGCTAAAACTGAGCCTTTGTGCGATGCTATTTTATATGCTTACTTGCCAGGAAATGAAGGTGCTTTGGCCATTGCTGATATTCTAACAGGTAAGGTAAATCCAAGTGGAAAATTACCATTTACTTTCCCTCGTTATGCAGGAACACATACCACTTACGATTGTAAGTTTACCGAAACTCTAAATAATGATTTTAAACCTCTAGGATTTAACCCATTGTTTAGTTTTGGGCACGGATTGAGTTATACCAATTTTGCATATAGTAATTTAGCTATTGCTAACAGAAACTTAAGTGTAAATGATAGCATATCAATAAACGTAAACGTGCAAAATGTAGGAACTAAAAATGGTGCTGAAACAGTTTTGATTTATGCAGCCGATGAATTTGCAAGTATTACTCCATCTATTAAAAGATTGCGTGCTTTTAAACGCATTGATTTAAATAGCAACGAAAAGAAAGAAGTTAATTTCAAAATTGCTGTTTCAGATCTTGCTTTTGTAGGTCTTGAAAATAAATTTATAGTGGAACCGGGTAAATTTTTTATTTCGGTGGCAAACTTACAAGACTCTATTATTGTTAAATAAAATACCATGAAAATAACAAATCAAGCTTTCAGCATGAACAGATATAAATTATTTTTCACTTTTCTTTTTGTAGCTCCATTAGGTCTGTTTGCGCAAGATTTTTTGCGTTGGTCCGATGAGTTTAATGGCTCACAATTAGATACCAATTTTTGGGAATACCAAATTGGTGATGGCTGTCCAAGCTTGTGTGGTTGGGGTAACGATGAGCGCCAATCATACCAAAAAGGAAATATTGTGGTGGCTAATGGTATGTTAAACATCAATGCCAAAAAGGAGAATATTGGAAATAGCGCATACAGTTCTGGTAGGATTAGAACCATGAACAAATTTGATTTTGCTTCGGGTAGAATTGATGTAAGAGCGCGTTTACCAATTGGTCAGGCTTATTGGGCGGCTGTTTGGTTTTTACCGACAGAAAATTATTATGGAAGTTGGCCTTTAAGTGGAGAAATTGATTTGCTAGAAGGTAAAGGACAAGAACCTAAAAATACTTATGGAACAATTCATTATGGCGCTTATACGCCTAACAATAAATATACTGGTGCTAGTTATACTGTTCCTTCAGGTAATTTAACATCAGAGTTTCATAATTTTTCATTGATTTGGAAAAACGATACCATTCAATGGTTGGTCGATAATGTGGTTTACAGTACTAAAACTAAAAAAGATTTACCCGATTTTTGGTGGCCATATAGCCGCAATTTTCACTTTATTGTTAACTTAGCTGTGGGTGGTTATTTTTTAGGTTATCCTAATGCATCAACGCCTGATACTGCTTCTTTGCAAGTAGATTATATCAGAGTGTATCAAAATTTAAACGATATTTTTATTTCGGGTCCTGAGGCAGTTTTAAGAGCTGATTTGCAAAAAGATTTTTATACGCAAAAGTTAAATGGTGCCACTTATAACTGGGCAGTTCCTGCCAATGCTAAAATAGTTTCAGGCCAAGGAACACCCAATGTAAAAGTAAATTGGGGCTTAAAAAGCGATAGCATTAAGGTAACCATTAATTACCAATCAACTACCAAAACCATCAGTCGATTTGTTAAAGCCTTGCCCGATACCTGCGAAGGTGTAATTGATAATATTGAAACATTAAGAACTGTTTATTGGGTTGCCGGAAATGGTACATATAAAGCAGCTATTACTAATCCTGCAAAAGATAGCGTAAATAATACAATGTTTTGTAACAGGTATTACCGAAGCGGAAGTACTTCTTACGATGCCTTAACCGTTTTTACCGATGTAATTCGCAATGCAAAAGCATTTGAAGATGGCACACTTTTGCTAAAAATGAAATTGTACACCACTGCACCAATTGGTACTGAGGTAAATATTAATTTTGAAAACAGGGCTTTTTCTCAATTAGATTATCCTTCCGGAAGACGTTGTGTATTGCAAGCTAAAACTACTAAAACCAGGGCTTGGGAAGAATTAACTTTTAAATTGATTTTAAAACCTGATGGCAATACGCCCGAGGGAAGTATCAATCAATTGGTTGTTTTATTTGCACCAAATACAAATAATACTGATGTGTTTTATTTTGATGAATTTGCTTTAGAAGAAACGCCTTGCAAAACTATTACAACTGGTGTTAAAGAGTTTGGTTTTAATAAAAACGATGTAAAAGTTTATCCAAATCCTTTTAATAATAATATACAAATAGATGCTTCTTTTGTTCCAAGTTCAATTTCATTGTTTAACTTGGTTGGAAAAGAAATTATTTCAGTGCAAAATACTGATGAGTTAAACAAACAATTGCCGTTGTTAAATGCCGGAACTTATATGCTGCGATTAGAAAATGAAGGGCAATATTTTTATTATAAAATTTTAAAAAACAATCCATAGTTAGTATGAAAAAAGGGTCAATTTTATGGATTTTGTTGGTGCTTGTAAATACTGTATGGGCACAAGTAATAAAAGTAGAAATTACTAAAACAACAACTGGTAATTTTCAATTATTAAGAGGTGGAAAACCATTTTATGTAAAAGGTGCTGGTGGCGATGTGTTTATGGATAAAACTTTTGCTGCTGGTGGAAACTCAGTTAGACTTTGGGGTGCCGAAAATGCGCAAGCAGTTTTAGATGAAGCACAAAAACGTGGTTTAACAGTAATGCTTGGCCTTTGGATGCCTCCTGAGCGTCATGGTTTTGATTATAGCGATAAATGGGCTTGCCAAGACCAAGTAGAGCAATTTAAAAGCATTGTAAACAGGTTTAAAAACCATCCTGCTTTATTACTTTGGGGTGTGGGCAATGAAGTGGATTTGGAATACACCGATTTTTCGGTTTGGAAAGCAGTGCAAAACATTGCAGCCATGATTCATGAAGAAGATAAAAACCATCCAACATGTGTGGTTACAGCTGGAATTGATGCGCCAGAGGTTTCATTAATTAAAGAAACTTGCCCTGATATTGATATTTTAGGTGTTAACACTTATGGCGATTTACCTGCATTGCCCGAAAAAATTAGACTGTTTGGTTGGGAAAAACCTTATTTGGTTACTGAGTGGGGTCCAAACGGACATTGGGAAGTAGCTAAAACCAAATGGGGTGCTGCCATTGAACAAACATCAACCGAAAAAGCCATTACTTACAAAGACCGTTATGTAAATTACATTCAAAACGATAGTGCTTTGTGTATGGGTTCGTATGCCTTTTTATGGGGACAAAAACAAGAAACTACACCTACTTGGTATGGTGTGTTTGTGGATGGAAAACAAACCGAAGCAGTGAATGTATTGCAACAAGTTTGGAGTGGAAGTGCTCCGCAATACTGGGCTCCTAAAATTGATTCGTTTTTGTTAAATAAACAATTGCCTTATCAAAGTTTGGAATTTAGAAAAGGTGCCAATGTCAATTTACAATTAAATGTAACACACAATAATTTGGAAAGCTTAAAATACAAATGGGAATTATTGCCCGAAAGTGAGTTTACCAAAAGTGGGGGAGATGCTGAAAAACGTCCAGATGCAGTCCCTATTGCTGTTAGAGGAAATTTAAAAGACGGTTATAACTTTAAAGCACCATTTCAAAAAGGAGCCTATCGTTTGTTTGTTTACATTTATGATACACATGAGCAAGTGGCTTGTGCTAATTTTCCATTTTGGGTGAAGTAACCGAAACGGCACTTCGGCTTCGCTCAGTGACCGTTTCTATCCCTACCTTTCCAACACAAACTTTTACCTGCCATTTGTTGTTTATAATTATCAATACTTCTTACTAGTTTCTATTGATAGTTAATGGATTATTAGCTTTACTTAAGGCAATTCCGTTTGCTTTAAAATTAATTGATTCGTTTTCGTAACATTGACAATTATCGCAAGTGCCGTTGTGTTTTCCTTTAATAACAATATTATCAATTAATACATCTATCTCAAACCAAACTCACCTCTTAAACGAACAACACCAAACCTTTTTGTAATAAGCCAAACAACTGGTTTTACTGCTGTTCATATAAATATGTAAGTAACTTCGTTGGTAACATTAACTTAACAATAAGCCTAAAACAACAATCTAAAAACCTGTATTACAAAATATTAAACATGCATTTATTTTACATTAAAATATATAACAGGTCTTTATTTATTCACATAAAGCATAAAAACTTTATCTATTGCGCTTATAGGCTTATTTTGCGCAGCTAAAAAAATATAAGTTTTGACGTTAATTAAATCAATTTCAGGTATTAGAGGTACAATTGGAGGTCAAAGTGGAAACGCTTTAACCCCTATTGATGTAGTAAAATTTACTGCAGCTTTTGGTAGTATGATAAAAAAAGACACTAAATCGTGCAAAATAGTAGTAGGCAGAGACGCCCGCTTAAGTGGCGATATGGTAAACCGTTTGGTTTGCGCCACGCTTTCAGGTTTAGGTATTGAAGTAATAGATTTAGGTTTAAGTACTACCCCTACCGTTGAAATGGCGGTAGTGATGGAAAAAGCAGATGGTGGTATTATATTAACAGCCAGCCACAATCCAAAACAATGGAATGCTTTAAAATTATTGAACAGCAAAGGCGAATTTATTTCGGACGAATTTGGCAAACAGATGCTGCACGTTGCAGACAACGAAGTAATTGAATTTGCCGAGGTAGATAAACTGGGAAAAATAAGCGAGAAAAAAGATTATATTAAAAAGCATATTGACGAAATTTTAAAACTGGATTTGGTAGATGTTGAAGCTATTAAAGCCAAGAAATTTAAAATAGTAGTAGATGCTGTAAACTCAACCGGAGGTATAGCAGTACCAATGTTATTGCGTGCTTTAGGAGTTGACGATATAGTAGAAATATTCTGTACACCTGACGGTAAGTTCCCACATAACCCGGAACCACTACCTGAAAACTTAACCGCTATTTCAAACGAAGTAATTCGCCAAAAGGCAGACTTAGGTATAGTAGTTGACCCGGATGTAGACAGATTGGCTTTGGTAAACGAAGACGGAAGCATGTTTGGCGAAGAATATACTTTAGTAGCAGTAGCCGATTATGTACTTAAAAACGTAAGCAGCGATAACTTAAAACGTAATGGTTTTGTAAAAAATACCGTTTCAAACCTTTCATCAACCCGTGCCTTACGCGATGTAACAGAAAAACACAAAGGTAAATACAGTGCCAGTGCCGTAGGCGAGGTAAATGTAGTTACCATGATGAAAGAAACCAAAGCCGTAATAGGTGGCGAAGGCAACGGAGGTATTATTTTCCCAGAATTGCATTATGGCCGCGATGCCATGGTAGGTATAGCCTTATTTCTATCGCATTTAGCCAAAAGCGATAAATTATGTTCAATCCTGCGTTCAAGCTACCCTGATTATACCATTGCCAAAAAGAAAATAGATTTAGACTCAACCATTAATATTGATGAACTTTTAACAGGCATCAAAGAAAAATACAAAAAACAACCTATCAATACCGTTGATGGTGTTAAAATAGAATTTGATAACGAGTGGGTACATTTACGCAGAAGTAATACAGAACCTATTATCCGCATTTATTCAGAAAGCAAAAGTGAAGCAACCGCTAACCACTTAGCCGAAAAAATAATTATGGATATGAAACAAATTATTAAAGGCTAATCCCGATAGCTATCAGGAGAGCATCTGGCCTCTGGCAGCTAGCTACTAGCAAAAAATATAAACCTTTTAAATATAATTCTGATTGCCAGCTGCCAGAAGCTAGCAGCCAGAAGCAAAAAATAAAAAATGCAGTGTGGAATAGTAGGCTTACCCAATGTAGGCAAATCAACCTTATTTAATTGCTTAAGCAATGCCAAAGCGCAAGCCGCCAATTTTCCTTTTTGTACCATTGAGCCAAATGTGGGTGTAATTACCGTACCCGATGAGCGTTTAAATGTGTTGGAAGGTTTAGTAAAACCCAACAAAGTAGTACCAACCAATATAGAAATAGTTGATATAGCCGGCCTGGTAAAAGGAGCCAGTAAAGGCGAAGGTTTAGGTAACCAGTTTTTAGCCAATATACGCCAAACAGATGCAATTATACATGTATTGCGTTGTTTTGAAGACGAAAATATTATTCACGTAGATGGCTCAGTAAACCCTTTACGTGATAAAGAAATTATTGATACCGAATTGCAGTTAAAAGACCTCGATTCAGTAGAAAAAAAATTACAAAAAGTAAGCCGCGCAGCCAAAACAGGCGATAAAGATATGCTTAAAGTAGAAGCTACTTTATTAAAATACAAAGCCCATTTAGATGACGGAAAATCGGTTAGAACATTAGAAGTAACCGATAACGAAAAAGAACATGTAGAAGACTTGTGTTTATTAACAGCTAAGCCTGTAATGTACGTTTGTAATGTAGATGAAGCTTCGGTTGTTAACGGAAACAAATTTGTAGAGCAGGTGCGTGAAGCCGTTAAAGACGAAAAAGCAGAAGTTTTAATTATAAGCGCAGCTATTGAAAGCGAAATTTCAGGTTTAGACAGCTATGAAGACAGAATAGCCTTTTTAAACGATTTAGGCTTAAGCGAAAGTGGTGTTGCTAAACTTATTACAGCTTCGTATAAACTGTTAAATCTGATTACTTATTTCACTGCAGGTGTGCAGGAAGTAAGAGCCTGGACCATTGATAAAGGTTACAAAGCACCGCAAGCTGCAGGCGTAATCCATACCGATTTTGAAAGAGGTTTTATTAAAGCTGATGTAATTGCTTACGAAGATTTTAAAAAATACGGCTCAGAGTCAGCATGCCGCGAGGCAGGTGCATTGCGTATGGAAGGCAAAGAGTATATTGTAAACGATGGTGATATTATGCACTTTAAATTTAACGTATAAGCATCCCATTCAAACTTTAAATTGTACGTTTCAGGTTAAATTTATTGCATTTCATTAGCAAACTACCCCATTATCAAATAAATAAGTGCACATTTGCGCAACGTTTCAGATAAACGGGAACTATAAACACCTTAGCATGATTATAAATAAATTGTCATATTTCGGTAAGCATTATTTAGCGTGCAACCTACATACACGTAATTTTTTACTTACTAACAAGCATTCATAATCAAGCAATTTTCAAGTAATTTTTCTAAAATAAAAAAGAGCTATTTAACACAAAACCCATTATTTTTTTGTAAACAGTATGTGTTTATTCAAGTAAAATAATTTTATTCGTAACCATTAAATTAAACATAACATAAAAATGAATCAAACAGCAACAAAAAAAGAAGAAAGCAAAGCCGGGAGCTTGTTCTCTTCGCTAGCTATCCCAATCCTAGTAGTAGTAGGTATTTTACTTTGGAAATTTGTATTAGGCTCACCTAGTAATTTTGCCGATGGTGAAACACGCCACACCCCAGTAAAAGAAGGTGTTGGTTCAATTTTAGGATTAATATACTTAGGAGGTTTCATTGTACCTATCTTATTATCTTTAGTATTAATGAGTATCACTTTCTCAATTGAGCGTTTTTTAACTATCACTAAAGCATCAGGTAAAGGTTCGGCAGAAGCATTTGTTCGCAAAGTAAAAAGCCATTTAAGTGCAGGTAATGTTGATGCAGCCATTAAAGAGTGCGATTTACAACAAGGTTCAGTAGCTAACGTAGTAAAAGCTGCTTTACACAAATACAAAGAAATGGAAGGCGAAAGTGCACTTGATAAAGATCAAAAAGTATTAGCTATCCAAAAAGAATTAGAAGAAGCTACTTCATTGGAATTACCAATGTTAGAGAAAAACCTGGTAATTATTGCAACCATGGCTTCAGTTTCAACGTTAATTGCGTTATTGGGAACTGTATTAGGTATGATTAAAGCGTTCTCGGCATTAGGAAATGCAGGAGCGCCTGATTCAACTGCCTTAGCTATTGGTATTTCTGAGGCTCTTATCAATACAGCTTTAGGAATTGGTAACTCAGCCATCGCTATCATTATGTATAACGTATTTACAACCAGAATTGATAAAATTACTTATACTATTGACGAAGCTGGTTTCACTATTGTACAAAACTTTGCAGCAGCTCACAAACGCTAGTTTTATTGGCAATTTCAAGATTGCTTATTAATTTTTAATAATTTTAAAATAAAACCAACAAAATGGCTAAAGTAAAAGTACCTCGTAAAAGTACCTCGGTTGATATGACTGCAATGACAGACGTTGCATTCCTATTGCTAACATTTTTTATGTTGGCCACCCAGTTCAAACCCGATGAACCAGTACAGGTGTTAACTCCAGCCTCTGTTGCCGAAATTCCACTACCCGATGTTGACGTAATGCTTATTACCATCAGTAATGATAATAAAGTATTCTTTGACCTTCAAGGAGAGCATTATAAATATGCCTTATTGGAGCGCATGGGTAAAAAATACAATATTGAATTTACCGAAGACGAAAGAAAAAAGTTTTCAAACATGAGTAGCTTTGGTTTACCCATTGCTCAGTTGAAACAATATATTAACTTAAGTCCCGATAAACGTAAATCTGTTCCTTCAACCGGTATTCCTTGCGACTCGTTAAACAATGAGTTAAGCGAATGGGTTTGGCAGAGCAGGTTAACCAACAATGCAGTACGTGTGGCCATTAAAGGCGATAGAGAGGTAAGTTACCCAACAATTAAACAAGTAATTAAAACCCTGCAAGACAGAGATGTAAATAGATTTAATTTTATTACATCAATGGAAGGTGGTAAATAATTTAAGAAAGGAAACTAAAAAATGGCAGAAATAGAAGGCGGTGGCGGTGGCGGTCATAAGAAAGGCGGTAAACCAAAAGGCAAGAAACTATCAACCCGTGTAGATTTTACACCCATGGTAGATTTAGGCTTTTTGTTGATTACCTTTTTTATGTTAACTACCTCGCTCAACAAGCCAAAAACCATGGAGTTGAACATGCCTGTAAAAGATGATACTGCAGAAAAGTCTTTAATTAAAGCTTCGCAAGCAGTAACAGTACTGTTAACAGAAAATAATACCATTGTGTATTACTTCGTTAACCCTATTACAGGTGAACCAGAAGTTCCACAAATAACAGATTTTAGTGATGGCGGAATAAGGCCTATGTTATTACGTGAAAGCAAAAAACGTAATCCAAAACTGGATTCAATTCAGGTGTACAAAGACCTATTCAAAACATCTAAAATTAAAGAAAGTGAAATGAAAGAACGTATTGCTGATATTAAAGCCTATAAAGATGGTTTAATAGTAGTAATAAAAGCGGACGACAAAGCTAAGTTTAAAAATATAGTTGACATTTTAGATGAAATGTTAATTTGTAATATAGGACGTTATGCTATTGTTGACATTTCAGACCCTGAAAAAGAGCTAATTAAAACATCAATGGCAACTTTAGCAGCTGCTGGACCTAACAAATAAACACATGGCAAATACAAGTATTTTTGATAACAATTGGGTTAATATGGTATTTGAAGGGCGCAACCAACAATATGGCGCTTTTGTGTTACGTAAAAAAAGTAGCAGCTATACCATTAAAGGAATAATTTTCTCTATCATCGGATTTTCATTGGCCATTGCTGCACCGGTAATTGTAAATTACATCAAAGCAAAAATTCCAAAAGAAAATATCATCGTTGAAGCTGATGTAACCAAATTGGATGCTCCGCCTCCATTGGATAAATCAGCACCACCACCACCACCTCCTCCTCCTCCTCCTCCGGTTAAGAGTACTATTAAGTTTACTCCGCCAGAGATTAAAAAGGATGAGGAAGTACCGGACGAACCACCACCAACGCAGGAAAAATTGCAGGAGGTAGATGCCGGAACACAAACAGTGGAGGGTGATCCGAATGCCAAAGACGTATTAACAGAAGACCCCGGAACCGGTGATGGTGGGGGAACAAGCGAAATATTATTAGATGCTGAAGTTCCACCTGAGTTTCCGGGAGGAGAAGAAAAAATGTACGAATATTTAGGTTCGGCAGTTGAGTACCCTCCAATGGCAAAAGAAAACAATATTGAAGGACGTGTAGTATTGCGTTTTGCTGTAATGGCTGACGGAACAATAAGCGGCATTCAGGTAATAAACAAACCGGAATTAGGTTGGGGATGCGAAGAAGCAGTTATAAAAGCTGTTAAAGGCATGCCTAAATGGAGTCCCGGCCGTCAGGCTGGTCGTCCGGTACCGGTTTACTTTACTTTACCGTTTTTGTTTAATTTACAACAATAAATATTTCATAATAACTTAATACAAAATAAGCTTGCTAAACAATTAGTTTAGTGAGCTTATTTGTTTATAAAAAACGTAGAAGAGTAAATTAAGTAATGAGTTTAGAAGAAATCCGAGAAGAAAGAACCCATAAAATTGGTAATATTGTTAAATACTTTGGAGCAGTAATGGGCTTATTTTACATGGTATTAGGAACAGGTATGCTATTAGGTAAAATACCTTTAATAGCAAACAATATAGTAAAATACGGCTTAGGAACTGCCCTTTTACTGTATGGAATAATCAGGTTATACAGATTAATAAAAAAGTAAAAAACGGCCAAGCTGCATTATAATTTTAACATGATCCGCAATCCCAAACCTATTCATATAGCTCTACTCGTATCGAGCATTATTGCTACTGTTTTATCGCTTGTTATGTATTTCGTACTAGAATCAAACTGGGTTTCTATTACAGTTATATTTACACTAACAGCCGGCTTATCCTTTTTCCTGTTTTTTTATACGCTGGAGTTTTTTATTTACAGAAAAATAAAACTGATTTATAAAACCATTCATAGCCTTAAAACACAAAAGTACGATGCCGTACTGGAAAACTTTGCCTGGGACAAAGACCCTATTTTTGAGATGAGCAAAGAGGTTATTAACTGGGCCCGCGATAAAAAAATTGAAATAGACCAGCTTAAAAAATTAGCCGACTTCAGAAAAGAATTTTTAGGCAATGTAAGCCATGAATTAAAAACACCTATTTTTAGTATACAGGGTTATTTACATACCTTATTGGATGGGGCTATGGACGACTCTGAAGTAAACAAAAAGTTTTTACAAAAAGCGGCAAAAAGTACTGATAGGTTAAGCGATTTGGTAGCTGATTTATTAGAAATATCAAAACTGGAAAGCGGGGAGCTAACCATGCAAATGGAACGCTTTGATATCAATGCACTGACCAAAGATGTATATGAGCAATTTGAAGTAAAAGCCAATCAGAAAGGCATTGAGCAATTGATAAAAGAAGGTTGTAACAAACCCTTTTATGTATTGGCCGACAGGTATAGAATAAGAACAGTACTGGTAAATTTAATTGGCAATGCCATTAAATATGGTAATGAGAACGGCTTTACCACTGCTGCTTATTATGTAATGGGCGAAAACATCTTAATTGAAATAGCCGATAACGGACAAGGTATAAACCAGGAAAGCCTACCCCGTATTTTTGAGCGTTTTTACCGCGAAGATAAAAGCCGCGCCAGAGATGACAGTGCGGCAGGTGGCACCGGATTAGGATTAGCCATTGTAAAGCATATTATTGAGGCGCACCATCAAACCATTAATGTACGCAGTACCATTGGTTCAGGTACTACATTTGGCTTTACATTAAAAGCCGCCCAATAAATATATAAACATACGCTCTTTTGTAGTAAGCTATAAACAAAAATTTGAATTATACTTGCACATATGAGCAACGAAGAAAACAACAACAACCAGATTAATATTGAGCTAAGCGAAGAAACAGCAGAAGGAATTTATGCAAACTTAGCCATTATTACCCATAGCAATAGCGAATTTGTACTTGACTTTATAAGAGTAATGCCTGGTTTACCCAAAGCAAAAGTAAAATCGCGTATTGTGTTAACACCTGAACATGCCAAGCGTTTACTGCTTGCTTTAGGCGACAATATTCAGAAATACGAAGAGCAGGTTGGAACTATTAACCTGCCCGATATGATGCCTCCATTCCCTATGAATTTTAGTGGCCCTACAGGACAAGCTTAAACCCATCCTGTATTTAAACATCAAACGCTAAATCAATAACTCTTTAAGTATAAGGAATGAAAGAACTATTTATTGAGCAAATAAAAAACGGCTATACTTTTAAAGGAGAAAGTATACAAATAGGTGCAGCTATGCTTAATGGAGAAACATTGGCAGAATGCCCGGTGCATTTACCTTTAAAAACACTTAACAGGCATGGACTGATAGCAGGTGCTACCGGAACCGGTAAAACCAAAACACTACAAACCATAGCCGAAGGTTTAAGCAATGCCAGTGTGCCTGTATTGTTACTGGATATAAAAGGCGATTTAAGCGGCCTTGCTGCTAAAGGAGAACAAAACAGTGCAGTACACGAACGTTATACTAAAATAGGTATTAACTATACACCCAACGCATTCCCTACCGAACTGCTTACCATCAGCAATAAACCCGGTGTAAAACTAAAAGCAACTGTTAGTGAATTTGGCCCTTTACTGCTTTCCAAAATATTAAACCTGAATGAAACACAGGCTGGTTTTGTAAGCATGATTTTTAAGTTTTGCGATGATGCACAACTGCCTTTGCTTGACTTGAAAGATTTTATTAAAGTATTGCAGTATATAAGCAATGAAGGTAAGGCAGAAATGGAGCAACAGTATGGCAAAATTTCGACTACATCAACGGGGACTATATTGCGTAAAGTAATAGAATTGCAACAACAGGATGCAGATGCTTTTTTTGGAGAACGTAGTTTTGAAGTAGATGACCTGATGCGTATAAGTGATGATGGTAGAGGCATTATTTCCATATTACGTGTAAACGATATACAGGATAAGCCCAAATTATTCTCTACATTTATGCTTTGCCTGCTGGCCGAGTTATATGCCACTTTACCTGAAGAAGGTGATTTGGATAAACCTAAACTGGTTTTATTTATTGATGAAGCACATTTAATTTTTCAGGAAGCAAGTGGTGCTTTATTACAACAAATAGAAACCATTATAAAACTGATTCGATCGAAAGGCGTTGGCATATTTTTTTGCACACAAAACCCGGCCGATGTGCCCGCAGCAGTGCTGGGTCAGTTAGGTTTAAAAGTACAACATGCATTGCGAGCTTTTACAGCCGCTGACAGGAAAACAATTAAACAAACTGCCGAAAACTATCCGTTATCCGACTTTTATAAAACAGATGAACTATTAACCCAACTCGGTATGGGCGAAGCTTTAATAACCTGTTTAAATGAAAAAGGTATTCCTACTCCATTGGTAGCGACCTTGCTTTGTGCGCCACAATCGCGTATGAATATTTTAAACGAAAGTGAAATAAATACGGTAATAGCACAATCAAAAATTGCAACTAAATACAACCAAACTATAGACAGTGAAAGTGCTTATGAAATTTTAAATGCCAAGCTAGCCAGTGCTGTTAGCAGCAATATGGACAATACACTGCAAGAATCAGTAAGCAAAACAAATAAAAACGAAAAATCAACTTTAGAACAAATACTAAGCAGTCCGGTAACCAAACAGGTAGGCCGCACAGCTGCTCAGATTATTACACGCAGTTTATTAGGAGCACTAGGTTTAGGAGGTAAAACTAAATCAAAGTCTAAATCAAGCTCATGGTTCTAATATAATTCAATAAAAGTATGCAAATAAAAACAACACCTATTGAAGGTTTACTCATTATAGAGCCACAAATATTTAACGACCCGCGTGGCTATTTTTACGAAAGCTATAACAAAGAAAAAATGTATGCCGCAGGTATTAATATTGAGTTTGTGCAAGACAACCAAAGCTTGTCGCAAAAAGGGATTGTAAGAGGCTTGCATTTTCAGGCTGCACCCTATGCACAAGCCAAGCTGGTTAGAGTAATACAGGGAGCCGTAATGGATGTAGCTGTTGATATAAGAAAGAACTCCCCTACTTACGGAAAACATTTTGCCATAGAACTAAGTGCCGAAAACAAAACCATGTTTTTTATTCCTCCGGGTTTTGCACACGGCTTTGAAACATTAACTGATAATACACTGTTTTTATATAAATGCAGCAACTTGTATAACAAAGAAAGTGAAGGAGGATTACTTTGGAACGATGAACAGCTCAATATTCAATGGCAAACAAAAAATCCATTGGTGAGCGATAAGGACAAAGTACTGCCCGCATTAAATAATTTTATATCGCCCTTTTAAAATATTACCATATGTCGGAAGAAATATTAGACGATGAGGTATTAACCTTAATCAGCCAGATTAAGGATAAGTACAATACACAAGGCCAGAACTTTAAGAGTTACCTGGAAGGTTTATTATACCAGGATTATACACACTATTGGGATTATATAGCTGTTGATAGTTTACTGACTTTACAAAAACCAAAAACATTAATCCCTGATGAAATGATTTTTATAATCTATCATCAGATTACTGAATTATACTTTAAGCTTTCGCTCCATGAAATGGAACAGATTGTAGCCTCTAAAAAAAATATTGATGTTCTTTTTTTTGCTGAAAGGGTTAGACGTATAAACGCTTATTTTAATAACCTGACGCATAGTTTTGAAATAATGGTTAATGGTATGGAGCCCGAACAGTTTCTAAAATTCAGGATGAGCTTATTACCTGCCAGTGGTTTTCAAAGTGCGCAATACCGCATGATTGAAATATATGCCACTGAGTTTATCAGATTGGTGAATAAGGACAAACGAGAGGAATTAAAAAACCTTCCTATAGAGCAACAGTTTAATTATATATACTGGCAGGCTGGAGCTACCGAATCTGACACCGGCAAGAAAACTTTAACCTTAACCAAATTTGAACAAAAATATAGTGATAAGCTTAAACGCCTGGCTTTGCAAAACAAAGACAATAACTTATGGGCCATATACCAAACACTCAGCGAAACCGATAAACAAAACGAAACACTTAAGGCAGAGTTGAGAAAATTTGATCTAAATGTAAATGTAAACTGGCCTTTAATGCACTATAAATCGGCTGTAAAATATTTACAGAAACCCAAGGAAGATGTGGCTGCAACAGGTGGAACTAATTGGCAGAAATACCTGCCTCCACGTTTTCAGTTGCGTATATTTTATCCTGAGTTATTTACTGCTGATGAATTAAACAACTGGGGTAAATTTTAAATAATTGATAAAGCCATTTGGTAATAACCGAATGGCTTTTTTGTTTAAATGAATAACAAATGAAACACAAAAGTAATAACAGCTAAAAGTGGCATTACACGGGTTATTAAATGGGTGACATAACCTGTATTGGTTATGGAACGTATATCGGAAAAGTACCAGTACCTGACACATAAAATAATACTCGATATAATAAAAAAATCGACCAGCAAACCTCTCATAATATCTGCGTTCAATATGTTTACTGAAATTAAAACAGCAGCAAGTAAAGCCATTAAGGTAACATGGGATCCGTATTGCCAGAACTGTTTTTCATAGGTGCTGAACACATGTTCAAATACTGGAATATCACGCTTTAGTTCTTCATTTATCATTTGTATATCTTCCCTGTTAAATGAATAATTATGGCTTGTGTTTAACGGATTTTGATTTAACAAATAACATAAATGATAATACAGGGCAGGTAATTCCTGCTCAAATAAATCAGGCACTTCAAAAAAGTTTTCAATACAAACCGAAAAAAATTCTGATTCATTAGTGGCTGCATAATCCCTGAAAAAACGAATGGTGCCATTGCGCATTCTATTAAATGATATACTTGCCAGCTCATTCCATTCTTCGTAATAGTTACTAAAACGGCTGTCAGCTACATCATCATCCAAAGCCTCCATCCTGAGTATATGGGCAAACTCATGCAAGCCTAAATTAAAAGTATCTCTGCTATCCTTATACCCTTCTTTAAAATGATACCAGCTTAAAAATACAACTCCATTTCCTAAAGCTAATCCTTTCACATCGCTTTCTACCAACCTGCTATAAAAGATATCAGGATAAAGAACAACCCCATTTAACATATCAAGCTTTGGGCTATTTAAACCAAAAGTTAACTGGGTAAGACAGCCACAAATAAACATACCCATTTCGGCATCGTATACCAATTCATCCCGGGTTTGAATTTGTATCTCCTTACTGATATCTATACTCCGTTCTACAAATTTTGCTTTTGCTAATGTATCAAGGTTATGGTAATAAGGCATATTGGCCTGGTAAAACTGATTGTAGTTATCAAAAACTTTTTTGTCTACTTCATAAATATCATCGGGGGCATCGGGCTTTACAATATGAAAATACCTGATGTAAGCCCATAGAAAAATAATGATAAGTAAAGTTATAGTAGCCAATGTTTAATAAAGAGATTAAACACGATAATAAATATTTTTTATAAAATAACAACCAAGCCTGAATTTGACATAAACAAAAAGGCCACCTTATTGGTAGCCTTTTTGTTTAATTGTATTATTTATTTTCTATAAGTGTATGCACTCTCCATATGCCTGAGCTGCTGCTTCCATAATAGCTTCGCTCATGGTTGGATGCGGATGAACTGATTTAATAATTTCCATTCCGGTTGTTTCCAATTTACGGGCCACCACAACTTCGGCTATCATTTCAGTAACATTAGCGCCTACCATGTGTGCACCTAAAAACTCACCATACTTGGCATCGAAAATTACTTTTACAAAACCTTCTTTTGCACCACCTGCACTGGCTTTACCACTTGCACTAAAAGGGAACTTACCTA
Source organism: uncultured Bifidobacterium sp. (assembly GCA_964442045.1). Classification (GTDB taxonomy): domain Bacteria; phylum Bacteroidota; class Bacteroidia; order UKL13-3; family UKL13-3; genus JAAFJM01. The sequence goes on from CAYTWI010000030.1 coordinate 20,381, forward strand.
TTTTTAATTCGTATCCGGCTTCTTTAGCTGCTTTCTCTGTATAACCAACTGAGGCTACTTCAGGTGAGCTATAAGTACAGCCAGGTATGTTGTTGTAGTTTAAAGGCTCCGGATGATGTCCTGCAATTTTCTCCACACAAATAATGCCTTCCGCACTTGCTACGTGTGCCAATGCTTGTCCTTTAACTATATCGCCAATGGCATAAACACCTTTTATATTAGTTTGGTAAAAATCATCAACCAATACTTTACCTTTATCTGTTTTTACACCTAAAGTTTCTAAACCCAAGTTTTCTAAATTGGTTTGAATACCCACCGCTGAAAGCACTATATCAGCTTCCATTTCTTTAATTCCTTCAGCTGTTTTAACTTTTACTTTGCAACCGGCACCGCTTGTATCTACGCTTTCTACTGAAGCATTGGTTAAAATTTCGATGCCTGATTTTTTAAATGCTTTGGTCACTTCTTTGCTTGAATCTTCATCTTCAACAGGCAAAATATTAGGCATAAATTCTACTATTGTAACTTTAGTACCCATGCTGTTGTAGAAATAAGCAAACTCACATCCAATAGCACCACTACCCATAACTATCATGCTTTTGGGTTGTGTTGGCAACACCATTGCATCCCTGTAACCAATTACTTTTTTGTTATCAATTTTTATATTAGGTAACTCGCGACTACGTGCTCCCGTTGCTAAAATAACGTGTTTAGCTTCCACTGTTTTTTTAGTTCCGGCTGCTTCAGTAACTTCTACTTTACCGGCAGCTAATAATTTGCCATGTCCGGCTATTACATCTATCTTATTTTTTTTCATTAAGAATGCAATACCTTTACTCATATTTTCAGCTACACCACGGCTGCGTTTTACTACTGCAGCAAAATCTTTTTCTGCACCCTGAACGCTAATTCCATAATCAGCAGCATGCTTTATATATTCGAAAACTTGAGCAGATTTAAGCAAAGCTTTGGTTGGAATACAACCCCAGTTTAAACAAACACCTCCCATTTCGGCTTTTTCAATAATGGCTGTTTTAAGTCCTAACTGGCTTGCTCTTATGGCAGCTACATAGCCACCCGGGCCGCTACCTATTACTACTAAATCGTAATTCATTATAATAATTTATTTAATGTTATAGAAGGCGCAAATTAAAGCATTATTTATTAAAATAATGAACGCCCGAATTTTTAAACAGGTAACAAAATAACAGACTAAAAATCAGCTAGCTGTAAATGCTTCTTATATTTCTACATTTTTAGGACGATTAAACACCCAGAAAATAATTGGAAATACTAATAAGGTTAAAATAGTTGCTGTAATTAATCCTCCAATAATTACAATAGCCAGTGGTTTTTGCGATTCTGAACCTATACCTGTACTAATAGCTGCTGGTAACAGACCAATAGAAGCCATTAATGCTGTCATAACTACCGGACGTGTACGCACTTTTACAGCTTCCTTTATAGAAGTTTCCAAATTAAACTTTTCTTTTAAGTTTTTATGAAACTCAGAAATAAGAATTACCCCGTTTTGAATACAAATACCAAACAATGCTATAAAACCAACTCCTCCTGATATACCAAAATTCATCCCGGTAATATGCAATGCCATAATACCTCCTATAATGGCAAAAGGCACATTGGCCAGTACCAACAAGGAGTCTTTTATATTACCAAAAAGAATAAATAATAAAATGAATATACCTACTAAACTAATAGGAACCATTTCTGCTAAACTACCGGTGGCTCTCACCTGGTTTTCAAACTCTCCGGTCCAGCCTATTTTATAGCCTGCTCCTAACTCTACATTTTGCGCAACTTTACTTTGTGCTTCGGCTATGGTACTACCCAAATCTCTGTCTCTTATAGAAAACTTAACACCTATAAATCTTTTTAAATTATCACGGTAAATAAATGCAGCTCCATTATCCATGTCAATAACCGAAATTTCTTTTAAAGGAATTTTGGTATTGTTCAACGTTGGAACCATTAAATTGGCTATATCTTTTTCATTTTTCCTATACTCTTTTTCGTACCTGATACGTACATCAAATTTTCTTTCCCCTTCATACTTTTGGGTTGCAGTTTTTCCGCCAAAAGCCATTTCCAAAACAGCTTGTGCATCGGCAATGGTAACACCATAAGCAGCCATTTTTTCCCTATCTAAAATAACACTTAATTCAGGCTGCCCAATGTTGCGGATAATACCAGCATCTTTTATTCCATCTATTCCTTTGATGGTTTTTAAAACCTGATTGGCATAATCATTCAGTTTGCTCAAATCATCACCATAAATTTTTACTCCGTTTGAGGCTTTAAAACCTGCCACCGCTTCTGATACATTATCGGAAATAGGTTGAGAATAGTTATAAATAATACCCTGGTATTGCCTAAGCTTTTTATCCATTTCATCTATCAGCTGATCTTGGGTAACCTTACGTTTCCATTCTTCTTTTGGTTTCAGGTTTACCTGAAACTGTACAAACCCGAAACCGTTAGGGTCTGTTCCGTCATTACTTCGGCCGGTTTGCGATAAAACACCATTTACTTCATCAAATGACTGTAAAATAGCTTTAAGCTTATTGGTAGTAATCATTGATTTATTAAGCGATGTACTCAAGGGCATTTCAGCAGTAATCCAAAGCGAACCCTCGTTTAATTGGGGTAAAAACTCTGTACCTAAAAATTTAGCCGAAAAAAAAGTGGAGAATATTAAAAGAAGAGAAACTATCAGTGTTAAACGCTTATGTCTGAATGTCCAGTTAAAGCCGTTCTCTACTAGTTTATTCCAAAAATTAACAAAAGGATTGTGTTTTTCTCTTACGTTTTTGTTTAAGAAAATATGGCAAAGAACAGGTACCAGTGTTAGCGTAAAAATTAATGCACCTAATAAAGCAAAACCTAATGTATAGGCAAGAGGTGAAAACATTTTACCTTCTACTTTTTGAAAAGCAAAAATGGGAAGTAAAGCTGTTATAATAATAAGTTTTGAAAAGAAAATTGCTTTGCCCAAAGAGGTACCTGTTTTCTTAATAATTTGACCCTTGGCCAATTTATTATAAACATCCATTCCCTTTTTATGGGCAAGATGATCAAGGGTAACAAAAATACCTTCCACCATTACCACTGCCCCATCTATAATAATTCCAAAATCTACAGCACCTAATGACAATAAATTAGCACTCATTCCTTTTAATTTTAAGCATAGAAATGCAAACAATAATGACAAAGGAATAATAATAGAAACGGTAATTGTAGTGCGCCAATCGGCCATAAACAAAAACACAATAACGGTAACAAATAATATACCCTCAAACATATTATGCATTACTGTTGTGGTAGTATAATTCACTAAGTTTTCCCTGTCGTAAAATGTTTCCATTTTTACATCCTTGGGTAGAATACGCTCGTTTAACTCTTCAATTTTAGCCTTTACTCTGGTCAGTACTTCTTTTGGATTTTCCCCTTTACGCATTACAATAATTCCTTCTACTACATCTTCCTGATTGTTTAACCCGGCCTGACCAACCCTTGGCAATGAACTCTCATTTACGGTAGCTAAGTTTTTTACCAATACAGGGTTACCATTATTTTGGTCAACTATAATATCTTCTATATCGGAAATGGATTGCAATAAACCTAAACCACGAACCACAAATGACTGTCCGCTTTTTTCAATTACATCACCTCCCACATTTAAATTACTTTTGTTAACAGCATCGTAAACCTGCAGTGGTGTTAAACCATATTTTTCTAGTTTATTAGGGTCAACGCTTAATTCAAATACTTTTTGTTGCCCTCCAAAAACATTAATATCGGCCACACCCGGTACTGCTCTCAGCTGTCTGTCAATAACCCAGTTTTGAATAGTCAGTAATTCGCGTGAATCTCTGGTATCACTTTTTAAAGTATACCTAAAAATTTCGCCTGTGGGACCATAAGGAGGTTGCACTTCAGGATCAATTCCATCGGGTAATGAAACGGTTCGCAACTGATTATTTACCTGGTTACGTGCAAATAAATCATCTACATTATCATCAAAAATTATTTTAATAATGGATAATCCAAACATGGTAGTACTACGCACACTTGTTTTTTTCTGAACAGAGCCCATTGATAACTCAATAGGTGTTGTTACAAAGCGCTCTACTTCCTCAGCACTTCTACCATTCCATTGTGTAATAATAACTATTTGTGTATTGGAAACATCGGGAAATGCTTCAATAGGCATATTCTTAAAAGCTACATAGCCTGATATGACTAAAACAATAACTCCGAAAAATGTAAATGCTTTATTTTTTAAAGAAAATGATAAAATATTTTTAATTAGTTTATTCATTGATGCTAATGGCTAATTGATGATTGAATTGATTGCTTGTTTAAAACCATTGATGGTCAATTTTTAATTATTAAGCGCGTTGTAAACCAACAAGCCATTAGTTATCATTACCTTTTCATCTTTTTTAAGCCCGGATGAAATATAACTGGTATCGCCTACTTGTCTGAATACTTCAACCTGGCGTGTTTGAATATTATTTCTGTCCTTAAAAATCATTACAAAATTTTTGCTCTTATCAAAAATGATAGCCGATGCCGGTATGGCAATCATATTTAAATCTTCATTGTATGAAAGTTTAATATTTGCCCTCATTTCCGGTTTCAACAGGTAGTTCGGGTTGTTTAATTTTATCTGCACTTTCATGGCCTTTGTTTCCGGATCTATAATGTTAAAAATTTTATCAACCTTGCCTTTAAATACTTTGTCTTTATAGCTTAACGTAGTAACAGAAGCCTCTTCGCCTAATCTTACCTGGTTAATATCTGTTTCATTTACATTAGCAATAGCCCATACTTCGTTTATTTGTGCTATATCAAAAATATTATCACTTCTATCGCTGCGCAACAACATATCCTGGTTAATATTTTTTTGAATAATAAAACCACTGATTGGGGCCAATACATTATAAAATGCACCTTTTTTTATATTGTAAATACTATATACTTCATTGATACGGTGTAATTGTGATTCTGCTTTTTCCAACTGACTTTTTGCTTCTAAAACATCTCTTTCTGAATTCAATTTTCCATCAAACAATTCCTGTGCTACCTTTACATTATTCTTTGCTACCAATACATCATTTTTTGCATCAATTAAATCCTTTTCAAAGCTTGCTACCTCGGTACTTCTAATGCTGGCTAAAACCTGACCTTTGGTAACATAATCGCCTAACTCTACATTTACCTGCATAACACTTCCTCCTACTATGGGGTAAATTTCAATCAGTTTATTATTATCAGCTGTTATTTTTCCGTAAAACGACAGTTCATTCTTTAATGGTACTTCCTTTGCTTCGGCTGTGGTGGTTGTACTTAACATTACATCACTTAACACAAAGGCTGTAGCAGTTTCTACTTTAGGTTTCTTTTCGCTACATGAATAAAATGTAACTATTAAAATGCCGGCTATAAATAATATTGTTTTGTTAATCATGTTAAAATAATTGTTTGTTAATGGCCTTATTTAAATCTTCACTGGTAAGAATAAGTACTTTGTTTATCTCATTAAAATTTTGAATACTTTGGTTATAGCTTTCCATAAAATCAGTAAACTCCAAAATAGTAATATTTCTTTTCTTAAAATTATTCATTACTCCCTGGTATACTAATTCAAAACTAGCGGTGTTTGAGTTGGCTAAAAACTGATAGTTTTTATTGGCTTCAATCCATTTTTTATAGGTGGCATCTACCTCATTCTTTAACTGTAACATAGCCAAATTTTCTAATGTTTTAGCTTGTTTTAATTGTATTTCAGCTATTTTTATATTGCCTTTATTTTTATTCCAAAGTGGTAATGGCATACCAAAAGTCAGGTTAATCTGGTTGTTAAAAGCTCCACCTCTTTGGTCATAAGCTGTTCCCAATGTTAAATCAGGTCTTGCTATAGCTTTTTGAAACTTTACACTAAACTCATTGCTTTCAATGTTTTTAACTGCTAATAAATAATCAGGCCTGTTTTCAATAGCCATTTTAAACAATGAGTCCTGCGAAAATTTATTTATATTTTTAGGAGAGCGATAATTATCAAGAGACTTAACAACAGGAACTATTTCACCACTTACTCCTGTTAATACTTTTAACTGTTGCAATTCTTCTGTTAAATTCTGAACAAGTATTGTTCTATCGTTTTTCAAACTAAAATATAAAGATTGTAGCCTAACTAAATCCTTCATAGGTACGTTACCATTAATGGATTGTACGCTGTATGCCTGAATAAGAGAGTCAAGATTTGATAACTGCTTATTGGTAATTTCTATTTTCTTACTATCAAAATAAATGGTATAAAAGCTTTGTTTAAGTGCTGATTTTAAATTACGTAAAGCATCTTCAAATTGTAGTTGCGCTATAGCACTGTTTGTTTTAGCCAACGCAATTTCATTCCGTCTTTTTCCACTTAAATAAATAAGCTGTTGTATGGCAAATGCTTTTTGTCCGTTAGCACCGGCATCAAAATATTGTTGGTTATTGGGATTATACAAATTAACCTCACCCGATACGTAAGGGTTGTCCCACACTTTAGCCTGAATAATGGCAGCCTTTGCAGCATCAACATTAAACTGCTCAGCTACCAGTAATAAATTGTTTTTAAAAAACAGATTTTCACATTCTCCAATCGTGTAAGTTTGTTGTGCACTTACATGACCAATTATGAAATAAATACAAAAAAGAATACAATACCTCATTTACCTTGTCTTTATTAGTTGCCAAAGGTCATTGTATTCACCTTAAATGTGACTTAAACTATAGCTTAAAAATAGCTTAAACCACAAGAATTATCTCAAACTGGTTCCAATGAGGTGGATAAGCAGTATAATTTAGCCGGGCTCCGTGGTAAGTAAATATGCGCTGACTTATGCGTAAACCAAGGCCTGAACCTGGTTTATGGATAGAATTTTTACCCCGCATAAATGCCTGAAACAATTTTTGTTGTTCATCAAAATCTAATACTTCTCCATTATTTTTAATCCGCACCAGCACTTGTTCATTACTTAATTGTTCTATTTCTATAATAGCTTTCTTATCGGTTGAATATAAATAGGCGTTTTTTAGCAGGTTAACAAAAGCTATTCTGAGTAATGAATCATTGCAAAGAATATCCAGCTTATAATCAACTAAAGGATTTTCTATTAACTCAAAATGCGGATAAAAATCGGGGTAATGTCTTTTTACAATGGCAATAGCATCAAAAATTATTTCATCAATACGTTTCATGTCTTGTAATAACTCCGTATTGTTGTCGGATACTTTAGAAAGCAACAATAATGAAGTAATTAAATCTGCCATTTGATTGGCATCATTTTTTAAATTGTCAATATATGCTTTCGTTTCGATTGAATGATTTTCTAACTGTGCTAAATTTTCTAATTGAGTGGTAATCCTGGCCACGGGTGTTCGTAATTCATGTGATGCATTGGCAGTAAATTCCTGCTGTTTCCTGTATGCATTTTCAATCCTGAACATCATTTGGTTGAAGGCTTTGGCAATTAAATTTATTTCATCTTTTTTATTGCTTTCCTCCAAACGTTCAGTTAAGTTGTTTAAACTAATATTAGTAATTTTCTGTTGGAAATTATCAAGCGGCAAAACCAGCTTTCGGGTAAAATTAAACGAAACAATCCATACTAGTGATGTGGCTACCAAAAAAGTAATGAGCAGCAATACGCTTAAAAACTGAATTTTTCTTTTACCATATTTATCCTCTGCCGATATTAAAGCATAATATTCTACATTTTGTGAATCGTGATAAATACCATACACTTCATACTTCCCTTCTGCTTTAAAAAGTGTTTTTTCTTCTTTTAGTTTTTTTAAATCATCAACTGTCCAATGTATCACTGCATCGTCAACACTGCTGTAAATTAATTGCAGGCTATCATTAAAAATAAGTGTCTTTTCGTTGTATAATTTATGAATGGAATTTCTATCAATTAACTGTAAAAGCTGCTTATCTACCTCCTGTACTTCGACCAATAGTTTAATAGTGGTAAGTGCTTTTTCTTCTAAGCGTTCTCTAAACTCATCCTTTCTGAAATTAGAAAACTGAACAAAAATCAATACCGAAGTGATTCCGAAAATAATGGAAAAAAACAAGCTGCTGTATATGGCTATTCTTCTTTTTAACGTCATATCAATCTGCTTTTATAAAATACCCATAACCCGGCCTGGTATGAATCAGTTTAACGGTAAAGTCTTTATCTATCTTTTTACGTAAAAAATTAATGTAAACTTCTATGGTATTGTAGTTGGTTTCAATGTTGTAATCCCAAATGGTTTCAGCTATTACGTGCTTGGAAACAGATTTGCCTTTGGCTTTGGCTAACAAAACCAGTAACTGGTATTCCTTAGGCGACAATACAATTTCTATACCCTGCCTGTGAACTTTCGACTCTGTTAAATTAATTTCAAGATTATCAATAATGAGTTTTTCTTCTATTTGCTGAGGATTATTTTTTCTACGTAACAAGGCAGAAATACGTACAGATAATTCATCAAAATGGAATGGCTTTACCAGGTAATCATCTGCTCCATTGTTAAAGGCCCTTACTTTATCGCTTACCTCGCCAAAAGCTGTTAAAACAATAATGGGAGTTTCTTTATCATACACCCGTATCTGTTTGCAAACTTCAAAACCATTAATTCCCGGTACATTAATATCCAGCAAAAACATGTCGTATTTGCTCATATGGGCTTGTTTTAACAGTAAACTTCCATCATACACCACATCGCACTCAAATTCATTCGAAACAAGGAACTGCTTAATTTCTTTCGATAAGGTAAAATCATCTTCCAGTAGTAGAATTTTCATACGGTATGCTAATTAAATAAAATTTATTTAAAGTATAACTATACTTTAAAACGGTGATGAAATTCGCGTTCCAAGTCCTCTCTATGATTAGGGTGCGCCAGTTCAATTAAAGCCAATGCTCGTTGCTCTAAATTTTTCCCAAACAAATTAACAGCCCCATATTCAGTTACCACCCAATGAATATGCCCCCTGGTTGTTACCACACCTGCACCATTTTTCAAAGTAGAAACAATCCGGGAAATACCTTTACTGGTTGTAGAAGGTAATGCTATGATAGGTTTTCCGCCTTTTGATAAAGAGGCACCCCTTATAAAATCCATTTGACCTCCTATACCGGAGTATTGATAAGTGCCAATAGAATCAGCGCATACCTGCCCGGTAATATCAATTTCTATAGCACTGTTTATACAGGTTGCTTTATCATTTTTTCTGATAATATCTGTATCGTTTACATAGTCTATTTCTAAACCATTAACCAATGGGTTATCATTTACAAAATCATATAATTTTTTAGTTCCTGCCATAAATGAGGTAACTACTCTGCCTTTTTTAACAGCCTTCATACTATTGTTTATAACACCGCTTTCAATTAAAGGCAATACCCCGTCCGAAAACATTTCAGTATGAATACCCAGGTTTTTATGATTTGTTAAATTGCGTAATACCAAGTCCGGGATAGCACCAATACCCAGTTGTAATGTAGCACCGTCCTCAACCAATGCGGCTACATTTCTCCCAATTTGTTCAACCACTGGTGTTACATCTTTAGCATAGTCAATCTCATATAAAGGCTCATCATGCCAAACCATTTTATCAATTTGGTTTATATGAATAAATCCATTTCCATGTACCCTGGGCATATTAGGATTTACTTGTGCTATAATTTTTTTAGCACTTGCCGTGGCAGCTTTTGCTATATCAACCGAGGTACCCATAGAACAATACCCATGCGTATCGGGAGGAGATACATGTATAATAGCCACATCAATAGGCAAATAGTTTTCACGAAACAATCGTGGTATTTCGCTTAGAAATACCGGAACGTAATCTCCCTGCCCACTATTAACGGCTGAACGCGTATTAGCAGATACAAACAAAGAGTTGATATAAAAGCTCTCTTTATATTTAATATTACCAAAATCAATATTACCAAAAGTACTAATACTCACAATTTCAACACGCTTCAACTCTTCGTATCTGTTTAATAAATGCTGAACTAAATAAACTGGAGTAGCTGCACTGCCGTGTATAAATACCCTATTACCAGATTTTATAACCGAAACTGCATTTTCAGCCGTTACATATTTTGAATCACTTATACTATTTGACATACTTCACTATATTTTTTTGCAATAATAAGTCTGTATAATGGCTATTTTCTATGATTTAATAACAGCTTATTTAAAATACTAAAAGCTTAAAATAGAGTATTTTCTTAAGTTAAATGATTAACAATCTTTTAAAAACATTTTTTTATTGGCATATAATAACCTACTTTTGCACGCTTTTTAAAAATAGACATTACATGCAAAAAATCAGAAACATAGCTATTATTGCCCACGTAGATCACGGGAAAACTACATTGGTTGATAAGATCTTACACCAAACACAACTTTTCCGCGAAAACCAACAAACTGGCGAATTAATACTAGATAATAACGATTTAGAGCGCGAACGTGGTATTACCATTTTAGCAAAAAATATTTCGGTACAATACAAAGGTTACAAAATTAATATTATTGATACTCCTGGTCACGCGGATTTTGGCGGTGAAGTAGAGCGTGTATTAAATATGGCTGACGGAGTATTATTATTAGTAGATGCTTTTGAAGGACCAATGCCACAAACACGCTTTGTATTACAAAAAGCGTTGGCATTAGGTAAAAAACCTATTGTAGTTATTAATAAAGTAGATAAACCAAACTGCCGTCCTGATGAAATTCACGATGCTGTTTTTGATTTATTCTTTAACTTAGATGCCAATGAAGAACAATTGGATTTCCATACTATTTACGGAAGTTCAAAACAAGGTTGGATGGGCAGAGATTGGAAAAATCCAACTGAAGACTTCACCTCATTGTTAGATGATATTATTACTGAAATTCCTGAACCTCACGTAGAAGAAGGAACTTTACAAATGCAAATTACTTCATTAGATTATTCTTCATTTACCGGAAGGATTGCTATTGGGCGTATATTACGCGGAAGCATCAAAGTAAATCAGCCTATAAGCCTGGTAAAACGTGATGGTTCAATACAAAAATCACGCGTAAAAGAACTTTATGTTTTTGAAGGCCTAGGTAAAATGAAAGTAGAAGAAGTAGGTGCAGGAGATATTTGTGCTATTATGGGTATTGAAGGCTTTGAAATTGGTGATACCGTTGCTGATTTTGAAAATCCGGAAGGCTTAACACCAATCAATATTGATGAGCCAACCATGAATATGTTATTCTGTATTAACAACTCACCTTTCTTTGGTAAAGAAGGCAAGTTTGTTACTTCACGCCATTTACGTGACCGTTTATTCCGCGAGTTAGAGAAAAACCTAGCATTAAGAGTAGAAGAAACAGGACAAGCCGATTCATACTTAGTATTTGGTAGAGGTATTCTTCACTTATCGGTTTTAATTGAAACCATGAGACGTGAAGGTTACGAATTACAAGTTGGACAACCACAGGTAATTATAAAAGAAATTGATGGCGTTAAATGCGAACCAATGGAAATTCTTACTGTTGACGTTCCTTTGGAAGTGTCAGGTAAAGTAATCGAATTGGTGAGCCAACGTAAAGGCGATATGATAGTAATGGAGCCTAAAGGTGATTTAACCCATTTAGAGTTTGAAATTCCATCACGTGGTATTATTGGTTTACGTAACAATGTACTAACTGCTACTGCTGGTGAGGCTATTATGGCACACCGTTTCAAAGCATTTGAGCCTTGGAAAGGTCCTATACCTTCGCGTTTGGCTGGCGTAATGATTAGCGGTGAGCAAGGTACAGCTATTGCTTATTCAATAGACAAATTACAAGACAGAGGTAGTTTCTTTGTAGAAGCCGGTGATGAAATTTATATGGGTCAGATTATTGGTGAAAACAACCGCCAGGATGACTTAGTGGTAAACATTACCAAAGAGAAAAAATTAACCAATATGCGTGCATCCGGTAGCGATGACAAAACGCGTATTGCGCCAAAAATTAACTTCTCATTGGAAGAATGCATGGAATATATTCAAGGTGATGAGTATGTAGAAATTACACCAAAATCATTACGTTTACGTAAAATTCACTTAAACGAGAATGATCGTAAACGCTTTAAAAATGCTATGGCTTCAAGCTAACAGTATTTTAACAGATATAAAAAAAGCCAAAGCAGATTGCTTTGGCTTTTTTATTTTATGTAATATTCATGATGTTGCTTTTATTTAGCATAATCAATAATACCAACACCATATTATTATAAACCAAACACTTGAAATAATCTTAAAAAATTGTATTGCTTTTTTTTAAAATAAACATACTTTTGCAACCCAACAAAATAAAACGGTGGTTTTAGCTCAGTTGGTTAGAGCGCCTGATTGTGGTTCAGGAGGTCGTGGGTTCGAGCCCCATATTCCACCCATTTCAAAGCCTTGATTATTCAAGGCTTTTTTTATTTGATTCCTACGCAATCATACAATAATTCAAGCTATCAGCTCCTTGATAAATGGCTTATGTAAAACTTTAAAATAGCTCGCTCTTTTTATCTGAAATTAAAGTCCAATTTATTACTTTGCACTTTTTAATCTAAAAATCATTAATCTTAAATACTATATGAATATTAAAGCTACATTTTTATTGTTAGCAACTCTAATTTTAACAAACTTACACTTAAGTGCCCAGTATTGTACTCCAAGTCATGGAGGATGTTTAAGCCCTGAAATAACACAGGTAACTTTTAACACATTAAACGCATCTAATGTGTGTTCGGGCTCCGGTGGCTATAATTACTATTCGCCTTCAGGTGCTTCAACTACCACTCTTACACCCGGCAATACCTATACACTTACGGTAAGTGTTGCAGCAACTGCTATTGGCTCTGTTTGGATTGATTTTAATAATGACCAGCTTCTTGATGCTTCTGAATGGACTCAACTAGGCACCAGTTTTTCACCTTCGGCTTCTGTGAATATTACCATTCCTTCTAACGCAGTAAATGCATTAACCAGAATGAGGATAAGAACAAGAGCAACCGGTAACAATAATGGTTCAGGAGATGCCTGTACCACTTTTGGTTCAGGAGAAACAGAGGACTATGACATTACCATTGGTACTCCTCCGCCCCCTCCTGTATTAGGACCATTACCTACAATTACTTCTATTTCACCAATTACCGGACCTATTGGTGCGCTGGATACTATTTACGGAACCAACTTTAGCACTACTGCGGCTAATAACACAGTAACTTATGGAAATGTAAATGCTAACATAGTAAGCGCATTAGCCAACAGGCTGGTTGTTAACGTACCTCAGGGTTTAGTTACCAGACCTATTACTGTAAATACAAATGGTTTAACTGCTTTTTCGCAAAATGCTTTTTTACCTACATTCCCTAATTCTGCTCCTATTAATAGCACAAGCAGCTTTACTTTTCAATCACAATTCAGCACCAGCAATTTTTTCTATAAAATTTTGCCTGTTGATTTAGATGAAGATGGCAAAATTGACCTGGCAGCATTAAGTACGGGTAGTCAATTATATTTGTTTAAAAATATTGGAAGCGCTGGATCATTAAATGCCGGCAGTTTTGCCCCACCATTAGTAATAAATGTTAATACTTATGCGCAAAATTTATTTTTAGCTGATGCTGACGGAAACGGAAAGCTGGATTTTATAATAACCAATCCGGGTGTAGGCTCATTTTCTATTATCAGGAATTTAATTCCCAAAAATACAACTACCTATACTACTACTATGTTAAGTGGCAGGTATGATTACACTATCAATGCATCGTATTTCTTTGATGCCAGCGATTTGGACGGAGACGGTAAAGCTGACTTTGTTTTTAGTAATTATTTGAGCCCAAGTATCACTAGGCTCAAAATTTTTAAAAGCCGTTAGACTTTTAGGTTCTCTTTTTCAGACTTATAAAAATTTTTGGATTAAATTTTGACAATGTTTTTTTCAAAATCATTTTCTGCTTGATAAAATCACAAGTCACTCAAGGAAAATA
>CAYTWI010000031.1:0-32292 GCA_964442045.1 uncultured Bifidobacterium sp.
AGTAAGCTACAACCCATTGTTTGTTGGTATTGGCTGCTAAATCATTTTTTATCCATGTTACCTGTGCACCGGTTGTATCATATAAACGGGTAGTGTTATTTTCTTTACCATAAGAATCTAAAGAAAGGAAGTGAATATTACCGATATCATATGAGTAAAAAGCTTCGGTACCTGAGGCTACACCACCTGCTTCTGCATTGGTTGGCATGGTAAACATATCATAATAAGGCATGTTATGATCATTCTGACGGGCACTGCTTCCATTTCCATAATCATGGTTACCAGGTGCAGGCCATAAAGGATATTTTTTCAATAACTCATTTTTATAAATATTGAAAAACTGTGCCTGGAACTCAGCATCGGTTCCGCTTGAATAAGCGTTATCACCCGATAAAAGCCATGAGTCCATGTAATTATTACCCAAATAATTTACCAATTGATTGTTTACATTTATTTGATTAGTAGATGCATTACCACAATCTCCAATTACACCAATCCTGTAAAGGTTACTGTTATCTCCTTTAGCAGGTAAAGTTCTGAAAAAGTTATTACTATCACCTTGTAAAGTATCAGTTAAACTACCTAAGCTGTAGTAATATTTAGTATAAGTACTCAATCCCGTAACCCTTACCTCATGTTCAGTTACCAAAGTTGAATCATCTTTTACAATATTTAATACACCTTTTGTAGTTCCTAATCTAATTCTGCTTTGTGCCGGATAATTAGTTCTCCAACGTATAGTAGCAGCATTTTGAGTTACTACTTGTAAGTAAGGTCCTCTAATTAAAGAAGCTGGCGGAGGTGGGTTAATAGTAAAACGTGCATTAGTTGTATCAAAGGTAGCAACGTCAGCAGAGTCACTAATACGTAATACACATTGCGAAGAAGGAGTATTGGGTACAGCCCATGTGTAAGTACCTAATGTAGCAGTAACATTTGAAGCAATCGTATTCCAGGTAGAACCATTGGTACTATATTCAATTTTTACTTTGGCAATGCTGGTATTCGCTAACCAGTTAATAGCATAGTTAGTACCTGCGCTTAAGGTTTCGCCTCCGTTTGGAGCCGATACAGTAATAGGTATAGTAGGTGTTTGATTACCTTTTAAACGTAAGTTAAAACTTACGTCTGAACTGGTTCCACTTTGTTGATGAATTTCCACAGCAATAGTATTCCATCCATTTACAAAATAAGTTTTTGCCAAAGTATATAGTTGGTAAGTCGATTCATCAGCTCCACCAATGGCTGATGGTGCAAGAGTAGTATAAGTAATAGTACCCGTAGGCAAGTTATCCCTCCATACCTCGTTGCCGTTTACATATACAACAGCACCATCATCGCGTATTACCTGTAAAGAGAAATTATTGAAATCATTCAAATTAGGTATATATACCTTCTTACGGAAATAAGTAGTAGTATATTTGTTAGAGCACGAAGGGTTTTGCACAACTGTACCACAAGCATTAATTAAAGTAGCCTCACCACCATCGCCATAACCAAACTCTGTATTCCCGGTGCTCCATATCGAATCATTAAAAGCACTGTCTCTCCAGGCAGTGTTTTGATTAGAACCATTGTCCAGATATTTCCATGAAGTTCCCGGTTTAATTAAAGTATCAGATGCTATAGTAAAGTTAGCATTACTAGTATCAAAAGAAGATACATTTGCAGAATCACTTACCCTGATACTATAAGTACTGCCAGGCGTATTGGCAGCATTAGGTAATGTCCAGGTATAAAAACCCAAGTTGCCCGCTACATTATTAGCAATCGTATTCCATGTGGTGCCATTGTTTGAATACTCTAGTTTAAGTGTTTGTATTCCGTTGGCATTAAAGGTAATATTTTTAGTAGCACCTGCCTGCCATGTTTCGCCACCATTAGGTATTAATAAGGTAGGGAAAACCTCGTATTGAATAATCAGTTCAGGAGCTAAAGCTGAATTTCCATCATAAGTATAGGCATTACGCACACCGGCTCCGCGCCATATAAAGCTTAATGCATTACCGCTTTTCCAGCCTGTTCTGTTTACTATACTTTGTACAATGGTTTTCAGGTCCGGTGTTTTTTGGTCAACACCTCTGGTGCCTCCCGCTGTGGTGCCCCATGTGCTGCTTGTACTACCTGCCCATATTACAGAATCAGTAGTTACTCCGCGGGAAGATAAATTAAAAGAAGTACTGGTAAAAGTTGCTGAACTATCAATAGCTTCTCCTTTAAAAATTATATTACCCAACGTTGCATTTTTATCTCCTTTGGTTGCAAACTGAATATAGGCATTGGTAATAATGGCTCCTTTAGGTATAGTAATGTTCCTGAAACGTGAACCAATTAACTGATTCTTGCTTCCGTCAAGCATGTTTTCTAAATCAGAGCTGGTTAAGTCCATTGCACCAATGGTGCCTGTTCCGCCAGCAACTACTTCTTCCACATCATCCGTACCTGCGCTTACAAAGCGGCTTAGTGTTACTGTTGTTTGTGCATTTGTTACGGCATGCGATAACATGATTACCAATAGTAATCCTGCTAATTGTTGTATTCGTTTTCTCATAGTTTTGTGTAAATTTTACTTTGCAAAAAACCATGTCGCATGTTACATTAGGGTGAATACCACTTTACCATAAAGTTACTCTTAAATGAACTAAATATGTAGTTAATGTTACTTACTTTTTATTTAATAGGGTATGAGGCAATTGGCAATTCATCAGTTAACGATTTCATAAAACTGATGATAGATTTGATTTCCTGATCCGATAAATCAAGAGGTTTAGAAGGTAATGTCTGGTGTTGCAAAGCAAGGCCTAAACCATTGCCACCACCCTTATTATAAAACTCCATTACCTCATCCAAAGTTTTAAAAGTACCGTTGTGCATATACGGAGCAGTACGTTCTATATTTCTGATAGTAGGCGTTTTAAAGGCACCTACATTGTATTCAATAGGGAAAAAGTGAAAGCGGCCACTATCAGCATCGCATACCGGTTTATTAAAATTAGCATTCCTGGTGGTCCCTAAAACTTCCAGTTCAGTAATAGCATAATTGGGAGGTAATAAACCATTAAACAAAGGAGCAAAATGGCAAGTGCCACATTGTGCTTTACCCATAAATAAATTAAAGCCTGCTATTTGTTCATTGTTCAATGCCTGTTTATCGCCACGCATATAGTTATCGAACGGAGAATTCATAGGGGCTAGGGTACGCTCAAAACTGGCTATAGCCAGGGCAATGTGTTGAATAGATATAACAGAATCTTGTTTAGAGTTAGGGAAATTAGCAACGAATAACTGAACCAGGCGTTTGTTTTTATGTAAGCGCTTAAGCAATAAAGGAAGCTTGGCATTCATTTCCTTTTTATTAAATAATACCTGTTCAATTTGCTCTTCCAAACTTTGTGCGCGTGCATCTAAAAACTGCCCGTGCTGAAAAGCAGCATATAATAGCGTAGGGGCATTCCTGTTCACTACCGATATACCATTAAAGGCAATGCTTTTCTCTAAATTATCGGTAAAGTAATTGGCCGGATTGTGACACGAGGCACAACTAATCATTCCGTTTCCCGATAAAGATTTTTCAAAAAATAATTCTTTACCCAATGTCGTTAATTGTTCATTACCATAATTTGAACCATTGGGAAATAAGCCAATATTTAAAGCATCTTTGGCAAATAAATTTTCATTAGCTCCATGTGTTTTTGCAAGGGTTAAATTTAAATCAGCTGCTAAAATTGTTAATTGGTTTTGCAGCGGTAAAGCAGCTTCGGTTAAAAATACCAGTCTATTAAAATTATCAAAAGGAGTACTAGTATTGGTAAGGTCAATGGCTTTTTGTAAGTAACTATTTACGCTGTCTTTAACCTGTGCCGAAGCCCTGTTTAAATAAGGTGTTAATACAGCCTGAATAGATAAAAATACCTGGTGCGATTCCCTGATACCACTTTTTAATTCAGGTGCATCAAAGCTACTGATACCTAATGTTATATTGCGCAATAATTCCAATTGTACACTTTCTATTATTTTTTCATCACTAATATTTAAGTTATATAAGAGTGCATTTAAATCGTTGGCATACATGCTTATCAGTTCCGCATTTGATTTAAGCTCGGCTAATATGTTGCTATCAATAGTATCTTCAAAAAGCAAAGCCTCTATATATTGCATTCCTTTCGGATGCTGAAATTCCATGTGAGGTTCTTCTACCTCGTAAACCGGTGCCACATTAAAGGGGCGTGCAGTAACAGGGATAAAATACTCCAGGAAAAACTCAATGGGTTTATAAGCTAAGCGGCAATTAGCCAGTGTTTGTTTGGCATGTATAATGGTATTGCTATCCTTGGTATCAATATGTTGAATAGCTGTTTTTAATTCATTGGAAGCAACTGCAAAAATTTTGCTCTTTGCTTTGTAATAATCCAGTGTTGGGTTAACACCAACAGACTGACTGGCCGGAAAAATAAACCCAAAGGCAAAACAAATAGAAATAAAGAGAGAGAAAAGTACCGCCCGTTTCATATTCAAAAATAAACTTTGAACCCATAGTACCTATATTTTTGCTATTATTTAACCATTAAACAATACTGTAATAATAAAAGAGGTATTGGCAGCGCAGCTCATGCTACTTATTTACCTTGTATAATGGGTTTGTTAAACATCAAAATGTTCAATAAGCAGCAATGAAAATATTTAATAAAATTTTATTTGTTGATAATAAGAAGTTTGTGAATTTATTTCTCCTTTTTTAATAATAGTAAAATCCATACGGCTCCAAATTGCGTTCATAAGGCTTAAGCCTTATATCACAATGAAATATTTATTTTATTTTTTAATTAGTATTACATGTAAAGTTACGTTCGGGCAGTTGCTTATATCAACCAACCAAAATCAATCATACGCATTGTATCCTTTTACCCGCATAACCGATGTGGGACAATCAAAATTCAGTTTAACAGAGTTTAAAGCCAAAGCCTCCGCTTACGAGTCAAAACCCGTTATGCATATGAATGCCAATATAGGCTTTACTAACAATTATTACTGGCTAACCTTTAGCATACAAAACAATACAGATGTTAAAAGAACCTATTATTTAGAAACAGCACGCCCTATTACAGACTATGTGCAACTCTATTCAGAGTTTGCCAATGGAATAATAAAAAGCCAGGAAAGTGGCGATGCCATACCTTTTACCGAACGCGATTACGAACACCGTAAAACCATATTTAAAATAGACTTGCCCGCTAATGAAAAGGTAAACTTTTATTTAAACTTAAAAAGCGATGGAGAAGTTATAAACCTACCCTTAAAATTAAACACAGCCGATGAGTTAATTATACAAACCTACAAAGAGCAACTCGTGTATGGCATTTTTTACGGTATATTATTATTAGCAGCCATTACCTACCTGTTTTTTTATTTTGCCCTTGAAGATAAAAGCTTCCTATATTACTTTTTATATGTAACTTTTGTTGGCTTACTCCAGTTTGCACTCGATGGATTTTTTTACCAGTATTTCGGCCCGGAGGCAGGTATACTTTCCCTAAAAGCCGTTATAATTTTTGCGGCTTTAAGTACCATGTTTTTTGTTAAATATACCCAATGGTTTTTACATACAAGCGAGCATTTCAAAGGCTTAAACAAAATATATAAAGCGTTATTTACAGCCATTTTAGTGTTGTTTATTGTTTGCCTGCTGGCACCCCAAATACCCGCCTTAAGTTATACCATTATTAATGCCATGGCTTTATTGTCGTTAGTACTCGTTATAACCACCGTAGTTGTTTCTATAGTTCAAAAAGTAAAAGTCGATCCTTTTTTTATAGCAGGTATAAGTTGTATGGTATTAGGTTTTACCATATTTATACTCAATAATTTCAGCATTATACCCAACTCATTTATTACCGAAAACAGTTCAAAATTAGGAACAGGTTTAGAGGTTATATTTCTATCACTTTCCATGTCAAACAGAATAAGGAAACTGAAAAGCGAAAAAGAAATGGCACAAACGCTGGCCTTAAAAAAATCAGAAGACATGAACGAATTGAAGTCTTATTTTATGAACAATATGAGCCATGAGTTGCGTACCCCTCTAAATGCCATAATGGGTATTACCGATGTAATGCTAAGCGAAAATATTGACCCGAGGATAAAAGAGAATTTTGAAATTATTAAATATTCATCACAAGGATTACTCAGCTCCGTAAACGATATTTTAGACTTCAGCAAAATAGAAAAAGGCGAACTGAAATTAGATTATGTAGAGTTTGAACCCGTTCAGCTTTTTATACAAATTAACTACAGTGCCAATAAACAGGCATTGGATAAAGGTTTGTTGTTTACTTATGAAGTAGATGAAAACTTACCCTCATTATTACTGGGCGATAGCGTAAGGTTAAGCCAAATAATGAATAACGTAATCAGCAATGCCATTAAATTTACCAATGTAGGTTGGGTAAATGTACGTATTAAAATAATTGCCCAGTACGATAACGAAATTGTTTTACAAATAGCCATCAGCGATTCAGGCGTTGGAATTCCAAAAGAAAAAATAGAATCCATTTACGAATCATTCAGCCAGGAAAGTATTAATAATAAACGCAAGTATGGCGGTTTAGGTCTAGGCCTATCTATTGTAAAAAAATTAGTCGACTTACAGGGAGGTAAAATTAATCTGACCAGTAAAATAGGGCAGGGTACCAGGTGTACCATAGAACTTCCCTTTACCATAATTACCGAACCACACATGATAACCGAGCAAACAAAAAAAGAAGAACCAGTTGAAGACAATGGAGTCAATATTTTACTGGTAGAGGATAATGCCATTAATCAGCTTATTATGAAAAAAATAATGAATAAGTGGGATAATGTACGTTACGCTATTGCCAATCATGGAGAAGAAAGCTTACAATTATTACAGCAAGACCATTTCGATATAGTACTGATGGACTTGCAGATGCCCGTAATGGATGGTTACGAAGCCGCTACCGCTATAAGAGTGGGTACCGCAGGCGTGAGCAATATAGATATACCTATAATAGCCCTTACAGCCGATGTAATGGAAGGAACCAAAGAGCGCGTAAAACAAATAGGCATGGATGAGTACATGTCAAAACCCGTTGACCAGCAACTGCTATACCAAAACATGATGCGCTTAATACACCAAAAACAAAATAAAAGCGGAGCATAAAGCAGGCTATATTTACAAAGCAAGGTATTGCTATAATATTTAGCTTATATTGCATCAATAAAAAACAGTATAAACTTTTGACATTTCACGATTTTAAATTTAATAAAACCCTGCTCGACAGTTTAGATGCAATGGGTTTTGAAACACCTACACCTATACAACAACAAGCTATACCCGTAGTAATTGAAAACAAAGATTTAATTGCCTGCGCCCAAACCGGTACCGGTAAAACAGCCGCTTATTTACTACCCGTAATGAACAATATAATTAACGATGGTTTAGGTAAACTAAGCACATTAATTATAGCACCAACACGCGAGTTAGCACAGCAAATAGACCAGCAGGTAGAGGGAATGGCCTACTTTACAGGCATTAGTTCAGTAGCCGTATATGGCGGAAGCGATGGGCAGGTATTTGTACAACAGCAAAAAGCCATGCGCGAAGGAGCCGATATAGTTATAGCCACACCCGGCCGGTTAATAGCCATGCTTACCTCCAGCGGTTCCGTTGATATGAGCAATATAAAACACTTAATATTAGACGAAGCCGACAGGATGCTCGATATGGGCTTTAATGACGACATTAACCGCATAATAGGTTATTTGCCCAAAGACAGGCAAACCCTTTTGTTTTCAGCTACCATGCCACCCAAAATACGCATGCTGGCCAACAAAATATTAAGACAGCCCGAACAAATAAATATAGCCATAAGCAAACCGGCCGAAGGTATTTTGCAGCAAGCCTATATGGCCTACGATAACCAGAAAACAGCACTACTTAAAAATATATTAAGCCAAAAAGAGTATGGCAGCACCATTATTTTTGCCAGCACCAAAGAAAAAGTAAAAGACCTTGACAGAGAGTTGCGCAGGAGCAAGCTATCCATTAAAGCCTTTCACAGCGATTTAGAGCAGGCAGAACGCGAAGCCATTATGAGCGATTTCAGGAACCATGCCGTACAGATTTTAATTGGAACCGATATACTTTCAAGAGGAATAGATGTAAGCGGAATAGGCTTGGTTGTTAATTACGATGTACCCGGAGATCCCGAAGATTATATACACCGCATAGGCCGCACCGCAAGAGCCGAAAGTACAGGTACCGCCATAACCTTTATTAACCCCAAAGATGCACGTAAGTTTTTCGATATAGAAAGCCTGATAGGGTACGATATTCCAAAGCTTCCATTAATGCCCGAGTTAGGCGAAGCACCACTTTACGAGCCCGAGGTTAAAATAAAAAACAACTTTAAAAAGCCCGGTTTTAAGAAACCGTTTAAAAAGAAAAACTTTAAAAAGAGCAATCAGGCTAAACCCAACAACTAACAGTTTACCCCATCTATTTTAAAGATTTCCTTATCTTTTTTTGTTTTCTGAAACCATTGTAAAACCCAAGGTAGTAGCCCACCAAAAAAGGAATCATTAATAATCCTACTACTAAAATACTTAAAACTGTTATATCAGAAACACTCAAACTGTCTATCACTGCGTGTGGCATACCTTCTTTAATTCTATACGTTTATTTTCAGGTTCCAAACATACAATACATATACCACTCATTATGTAGTGAAAACACGATATTTATAGTAAAATATATATTTTTATCCACTTAAAAATGGCTCCGTTTTTTTTACCCGCTTAAAAGGCTAAGCTATTTAAGGTAATAAGTTAACACCATACCATTAGTTATACTTTACAACCATGTATGGTAAATAAAAAGAATAAGATTATGTTTGTTTGCTAAGCCAAAGCTGCCATAAACGGCAGCTCAAAAACAACAAAACCATTAACCATGAAAAAACTTATTACCATACTTGCCCTATTCATATATACAGTAAACATACATGCACAGACCAACAGGTTATTAGGATTCAGGGCAAATGGCAGTACCTCCATTTTCAGTTCATTAAACAATACCAATAACGCGTTTACCGATATAGATACCATACCCGGCATAAAACTCATTAATTTAGGCGAAAGCACCTTTGATGTAAACCACCACCAATATTTTATTAAAACCAATCTAGGCCTAACCATTATAAACTCCGAAACAGGTACCCTTATAGATACCATTAGTGCAGGAAACCCCGTTAAAGGAATAGAGTTTGATGTAAATACCAATAAAATAGTAGGCTATACAAAAGCAGGCAATGCAGAAATATTTATAGCGTTAAACCCTGCAAACAGAACCATTACCACAATAGATACCCTATACGGTGTAAATACAAACATACAGGGTGAAAGCACTTTTGATACCCACGGTAGCCGCTATTTTACCATTACCAATTTAGGAATAACCATTATCAATGCACAAACCGGAGCCATTATAGAAACCATTAACAATGAAGCCAGCATTAATAATATAGAGTACGACTCAGCAGGAAACAGGTTATTAGGCGTACGCTGGGATGGCGATGTAGAAATATTCACAGCCCTAAACCTTACCGATAAAACCTTTACCGATATAGATACCCTGCCCAATGTAAATGCCATTATACAAGGCGAAAGCACTTTCGACAGAAGCAATAATCATTACATTATTAAAACCAATTTAGGCATAACCATTATCAATGCACAAACAGGCGCCATTACCAACCAGCCCAATACCTTAGGTGCATTAAAAGGTTTAGAATATATCAATAAATCAATTTCAGTAAGCATACCAAACATACCAAACCAAAATACAGTAAACGTTTACCCCAACCCGTTTAACAACTACACCACCGTTCAGTTAAATGCACCCGCTACCCGGGTAACACTGGCTGTTTACAACCGAAACGGACAACAGGTAAAAGTACAATACCATACTTCAGGAAATAACATTACCATCCATAAAGGCGACCTGCCCAACGGAATTTATTTTATGCACCTGCTGCAAAACGATAACAATAAAGTAGTGGAAAAATTAATCATAACCGATTGATAAAAGCCTGAATACACCAACCAAAAGAGTGTTTTCCCTATTTTACAGAGTAGTTATTACCCCATAAAAAAAGAGTACTTTTCCTATACATAAAGGGTGTTTTCCCTATTGTTGTTCACACAAACATTCTGCAAAATTGTACTGCAAAAAATAACTCGGTGTACCCCGCCAAAGTATAAACATATTATATTTTGTATGCATCAGCAGTTACGGACTAAGCTGAAAATCCGCAATAGAGTAGGCAAAGCTAAAACAACAATACATACCCATGTCAACTTTTCAATTTATGCCTCCTGCCAACATACAGGATTTTGCAAACGATGCAGCCGACCAGGCCGCATTAATTAGTCTATGGAACAACAACATCAATGGATTTATTCAACAAGGTCTGATGGGCAATCCGTGGAATGCAACCAATGCACCCGCACCGACCAATTACTTTAACCCATTGGTAAATAATCCGGACGGGCAAGTATTTCAAGCCATACCATGGCCCGCTTTTCCCGGCAGATTAGCTTACAACTATCCCACACTTACACAAGTTGAATTATTTGCCCTGGCCGATACTGGTTTAGCACCTGCCGATATCAATAACAATCCCTGCAATACAGCTACAGGCAATAACGTTGCCTATTTTCCTTATGGTCCGCGTGGCTGGCAGGACGAGTATTGCGAGTGGGCCGTTACCCGCAACAGCGAAGGCAAAATTACCCGCATTGACTTTACCTGCGAAAACCCCGAATACTACAATTCAGTTTGGTTAATAAGCCCCCAAAAAGTATTAGAGCTATACCAAACCACCCTAAACAAACCACAAATAACCCTGAACGATTTATGCGTATTAGACAGTGAAAACAATCCTGTCATCAATCCGTCAACAGGGCAACCACTATACAACCCCTTAAACAAATGGAACACCGGCTCCAACTCAACCGCAAAAACAGGCGGAGCCATGCACCTGACCAGTACACCCAATACCATACAAACCGAAATAGGCTTGGCTTGTGCTTCGTCAGTACAACGCAGCGGTACCTTTACCGATAACAATGCACTGCTTTGCTGCGGGCAATACGGGCAGCCACACAGAAATAGCGACCCAACCATAGGAGCACAGGTAAACGAATTTGTAGGCAATGGCTACTCAGTAACCCTGGCCAATCCTCCCGGTCTGTATATACAAACACCCGATTTCTCCAGTTACGTGGCTCCTGATAATGAAGATTGTTCAAAGTTCTGGACCATTGTACGCGGTACAGAATCAATGCCCGGAATGCCCGGTAACTTTATATTACATGCCGTATTTGAAGTGCCTTCGTCAAAACCATACGTAGTAGGCGATATTATGATAGGCAAGCAAAAAATAAGCTGGGGCTCACAAGTTACCAATACCTTTATGATGCATATAGTAGCAGCCGCTTACAGTTCATCAACCCCTGCCAGTTACTCCTGCGTAGGCTCACCAACACCCGACCAGACCTATGCCCAGCCATTACAGTTGTTTTACGAAACAGTGTACAATGCCATGTATCCGGCACCCGTACCCAATCCCGTAAAAAACCCCATTGCCCTGTTAAGTAACAGCACCTACATAGCACCATTTATAAAGCAGGGCACCACCGCCAATATGGTTATTACCGTTGATACCTGCACCGCAGTAGCCGGTAATGCAGCCACATACCCTACAGTTACTTTTGACGGCACCGGTATAACAGCCACCGTAAACAGTGTAGCACCCGTTACCTATGCAGTACCCGGTAATTCACAACCCAATACCTATACCGCTTTGTTTGTTACCGTAACCGTGGCAGCCAATGCCACCCAGGGATACCGGAGCTTAAGCGTAGCCAATGTAGGCCAGACAAACCCCGTTGCCATGCCGGCCTTATTAAACGTATTGTAAAAGTAAGAGCGTTAAAGCCAATGAAACAATTAAAATTACTACCCCTGTCCAAAAAGCATATTAGTGTAGCCGGAGTATTAACCCTATGCATTAGCTTTTGGGCCTTTACCGGTATAGAAAAAAATGCAGCTAACCAGCCCACCAGTTATGATAGCTGCGCCTGCTTTTCGCCCAACAACCAACTCTCCAAACTAACCATTTACTTTAACAACAAAGTACCGGGCGATACCAAGCGGCCCTTTACCAATCAGTCGCAGGCCGACTGTTACGCATGGTCAGAGTTTATAAGCGTAAACTGGCCTACCCAAGGCAATTACTTTGGCGACCCGAATGATTTTTCGCCCGTTGCCTGGGAAACCTATATGCCCCGCAACGTACTCTTTCAACCCGAAGGCAATCCGCCTCCCGCTTGGGGCACATTAGTATCCGATGAGTTTGCAGCCAAATTCAAAACCAATAAATTAATGTTTAATAAAACAAACACCAAAGTATTAAGCTTTTTAGGTACCGGTGTTGACACTACCATTGATTTTGTTTTTGGCGACCCCAACCAGGCAGCCCCCTTCGGACACCCCAGTTGGTTAGGTGCACAAAACGCCACCAATATATGGTACGAAATATTACTCAATAAAGACTACTACGACTTTGTAGTAAAAAATAAATACTACAACGCCAAAGTACAACACGACTCTGCCAAAGCAGGCATTCCTTTAAACTTTCCGCAAGGCGTGTATAACGGACAGGTAGGAGCCATAGAAATAAAAGCCGCATGGATGGAATTAACCGATACCGTTTCAGCCCATTGGGCCAGGTACAAAAAATCAAAAGCCTATGTGTTAGACCCCGTTACACGCCAAATGCGAAAAGCCACCGTAGCCTTAGTAGGCATGCACATATTACACAAAACCACCACACAACCTACCTGGGTATGGGCCACCTTTGAGCAAATAGACAACATGCCTGATAAAAGCAGACCCACACCACCGTATGGTTACAATTTTTACAACAGCAATTGCAAGGCACAACAAATTCAGGTGCCACAGGATGCCATCGGTTACGATTCATTAACCTCCCCTGTAACAGTTGCCTGTACCGCCAATGTGCCACCACCTTATTATTTAAAAAAGGGTACCAGGCCCGTGCCCATACAATTAGAACGTACCAATCCCATCAATCCAACCAATGCGCAACCCATTAACAACAACATGCGCGATACCATTAAAAAGTATTACCCCCAATCAGTATGGCAATACTACGAGTTGGTTGATGTAATATGGTCGCAACAGGTGCAGCCCAACCCAACCAGCCCCATAACAGTGCCCAGGAAACTAAACCCCGGTTATATGAATCCGCTAAGCATTGTGGCCAATACCACCATGGAAAGTTACGTGCAAAATACCAGTACCTGCACCACCTGCCATGTATATGGTACCATAGCCGATTACCCGCCAGACTCCGTAAACAATACCATTTTTGGCGATTTCAGTTTTGCCATTGGCGCAGCCAAATACCCCAAGCCTTTACCAATAAAATGGAAAACCGGTAAAGGCAAACACTAAACAAGCAACCACCTCTAAACAAATCATTCATATAATAACCCGTAGCCGTTAACTATGTGGCTACGGGTTTTGAATGATATATAAAAAGCTCTGCTAGCGCACGCTTATAGCGCGTACTGTTTTAAGTAAATAAAATTCTATCACCCGTCAACAACATTTCAAGAGTCACCAAAAATATCACAACACTCGCCAACTACAGTTCCTTATAATTCCCTAAGCCCTGTTAGCAAGCGTGCGCAGGCCAGATAAAAAAGCGGGCCGTGCATCTGGCCAGTGGGGAGAAGCATTTTTTTGTCTAGCGTTTTTGGATACTTTTTGGGCAATGCAAAAAGTATCAAGCACAAAAACAGGAAGATGTTACTCCGATAGCGCACGCCTATGTCGCAGATCCTGCACGTGTGGGATGCTCAGAAATTGCCAACTTCTTAAATGCACAAAATAGTATAATTATACTCCTATCTTTGAAAAACATACATAACAAATTATAAAATACTTTTTCTAACTTAATCTATTATGGCAGAAGAATTACAAGACAACAATTGGCCCTTACCAAAATTTTATTTTCAAGTATCCTTTGGAACAATAAATCAATCAATCGCTTTTCAGGAAGTATCGGGTTTAGAAGCCGAAACACAGGTAATTGAATATCGTAATGATAACAGCCACCATTTTTCAACTATAAAAATGCCGGGAATTGCAAAGATTGGAAATGTAACGCTTAAAAAAGGCGTCTTTGTAAAAGATAATAATTTTTGGAACTGGTACAGTCAAATAAAAATGAATACCATTAAAAGAGAAACAGTTACAATTGAATTGTTAGACGAGCAAGGAAGTCCTACAATGAGATGGACATTACAAAATGCTTGGCCAACAAAAGTAACAGGTGTTGATTTAAAGTCAGATGGCAATGAAGTGGCTGTTGAAACGATAGAATTGGCGCATGAAGGATTAACGATTGCTAATAAATAAGTACTATTCTTCTAAATGTTTTAAGTAAATAATAGTTTTTCATTACTACCCAACTATATTTCATAATCATTCCCTAAATCCTGTTGGTAGGTGTGCGTAGGGCAGACAATCCCGATAGCTATCGGGACGAGCCGTGCATCCGGCCTGTGGGGAGAAGCATTTTTTTGTCTAGCGTTTTGGATATTTTTTTGGCAATGCAAAAAGTATAGAAGCAAAAGACGAGGAAAATGCCTAACAAGATGGTGTAAATTGTTTTTAGAGAAAAAATAATGGCATTGCATTTGCAATAGGCGAGCTTTAGCTTGAGAGCTTTATAGGCCAAATCAAATCGCTAATTCCATAAACCTAAAAAATAAACAATGAAAACAACTTTAACTTTAATCTTATTATTTACTCTTCTTCATTCCTGCAATTCGGCCGTAGACAAAAAAAACTTCAATTCAGTAGGTAAAACAATTGTAGAAGCAATTCAAAATAAAGATAAAAAAACAATAATTGACCTTTTTGGTACCAATTGGAGTAATGAACAAGAAGAGTTCTTCTTTGCCAGTGTTTTTGAATTAGCTCAAGCAAATACCCCATTTAAATACCTAAGAACCGGCACCAGTTCCTTTGAAATAAATGGTTTTACCCGAAAATATTTAAGCGTATATTTTAAATTCGCTAACGACAGCAATACACATTATTATGAAGCAGGTTCAGAATATGAAATAGATGGTAAAGGCAATATCCAAATTTCTCAACTTAGTACCCGTGATTTAACAGCTCGATGCAAGGAAACCAAAGAAATGCCAGAAGGTGCACTCACAACAGAATACAGACTAGAACAACTTAAAGGTAAATCTCCCAGTGAGTTTTATTTGTTTATTAGAAACGGAAATACATGTGAAATAGACTCACTGGTTTTTAAAGTAAGCTTGGCAAACAAAAACAAGGATAAGAATTTAAATTTTGAAAAGACATTTACAATAAAACAAAAAATAGAACCCTTTAAAGAAATAAAACTTACATTACCATACATAAATCAAACATTAAACACATCAAATATTAGTTGGACAGACTTACGTTTTAACACACTATACCCCGTTTTTTGCTTAAAGGATTGCGATAAAGTAACAGAACTAAAAAGTATTAAGTAATACTTTTCTAAATTATGCCAAAAGAACAACTAACCATTTTTGAGAAAGAAATTTAAACTAAAACCAACTTAGACCAACATGAAAAATAAATTGTTTACCGGTATTATAGTATGCTTAGCAATGGCCTTTTTACAGCTCGCCTGTAAAAGCAACACTGGAAATAAGCAAGTAAGCAACAGTATGGTGAATGCTGTTTCAGATACAGAGAAAAGCGGCCAGCTATCAAGTACTAACGTGCAGCATGACACCGATACAGCAAATCAGGATAAAGAAAAGTCAACCCACCAGCAAACCTTACAAAATCAGGAAGTACCGGATGAGCCGCCTCCTACACAAGAACAATTAAAAGCAATAGATGATGGAGTAGTAGTTTCTGAAGCAATTACCGTAAAAGAAAACCAGGTAATGCTCCGGGCAAAAATGAAATAATAGTTATAGCCGAACAGCCGGCTGAATTTAACGGAGATATAAACGAGTACCTGAAAAAGAATATCAGGTATCCACAAATAGCAAAAGAGAATAATATAGAGGCTAGAGTAATGCTTCAGTTCATAATTGATAAAGACGGCACAATTGACAAAAATACCATATCACTTATTGGAAGGAATCCGGGCTGGGGATTGATGGAAGAAGCTACCCGCTTAGTATCAAACATGCCTCCCTGGAAACCCGGAAAGCAAAATGGAAAAAGCGTACAAATGAAATATACACTCCCAATAATATTTAAGCTTCCCTAGGCAGAATGAATCAAGCTAACTATATTTCATAATCATTCCCTAAATCCCATTAGTAGGTGCGTGCAGGGCAGACAAAAAAGCGGGCCGTGCATCCGGCCTGTGGGCAGAAGCATTTTTTTGTCTAGCGTTTTTGGATACTTTTTTGGCAATGCAAAAAGTATCGAAGTAAAAAACGAAGAAGATGCTTAAATTGTATTTGAAAAGAATTAGGTTTAAAGTTTTTGTATAATTGAAATACAATTAAGAACATGTAATGAAAAGATTATTCATAATTTTATGTATTTTGATTTTCATTGGATGTAATAATTCTGGTGATAAAATCCCAAACACTGTTGCAGATTACTCAGCCCAGTTTAAGTATTCATTGAGTTCACAATCAACAAATCAATTACCTATTCAAACATTAAATTATCGGGACAAAAAAGGGCTTAAACAAGGTCGTTGGATTTCAATAAACAAACGAAACGAAAAAGAGATATACACTTATCGAAATGATACCCAGAATGGGTATTATAGTATTGGCAATTTAGGATGGAGAAACGAAGGCTTTTATAAGAATGGGAAAATAGATAGTATAAATCGCACATATGAAGGCACTAAAGTGTTATATGTTTGGTTTATGCATAATGCAAAAAGGATTTGGTCTGTTAGCTTTGGATCTGACGGAAATTTGTTGGTGCCTATAAAAGGCTTTAATATACCAAATGATACTTCCATTTATGTTAAAGTACCTTATCCATCTGGAAAAACTTGGTATGAGGGATTATTTATACGAAAGATGATAAAATGGAATAATCGTAAGTTTGAAACAACTTATGCTGCAGGGGTACATAAAATATTTTATGAAAACGGACAAATGAAAGGCCTTGTTAATTATGATAATAGCACAGTTCTGGAATTTAATAAAGATGGCAAGCCAAAAGAATCTAGAAAGTTAGAGGACTGGGAAAGAAGACTTGAAGCACCAATGTCAGTTATTCTTCCTAACAAAATTCTTTGACTCATTATGTTTTAAGTAAATAAAATTCCAACAACCTTCAATTACATTTCAAGTCCCTTGCCATCGCAAACCATGAAACATAATAGTAATTTTATAAAAACATTATTGTATATCATATTGACATTAGCTGCGTTAAAAAATTCTTATGGACAATCTGAGAATTATATACAAAGACTTGTAAAAAAAGTAAAGTTGAAAGACTTGCATAAATCATCAAAGTTAAATTATATCCGACTATGGTCAGGTTATAGTGTCGTTGAAGTATGGCTAAACAAAGCCAGTACTGTTGGTGGACAAATGATTTTCTTTTGTTTTGAATATAAGGATGCTGTTAACAATTACCAGACCAATGCAAAAAAAAAGGTTTACTCTTCATGTAAAAAAATAGACTCCCCAAAAGCAGCAGAAATATTTAAACAGATTCATCAACAAAAAATATTAGATATTCCCAGCGAAGATTCAATTAAAGGTTGGTGCTCAGATTGGGTGGACGGTTACAGCTATGAAATAGAGACATCTATTAGGGGTCATTATGATTTTAAAACATATACGCAACCTAGCCAACAAGATAGCTCTATTATACAAGCAAAACAGCTTGATAACTTTTTTAACTCTTTGAAAATACAGCTTGACTTTAAATTAAATTGGGATAGATTCATAGACCAATTACCTGATGGACGTAGTTATAAATTTAGTGAATTTGGAATAGAAAAACGGAGCAAGTCAAAGAGAAAATAATAGCAGCCAGCTCCGTTATCCTTCGCGAGCACCCGCCACAGGCGAGGGCTATTCTTCTAGATCTTTTAAGTAAATATCAGGTTATCATTACTACCCAACTACATTTCATAATCATTCACTAAATCCCTTAGCAGGCGCGCGCAGGGCAGACAAAAAAGCGAGCCGTGCATCTGGCTTGTGGGCTGAAGCATTTTTTTGTCTAGCGTTTTTGGATACTTTTTTGGCAATGCAAAAAGTATCAATATCAGAAAAAAAGATTGCAGGCGAGGACGCCTGCAATGGCTATGACTTGGCTATAACCTAAATTTCTTTCTTAAAAAGTTTTCCTTTCATTTGTATGCGTTAAATATATATTCAATGGAAGACCGCAATCAAATAACCATTCAAACCTGGGATAAACTGGCAACAGTATATCAGGAAAAATTCATGGATTTAGATTTATACAACGATACCTATGATACCTTTTGCCAATTGATACAAAAGCAATCAGCACATCTGTTAGAAATAGGTTGCGGCCCGGGAAACATTACCAAATACCTGTTAACCCAAATACCCGATTTCCATATAGATGCTACTGATGCCGCACCAAACATGGTAAAAGCCGCACAGGAAAACAACCCGGCTGCCCATTGTACATTGTTAGATTGCCGCGATATACATACTTTAACTACCCGATACGATGGCGTGATGTGTGGCTTTTGCATGCCCTATTTATCAAAAGACGATTGCAGGAAACTAATAAAGGATTGCGCCCATGTATTAAACACTGGTGGTATATTCTATTTCAGCGCTATTGAAGATGATTACAATAAATCAAGCTACGAAACCAGCAGCAATGGAGAACATACCATGTTTGTATATTACCACGAGGAAGCTTATTTAAAAGACTATTTGCGGGAAAACAACTTTGAATTGGTAAGCATGGTACGTAAAGATTATCCGCAGGCCGTACATCCTACACATATTATTTTTATAGCCCGTAAAAAGTAATGAATTGATTTAAGTAAATATTATGTTTAGGATATAAAATACTTTATTATTTTTACTAAACCCAACATTACTCATGTCATTATACGTACCTAAGAATAACTAAAACTAACAACTATGAAAAAATTAATCTGCTTACTGATGGGCATATTTGCCCTGTTGTATAACAACCAACTAAAGGCTAGCCACGTAGTAGGCTCCGATATTAGTTATACCTGTACCTCAACACCCAATGTTTATAAGGTAACCCTAAAAGTATACAGGGACTGCAGCGGGATTAATTTATGTAAAAATTGCAGTGATAATCCTGTTCCTACCGGTAATACAAATGGCTGTAATACACAAACAGCAGGTTTTTCAACCAATATTATTGGCATGAGTGGTACGTATGTAGGCGTTAATTACGGAAGTTACACATTAAATGCACTCACCGTAGATAATGGTTATGATATTATACAAACATGCAACAGTACCAAAACAGTTTGTACCAATTGTAATACCAGAACAGCAGGTACATTCAGCCCCGGCATTGAAGTGTTTAAGTTTGAAGGTTTGGTAGATTTATCAGGTGTACCGTCAGTCTGTTGCGTAGTAGGTTTGGAGATGAGTCTTTGTTGCCGTAACACTGCGTTAACCACTATGCAACCCGGTAATTTTTACACTAACGCTCAAATAAACAGGTGTGTGAGTGTGTGTAATTCATCACCTACATTCTCCAATGAAGCTGTAATTATGGCTTGTGCCGGTGTAGACTATGAATACAATTTAGGGGCTATGGACCCTGATGGCGATTCATTGAGTTATGCTTTAGGAGCTTCACTTGCAACAGCTACAGGTAATGTAAATTATATTTCACCTTATTCTCCGGCTTATCCTTTTCCTTTTTTCGGAGCTCCCAATGTCAATGCACCTTTGCCGGCCGGTTTACATATTGACGCCAATACCGGCAATTTGTTTTTCAGGCCTATGGGTGTGTTTGTAGCTAATTTAGTAATAGAAGTTACCCAGTGGCGTAATATAGCGGGTACTATGACCAATGTAGGATTAACCAGACGCGATGTTCAATTGCAAAGCGTTATGTGTAATCCAAACCTAGCCCCTAAAATAAAAATATACCAAAATGGCGTATTACAAAGCAACAACCAGTTTTCAGTAAAACCTAATCAACAAATTTGTTTAGATATAGTGGCAGAAGATCAGCAAAGCAGTTCAATACCGGCCGATACTACCGTACTGACCTGGAATAACCCCGGTGCGTATGTACCCGCTATGGCCAATGCCACTTTTACCAGTAATTACATAGCCAGCTTACGCAGCATTAACGGACCAAAGGCCGATAGCTTTAAATTTTGCTGGACACCACCAGCAACAGCTGCCAGAGCAGAACCTTATTTGTTTTCTGTGACGGGTACCGATAATTTTTGCCCTTTTCAATCATTAAGTATAAGAGGTATTACTATTAAAGTGGAGAATCCGTTGGGTGTACAATCCGTTACTGCCGAAAACGATTTAATGGTTTACCCTAATCCGGGCCAGTCGTGGGTTACACTTACACATAAAACCAATTTAAATGGTAAAAAGTATGTGGTTTTAAGTGTAGACGGGCAGCAGGTATTAAATGGGAAAATGAATGCTTTTGAAACCATGATTAATATAGAGTCATTAGCCAATGGTGTTTATCTCCTAAAGGTAGAAGGATCAGATAATAAAGGTTTGAAATTAATTAAAAACTAAGCCAGATATAAACAGATTATAAAAAAGACCTCAGTAAAAGCATATTTACTGAGGTCTTTCTTTTTACATATACCCTCTGTTTTATTTGTTGGTTCCTGTAGTAGCCGGCACTAAAAACATAGCCTTGTTTGTTAAAAATACCGATACCCATAATAAAACCAAAAGTATAGCGGCTACAGGCGGTTTGCCGGCTGCTAACTCTATTGATAAAGCGCCACCCAGGTAACAGCATAACAATAAAAAACCAATGCGGCTTGTTTTGGGGTATACAAAAAGCCCTACTGATATTAATTCTATAATACCCAATAGTGTAATATAGCTACCCAATCCCATTTTGCCTAAACCTTCTACTATTTGTGGAGCCGCTATTAATTTCATTACTCCGCTCATTACAAGCATTAAAGAAGGAATAGCCATCAATACTATGGAGATAATACGTGTTGTTTTGTTTGTCATATTTGTTTTGTTTTAAAATTGTTTTGTAATGCGGGCAAATGTATATACGTTTGCTATATAAAAGTAAGTACTATACAATAGTATAGCACTATACATAAGTATAGTACACTTGCATACCACAAAAGCTAAACGTAAAATTGACAAGAACTGATGCCGGAATTAATACACAATAAGGAGCAATGCACAAAAGCCATCCTGCCTGTAAGAGATGCGCTTGATATATTAAGCGGTAAATGGAAGCTGCCCATAATTATTTCATTATCGTTTGGTAATAAACGATTCAGCGAAATATCCAAACAAATTCCGGGTATTACCGATAGGATGCTTTCGAAGGAACTGAGGGATTTAGAACAGAACCAATTGGTAAAACGTACCGTGTACGATACCGTGCCCGTAGTGGTTGAATACTCGATGACCACCTATGGTAAATCGTTAGAGAAAATAATACAGGAATTACAGGTTTGGGGTGCCAAGCACCGCAAACGCATTATGGAGAAAGAATAATTGCCTGTTTTGAAAACAATGATTACGCAGTAATTATCACTGCATAATCATTGTTTAATAATATCTGTTAAGGGCAGGGAACAGTGCTGTTATCTAATTTGGCAATAAGAATATCAAAACCACCATAATGCGGCACAGTTGTATTGCCAAATACGGCAGCCCCCTGTGAATACCCTGAAATATAAATATTGTAATAAGCATCGAAACTGATACCCAGCACGCCTTCACCTGTGTTTAAAGCATTGCTTTGTTGCGCCCAAATGGCATCCCCATTTGTATCCAGTTTTACTACAAAAAGTACACTACAATAGTTGGAAACCAACGAAGCTCCGCATATATTAACATTGGTCATTCCGGAGCAGGTACCCGCCAAATAACAATCGCCATTAGGAGCCGCTTTCAAAGTAGTGCCCTTTGTTCCGCTTAAACTATTAGATGATTGTTTTGCCCAAATTGGATTGCCATTGCTGTCGCATTTAGCTATATACATTTCTCTTGATAAATTAGCGGATATTGTGGTGCTTCCAAAAACAAGTTGTGACGAAAATTCACCTGTTATAAAAATATTTCCATTCATATCAAGGCTGATACCATGGCTATAAACATCACTATTGGTTCCACCAAATTGTTTTACCCAGGTAAGTACACCAAACCTATCTACTTTAGCTAAAAATACATCTCTGTTGCCTATAGCAGTTAAACTACCTGTTGAAAATGTTTCCGTCTGTTGCAAGTAGCCTGTTACAAAACTATCGCCACATGGATTATTGACTATAGCCCATCCATCGGCATTTCCTATACCTATTTTGGTAGCCCAAACAGCTACTCCTGTGGTGCTGTATTTAACCACAAATGTGCCAGGGTTACTCAGTGTAGCAGTAGTGCCAAATTTTACGCCTGTAGAACCCAGGTAACCTGTTATAAAAGAATTGCCGTTTAAATCAATACTGATACTTCGTGCATAGTGATTTGTATTGCTGTTTCCTGTTGGTTGTTTAGCCCATTGTATAGTACCATTCCTGTTATATTTTACCACAAATATTTGTCGGTGGCCTGTACCTGTTAAACGCCTGTTAGCACCTGTTCCTAATGCAATAATACTTCCTGCAGAACCATGAAAAGTACCTGTTACATAGCAGTTGCCTGCTAAGTCAATAGCAATGGATTCGCCTTTGTTTCCATAAACATCGGTATTGTCACCACCAAATTGGCGAGCCCACAGGCAATTGCCGTTGGTGTCGTATTTGGCTACAAATACTGCCGGGTAAGAACTGGCAGTGAGTGTTATGGTTGGACTAAACGGAGTAGGTCCACCAATGGTACCAGTCATATAGCTGTTGCCTAATGGGTCAGTTGCAATGGTTGGACTTCCATAATCCAGTCCTGCATAATCGTTAGCATTGGAGCCTACGGCTTTTGCCCAGGCCCATGTTGGGGGTGTAATTGTTGGCATAATTATTTTGTTTGTTAGGTGAACAAACATGAATAATTGCGGTCAATAGGAATGGTACTACTTGATAAAAGTGCCTTTTGAATCTATAAGAAGTAGCTTTCAGTTTATAAAGCGGTTTTACAACGTTAGTAATTTTATCTCTTTACACCACCTTTGGCTACCGCATTGGCAGTCCAGGGGTCATCGGGCCAGGCATGTTTGGGGTACCTGCGCTTCAATTCCTTTTTTACTTCAAAATAAGTATTGTTCCAAAAGCTGCGTAAGTCGGCCGTTACTTGTACAGGTTTAAAGCCGGGCGATAATAAATGCAATACGAGTGGAATGGTATTGTTGTTTATTTTAGGCGTATCAGCCATGCCAAATACTTCCTGCAAACGCACGGATAGGATAGGGGTTTCGCCATTGGCTAAATATTCAATACTTATATTGGAGCCACTGGGCACAGGTATTTTGGCAGGAGCCAGCTTGTCTAAAGCCTGTTGTTGCTCCCAGCTTAAATGGTTTTTCAAGGCTTCGGCTATATTTATTTTCTTTAAATCTTCCGGCTTTTTTACCTGGTTTAAGTAGGGGCCAAGCCACTCTTTATTGGTGAGCAATAAATTAAACGTGCTTACATCGGGCCAGTTATCGGCACTATTCCATTTACGTAAACTTAAAATACGGTTTTGTAATTGTGCAAAGTTTTCATCAAAATTCAACAAGGCTTCGCCTTCGGTTTTTATGGCATTGCAAATGGCATCGACCAAATGTTCGGCACTGGGTGCAGGCAATGGTTTTGATTGTAATACAATACTGCCAATGCGTAAATCCTTAGTGGCTATTAAACCGCCTTTACGGGTATCCCAGGTTATTACTTCGCGCTCTTTCACCATAGGCAATAAATCTTTTGGGTTTAAAGGCGAAGCCATAAATATTTTGCCTAAACCATCTCGGGTATCAATATGGGCAACGGCTAACCAGGGTTCATTGGCTAAGTTATCCCGATGCCCTGCGGTAGCAATTTTTCCATTGGCCAATTGAAACTGTGCATTGTTACCCGGCCTTGCAAAAGCAATACGTTCAGGGTACGTGTATGCCAGTAGTAAGCCTGTTTCATAATCATCAACAGGGGTGTTTTCGGCTTCCACCTGTAACATTTTACGGTACGAGTCGGCTACCTTGTCTATACGCCCAAAACGATTACCTAAACTATTGTTTTGTCTGGCCCTGCGCAATGCTTCTATACGCAGGTTTATATCTATACCACTGTCTTTGGGTAAAGGATCGCGTTCTTCTAAAATAGCGGCAATATCGGTAGCCAAAGCAATGGCATTATCTTCTTTTGCTTTTAACAGCATGTGGGCTATACGCGGGTGGCAAGGCAATTGGTGAATGGCTTTGCCATGCTCGGTAATGCGTTTATTGGCATCTAATGCATTCAGGTTAGTCAGTACATCAAAGGCTTGCGCAACGGCTGCTTTGGGCGGTGGGGTTAACCAGGTTAATTGTTCCATATTGCTAATGCCCCATTTAGCCATATCCAATACCAGAGCTGCTAAATCGGCTTCCATTATTTCGGGTGTGCGGTGTTCGGCTAAACGTTGGTGTGTGGCGTTGGTCCACATACGGTAACAAACGCCTGCACTTAAACGCCCTGCACGGCCTGCACGCTGGTCGGCTGAATCTTTGGTAATGCTTACCGTTTCCAGTCGCGATAAACCCGACTTAGGGTCAAAGCGCGATGTACGGGCAAAGCCTGTATCTATTACTATTTTAATACCTTCAATGGTTAAACTGGTTTCGGCTATGGAGGTAGCCAATACTACTTTGCGTTTGCCTGTTTTGTTGGGCATAATGGCTGCGTATTGCTCGCGTTGCGGTAGCTGCCCGTATAGAGGATGAATAGCAAAGTCGCTTAATTTACCTTTGAGTAACTCCGCACATTTTCTTATTTCTCCTTCGCCCGGTAAAAATACCAATACATCGCCCGGGTTTTCTTTCACTGCTTTCAGTACTGCTTGCGAGGTGGTTTCGGGTAATAGAAAAGGGTCTTGTTCGCCCAGGTAATGTATAGCTACCGGGTATTGTTTACCTTCGCTTATGGCTACCGGGCAGTTTAACAAAGCCGTTAACTGTGGCATGTTTAAGGTAGCCGACATCACCATGATGCGTAAATCAGGCCTCAGTATTTGTTGTGCTTCGCGGCATAAAGCCAGCGCCACATCGGCAAATAAGCTGCGTTCATGAAACTCGTCAAATATAACCAAGCCTACATTTTCTAAGGCATTATCGGTATGCAACATACGGGTTAAAATACCTTCGGTTACTACTTCTATTTTGGTGTGGGTGCTTACTCTGTTTTCAAAGCGTATGCGGTAACCTATGGTTTGCCCAACTTCTTCTTCCAACAGTTCAGCCATGCGCATGGCAATACTGCGGGCGGCTAATCTTCGCGGCTCCAGCATAATTATTTTTTTACCATTGAGCCATGTTTCTTCCAGTAAGGTTAAAGGTAATAAGGTACTTTTTCCTGCTCCCGGAGGGGCATTTACTATCAGGGTATTGCTATTGGTTAAATGTGTTTTTACCTCGTTAATAATATCAGCAACGGGTAAATTATATTGGTATGGATTAAATGACAAGCGTAGTGATGTAATTAATAAAGCCACAAGTTTAACGAAAATTGATGAATATGCCGGGCTTGTTTGCTGTATATTAATCACAATAACCTTACACTATATTAAGTACAAGGCCTTTTAATATATACGTTTCAGCAAGGTTTATTTACTTAGCCACGCTTTAAAACCGGCAGAGCGGTCAATGCTAACTATTAACTCTTCGGTACAGGCAGGCGTGGTTTCTATTTTTATACGCCCTTTGGTATAAGCAGTCATTTGTTTAATGGCCTGAATTTTTATAATAAACTGTCGGTTTATACGAAAAAAATACGCAGGGTCTAACACGGTTTCCAGTTTATCTAAAGTATAATCAATCAGGTGGGTTGATTCATCGTTGAGTATTACCTTTACATAACGTCCTTCTGATTGAAAGTAAGCTATATCGTTCATACCAATAGAGCGTATTTTACTGCCTGAGGTAACCATAAAACGTTTCTGATAGG
Organism: uncultured Bifidobacterium sp.; assembly: GCA_964442045.1. Lineage (GTDB taxonomy): Bacteria > Bacteroidota > Bacteroidia > UKL13-3 > UKL13-3 > JAAFJM01. Next base: position 26,376 of record CAYTWI010000031.1, read on the forward strand.
TATCCTGACTTTTCATTTCGTTTATCAGTTTATCTAACACCGCTTTAGGTACGCCTTTCATTTCATGGTATTTATCCAAGGCATTTTTAAGCTCGTTTTTATCAAAGGGTTTCAGCAAATAATCAATGCTGTTCAGCTTAAATGCTTTAATGGCGTAATGGTCGTAAGCGGTGGTAAAAATAATAGGTGCTTTTACTACCACGCTGTCAAAAATACTAAAGCTTATATTGTCTGATAAATGAATATCCAGGAAAACAATATCGGGAGCCAGGTTATTTTGAAACCAGGTAATGGCTTTGGCGGCCGATGGAATAACGGCCAGTACTTCTATACTGCTGTCTATTTCGTGCAATAGCTTTTGTAAATAGTCTGCCGCTATTTGTTCGTCTTCAATAATCAATACCTTCATAGGGTGTGTGCTTGTATTAATGGAATTATAACGATGTATTTATTATCGCGGGTTTCAAAACGGGGTGTTTCGTTGTGCAAAATAGCAAAGCGGGCCATAATATTTTTTATACCTACACCCATGCTGTTTGTTTTTTGTGTACGTATCTGCAGGTTGTTTTCTATAATGAGGTAGTGTTGTTGGGTATATATATTAATCTGTAATGGATGCTCTTCTTCAATGGTATTATGCTTCAACGCATTTTCTATCAGCATTTGTAAACAGAATGGCGGAATAAACAGTGCCATGCTTTCGGCCTGTATATTTTTATGCAATAACAGGTTATTGCCAAAGCGTATTTTTTGCAAATACATATAATCATCAACCAGCTTTAGCTCCTCGTGTAGGGGTATTAAGGAGTCGCCTTTTTGCGAGAGTATGTTGCGGTAAAATTTAGAAAATACCGTTACAAACTCAGCAGCCTTTTTTACATCAGTCTGTATAAGCGAGCTCAAAGCATTTAAGCTGTTGAATAAAAAATGCGGACTTATCTGGCTGCGCAGTATTTCGTACTGCGCCATAATGTTTTCTGTTTGCAAACCTACATTTTGGCTAGTTAAGGTTTGGTTGGTTTTCTTTTTCAGCTGGGTATTTCTGTACAGTAAAAAGGCCAGTAAAAACATAGCACCAAACAGTATTATAAATATGGTTTTGAGTAAGGTGGCCTTGCTCAGCTCGCTTTGTTTTAACTCGTTGGCGGTTTGCAGTAAAGCCAGCTCTTTGTTTTTGCGTTCTACATTAAACTTGGTTTCTGTTTCGGCCAGCTGGGCCACATGCGACTGGTTAATTAAAGAATCGTTGAGGGCTATAAACCTGTTTTGCCACTGGTAAGCTTCGGCAGGTTTGTTGGTTTGAAAACACAACTCGCCCATGTTGCGGTAGTAATTGGAAACTACCGAGCGTGCACCTATTTCCAGGGCCAGTTGGTAACCCGTGTCCAAATAATACCGGGCTTCCTTATAATTACCTACGCCAATTAAAACACTGCCCAGCGTGGTGGCCGTGCTGGCGCAGTTTAACTTGTTGTTCGATTTTTTCTGGTATTCAATAGCCAGTTTTAAATAGTCAATGGCTTTATCGTTTATGCGTAATTCGGCATAAGCTATACCTATGCTGCTGTATAATACGGACTGGTTTACAAAAGAGCTGTCCTTATGGGCAGCAGGAAGGGTTTTTAAATACAAAGCAATGGCTTCTTTGAATTTACCCTGAGAGGTATAAATATTGCCTATATTATTGGCTATGGATACATATCTTTTGTAATCGCTGGCATCCAGTTTCGATAGTGCCTGTAAATAAAAACCAAGGGCTTTCTTTTTGTTGTTCAGGTAAAAATAATCGTTGCCAATATTTACCAAGGTTGATATATACCCTTTTTCATATTGAAGCGAATCGTACAGGTGCAAAGCTTTTAAATGCAGGTTAACGGCCTCGTTGTATAAACCTTCCGTGCGCATCATATTGGCGTTTAAATCCATAGCCATAGCCAAACCCGGTCCGTAATGTATTTTGGTACTGAGTGCCGTTATTTGGTGTGTTAAAGCTTTACCCGTTTCCCGATCCGATAATACCACCCCAAAGGCCAGATCGCGCAGGGCTTTTACCTTGTTGCTGTCGTCAGGCAGGTGTTCAATAGCTTTTTGCAGGCTATCAATAGGTTGGCTTTGGGCTAGAATGGTCTTGCTCAAACAGACCCAAACTGAGGCAGTAATCCATAAGGCTTTAAACATATGGCAACTTAAATATTTCAGCGCTAAAAAAGTATGATGCTGCGCTGAAAGTAAAATTTATTGCCATGAAAGGGTAGTATGCTATTGTAAAATTGCCACATTTAAACGGTATGAAAAGGGTTTTGTCGTTTACCGGTTAATAGAAGATGGGTTGTAAGCAAGAATATTTGAAATGGAATTATATACCAATATTTATACTTTTACGTTATATCTATTATTAAAAAAAGAGTGTTTTCCCTACTGAAAAAGAGTATTTATACTATTGGATAGGAATAAATACTTATTTACTATTGCGACCAATATATATATAAGTAATATAACCAATATAGATAAAAAGCCCATAAGTGCGCTAACACCTACGGGCTGTGTAAATAAATAAAACGTGTCCTATGCTGATAAAACTACATCCTATCTAGCTACGAAAGTAGCTAAATAAACAAACGGAGCAATACTAATTTGCTCATACCCTAAAAATGCCATTGCCTCAAGGCTAGCTTTAAATAGCGGGGTAAATAATAAACTATTAAACAAATAAAAATGAAACGAATAATCATTATAATGGCTACACTTGTACTTGTTGCTTGTAGTCGCGAAAAAACACAAGAAAGTGCTTTCCCCAATAAAAAAGCCATGCCTAATACTACCTCAACCAATGAAAAAAAAGACCCTAAGCCTCCTGCAGGTAAAAATGCAACAATGAAGAAAGGTGGCTGGTGCGATGCAAGAGAAACTACAAACTGTACACTGATGAATAAAGGCACACGGGAAGCACCCAGAAAGTATGATGAGTTGCTTGATATGCTTAAACTGGCGCCTGCAAATGGTAACCACTATGTGAGTGATTTATTTAACTCGAGCGATTTTTCGGAAATTGCTGAGCAGCTTGATTCCGTAGATTTGGTTAAATTGCAAAGTGATACTTACTATTTAAACATTAACTACGAAGCTGATGATGTGATAGTTTTTATGTCAGGACCTACTAACCCGGTTAGTATGGAGAATGTGGATTTTGGATTTCAATTACCTAAATAATATACTTATATGATATCAACTAGAAATATAGCTTTTATATTCCTGGCAATTTGTTTTTTTACAAGTTGCCAGGAAAAGACAAATAAAAACACCTTAAACGCTGATGAGTTCATTACCGACTCATTTACCATCAACATAAACGACTTTAATAGTGTTTGTCAGTTTATTAATTTTGCCAATACCCATACTATTAACTCATTTGACCCTGTAAAAAATGAAATTGAAACCTATCAATTAAAGGGTAATACCTTTGTGCTTGATAGCACCCAAAACATAAGGGTGAATCAGCAGGTTGATTTTTACTTTTTTACGCCTTTGCAAGGCAAGTACTATTTAACGGATGCGGAGAACAATTGGACCATTGTAGACGCTGCTACCAAACAATCGCAGTTTTATGAACGCACTGCTACTATTCCGTTTATTGAACAAGAGTATCGCTTGGGTTATAACAGACAAACTCCACTTATTAAACAGGGCAATACTTTATACTGCCAATATACAAGTCCTGTGGGTACACCTCAAATGGATGAACATATTATGGCTTCGTTCACACCTCAAAATGGTGTTATTGATAATATAAGCACCTATATTGATAAGCCTAAGGCTTTATATAATTATGTAGAAAGGCTGCATATGTATTGCGTAAAGGATAGTATTGTATCGCTTCTGTTTCCTTGCTTTGATACGCTGTATCGATTAAACATAACAACTGGTAATGTTACCAAGAAGGTACTCCAAAACAAACACTTTTGTTTGCCCGCTCAAACGCAATTAAATGTTGATGACCCCAATTATTTTAGCGCATTAAGCAAATACACGTATAGTAATTTTATGTATTACGGTATTCAGTACAACCCTGCTACAGGGCATTATATAGCTTATTACAGACTGCCTGTAAAACATGTAAAGGATAGAAATATTATTGATACGGACCAACCGTTACAAGCTATTGTAATGGATAGTGATTATAATATACTTAACTATGTATTGTTTAAACCTGTTTATGATGAACCTTTTTGTTTTGTAGTACATCCCACAAAAGGTATAGCTATTCCATTACTTAAAGAGCCAAAAACCCATGCAAAGACTTTTTATTATTTTAATTTTTAGTTGCCTGCTTGGGTGTAACCAAGCCAACTACACTACCAATAAGGAGTTTTTTAGTTATGCGGCTATGTGGGGTATAAAACCGGAAACGGATACGCATTTGTATGCGCTTTTTCCGGCTAACCAATGTACCAAATGTTTTACGGTACACAATACCAACCCCGCTTTAACGCATCAGGTTACCATTATACATGCTTTGAATAAGGAAATGTTTAGCGGCTTTCAGTCTATGTATTACGACAGTACAAATACGCTGCAAACCCTGCAATTGGTTAACTATGCCAATACTTTTGTAGTGGTTAAAAACAAAAACATAGTAGCCATTAGCCCTATTACCGATTTTTTCCCCCAAGCAGATAGCTTATTGGCGGTATACCCATAATAGCGTGCCATAATCAGTTAATTTACATAAATACCAAGTATAAACAGGCTATGCAAAGCTCCCTTTTGGGCAGCGGAGTGGTAAAAGCATTTTTATTCCCTGCCTTTTTAAAAGGGAGCAAAAAAACAGGCTATGAAAGCCTCCCTTTTGGGCAGCGGAACTGTAAAAGCATTTTTATTCCCTGCCTTTTAAAAAGTGAAGCAAAAAACAGGCTATGCCAGCTTCCCTTTTAAGCAGCGGAACCGTAAAAGCATTTTTATTCCTTGCCTTTTAAAAAGTGAACAAAAAAACAAGCTATGCAAGCTTCCCTTTTAAGCAGCCAAACAATTTACAGGCGTATATGCCTAAAATAGCGTACTATTTTATCACAATCCACTTTATACCAATAGTAGGTGCGCGCAGGGTAGACAATCCCGATAATTATCGGGAGCGGGCCGTGCATCAAACGTACCACGTTGTCCGTTGTTGTGTCTCCTGACCAACAACACAAAAGCGTTTTGTGATACTTTTTTGGCAATGCAAAAAGTATCAAAACAAGAAAAGAGAAGAATATTAATTGAAGGCAATGATGATACAATAACCTAACATACATTAAAATTACATCTGCAAGCCAAAACTATACTAAAACCCATTAAAAGTAGCGTTTTCACTATTGATTTTTTTGCTGCACGCAAGAAATTTGAGTTACATTTTAATTAATATAAACAATATATGAAAACAACACCCCGTTTAGCCAATTACCGCAACCGCGAGTTTATTAAGTACCTGGAAGATGTAGTAAAAATTTTTAAGTTAGTCGATTTAAGAGGGCTTAACTTAGAAACCTATGTAACCAAGCTAGAAGCAGCCATTACCAAACTAAATGCCGTTTACTCTATAGCCAAAAAAGACAGCAATACCGTACGGCTTGAAGACCTGGATGCCAGACGCGATGCTGCCATAGTGGGCATTAGAACCTTGGCCGAGGCCTATAGCAACCATTTTGACCCGGCCACCAGAAATGCAGGCCTTTTAATTAAAGAACGTATAGATAAGTACGGAAGCGGCATTTCAAACCTAAATTACCTGGCCGAAACCAAAGCCATTGGTGGTATACTGAACGATTTTGAAAACGATGCAAACGTAAAAGCAGCCATTACCCTGTTTAAAATTAATACTTGGGTGGTAGAGTTAACCAGTGCCAATAACGATTTTAACGACTTGTTTTTACTACGCAAC
>CAYTWI010000032.1:0-4912 GCA_964442045.1 uncultured Bifidobacterium sp.
ATGCCGCCCTGGAGCGTATAGCCGGTAACAAAAACAATTTACAGGTTGCCCTATTAGGTCAGTTACGTTGCGCCACCATATTACAAAAAATGGATACCGCCACACAGGTTTCATTCCGCTACTTAAATTCAGGCATAGCCACCAAAGAAGGTTTGCAGGATGCCAAATTAAACATAGCCCGTTACTATATAAACAACAACAAGCCCGATAGCGCTTTACCCGAATTCAACTACCTGTTAAAAGAAAATAAAGGTACATCACCCAATATAAATTTAGCCATAGCAGCCGAAGCCAAATACAATATAGCCTTAATACAGTTTATACATAAAGACTATAAAGCCAGTACCAAAAGTATCAACGAGCTAAACGATAGCTACAGCGCATTTGAAACATGGGTAGTAAAAGGTTTCATACTCATGGCCGATATTTACTGGGCACAAAAAGATTATTTCCAGGCCAAGGCAACCCTGCAAAGTATAATAGACGAAACCAGTAAGCCCGACCTGAAACTGATAGCCGAAGAAAAGCTGAAACAGATAGAAGCAGAAGAGGCAGGCGTGAAAACCGATTTGAAAAAGAAAATAGAAGAGAGAGTAAAAAGCCGCGATTAATTATAGCCCATCACTTAAATTAAATTGACAATGAAAACCATTAAATTATATATCATTATATCATTAAACCTGTTTGTTTTACAGGCCATGGCGCAGCAAGATACCTTACGCGATGGATTAAACGTTTCCGTTCGTTACGTACCCACCCTGTCCGAATCCATTAAAATTCCCGTTAACCCAAACCCCGAGCAACCCAAAAGTACCAAGCCCACCTTTAATTATATGGTGCCAGATTTAAACACCAATATAGAGCCAACCATCTATACCATAAAGCCAGTAAGCTTAGGCACCATGTTATTGCCAAAGCTTAAAAACAATTATATGCGTTTAGGTTTCGGTAACTACATAACACCACTGGCCGAAATATATTACAACAGCGTACGCAACAAAACCTGGAACAACGGTATATTTTACAAGCACCTTTCCTCAAGTGGCGACAGAGATTACAATAACTTTAGCAACAATACCATAGGCATGCATACCAAACGCCTTTTCGATAAATCAGTATTGAGCGCTTCTGCCTTGTATTACCGAAACGCCATATACAATTACGGATACCCCGATGGTTTACCCGTAAAAGAAGATACCCTTAAAAACATATACAACCTCTTCGATATCAATATAAGTTTAGAAAACCTCAAAACCGATAGCGCCAGCCTTAATTACAAAGTAGATGTAAGCTATTACAACATAAGCAACAGCTACGATTTAACCGAGCATAACTTTAAACTGGGCGGTAACTTTGGTAAAACCATTAACGATATACCCTTTCAGCTATATGCAGCCATTAACAGCATAAGCAATATAAACAACGGCAACAGCTTACAGCGCAGTACCTTTACCTTTAACCCCCGCATAAACATTGGCGATGATAATTTCTATATCAAGGCAGGTTTCAATTATTCATTGTTTGCCGATAGTACCGATGCCAAAAGCTACTTTTATCCCGTAGCCGAAGCAGCCTACCATTTAATACCAAGTAAGCTTACCGTATTAGGCGGTATTACCGGTAATTTACAGGTAAACACCATGCGCAGCATCACTACCGAAAACCCTTTTGTGCGTTATCCATCATATCAAAACACCAATAACAAGTTTGAAATGTACGTAGGCTTAAAAGGCAACTTTGCCGATAACTTTAACTATGCCTTACAGGCATCCATAGCCAATGTAGATAACCTGTTGTTTTATATACAGGATACCTTTAACCGCCAGAGAACCATTTACGACAATGGCAACGTAACCCTTACCACCTTAAGTGCCGATATCAGCTATCAGGTAGGAGAGAAGTGGCGTTTAGGTTTAGTAAGCAAATACTACGGATACAGCATGAGCAAACTCGCCAATCCGTATAGCCGCCCCGGCACCGAAACCAAATTAAACACCACCTACAACATAGGCGATAAGTTTTTACTGCGAGCCGATATATTTTATGTAGGTGAGCGCACAGGCGGTTACTCTAATCCCAATGCAGGTAACCAGGATGCCGTTTCAAAAATGAAGTTAGACCCTTTTGTTGATTTAAACATGGGTATAGATTACCGTTACAACAAAAGCATATCCGTATTCATTAACCTTAACAATATGGCCGCTGCCCGTTACAAACGCTGGACCAATTACGATGTATATGGTTTCAACGGACTAGCCGGAGTAACACTCGTATTCTAATCAATCAGTAACCCGATACAAACCAAAAGGCTGCCCCCAAAGGCAGCCTTTTTTTATTTGCAACACACCATACCATCACCACAAAACAATGTGACCCAAAAGGGGTTAAAATCAATAACCTTTCATTTATCGACCCCAACGGGGTCAAATATGAATAACCCGAATATCACTAACCAATGCAATACGACCCAGAAGCGGGTCGAATATTTATAACCAATACAATTGCCAGGTTTATTCGACCCCTTCTCAGGGGTCTTATGTTTTTTGGAGTACACCTGTTATTCATATTAGACTCCTTCGGAGTCCTTTCCTCCACATAAATAATGTTGCTGTGTTCGAGCGTAGCCATCCTGCATATTGAGCGTAGCCATTCTTCATATGAAGCGCACCCATTCTGGATATTGAGCGTAGCCGAAATATATTCTTCGTTAATAGTTCCCGACTCCGAAGGAGTCAAATATGAATAGAAAAACAAAATAACAGATTCCCTGACCCCAACAGGGTCAAATATGAATAACCCGAATATCATTAACCAATGCAATACAACTCCGAAGCCAACAATAATCCCCAACCTAATATCCAATCTACAAACCGACCCCAACGGGGTCAAATATGAATAGCCAATAGCATATCGGTAAACGGTTAACCGACCCCGAAGCGGGTCGAATATTTATAACGAATACAATTGCCAGGTTTATTCGACCCCTTCAGGGTCGTATGTTTTTTGGAGTGCACCTGTTATTCATATTAGACTCCTTCGGAGTCATTTCCTACATATCAATAATTCCGCTGTGTTCGGGTAAAATCATTTGGCATATAGAGCGTAGTCGAAATATGTTCTCGACCCCGCTCGAACATCCAAATGAACCCTTGTCATAATTCCCTGCTGTTAATCAAGTGGTTAAATTTTTTAAAATACCTTTCAACTTCATATTATAAATATAAATTCGCCCCACAAAATTTAATAAACAAATCATGCAAGAAGTTTATATCGTATCGGCAGTGCGCACCCCAATTGGTTCATTCAATGGTAGTTTAGCAAGCGTATCAGCCACCCAGTTAGGAGCAGCAGCTATTAAAGGTGCGCTTAGCAAAGCAGGTATAGCACCTGAATTAGTACAGGAAGTATTTATGGGTAATGTATTAGCCGGCAATTTAGGCCAGGCTCCAGCTACCCAGGCAAGCATATTTGCAGGAATACCCAATACCGTTCCAGCCACCGTTATCAATAAAGTATGCGCTTCAGGCTCAAAAGCCATTATGGAAGGCGCTTTAAGCATTATGGCCGGTATAAACCATGTAGTAGTAGCAGGTGGTATGGAAAGCATGAGCAATGTGCCTTACTATTTAGATAAAGCCCGTACAGGTTATAAATTAGGCCACGGTACCTTAACCGATGGTTTAGTAAAAGATGGTTTGTGGGATGTATACAACAACTTCCACATGGGTAGTGCAGCCGAGTTATGCGCACGCGAAATGAACATAAGCCGCGAAGCCCAGGACGATTTCGCTATTCAATCATATACCCTGGCTGCAGCCGCACACCAGGCAAAAAAATACGATGCCGAAATAGTACCTGTTGAAATACCGCAACGTGGTAAAGACAGCATTTGGGTAACTGCCGATGAAGAATATACCAAAGTAAACTTTGATAAAGTAAAAACCTTAAAACCCGTATTTGAAAAAGACGGAACCGTAACCGCTGCCAATGCTTCCACCTTAAACGATGGTGCAAGTGCATTGGTGTTAATGAGCGGAGATAAAGTAAAAGAGTTAGGCTTAAAACCATTAGCTAAAATATTAGGCTTTGCCGATGCTGCACAAGCACCTGAGTGGTTTACTACCGCTCCCGCTTTAGCAGTGCCAATTGCATTAAAAAGAGCCGGTATCGATATTAAAGATGTAGACTTCTTTGAATTAAACGAAGCCTTTTCAGTAGTAGGTATAGCCAATACCAAACTGTTAAACATCGACCCTAAAAAAGTAAACGTTTACGGAGGTGCAGTAGCTATAGGCCATCCACTGGGAAGCAGCGGTTCACGTATAGTAACCACCCTCGTTCATATATTACAGCAAGAAAAAGGTAAAATAGGCGTTACCGGTATTTGCAACGGAGGCGGAGGCGCTTCAGCTATCGTCATAGAAGCTTGCTAATAACCCTGTAAAATAAATATACAAACAAAAAAGCTTGTCCGAAAGGGCAGGCTTTTTTTATGCAGTATAGTCCCAATCCATACTTTGTTTCCACCACAGTTTCGTTTTTACAGAACTTAAGTGCTTCCTTTTGTAGCTTGCCCATACCCTTGTTTCGTCCCTAAAGGGACTGATGAGTGTAGTGTTGCAGTGTCAGTTAATACCAATAGGTCGTCCCTACGGGACTATTTATACGCAGGTTTACCGATACCACTCCCTTTATGGATCAAATATCGGTAACTCACGTGTTACACCCATCAGTCCCTTTAGGGACAATACATCGGTAACAGGTAACACACGCTCTATACCAATCAGTCCCTTTAGGGACGATATATCAGTAAGACAGCCAACCAGTCCCCTTTAGGGACGAAACATCGGTAACAGATAACACACGCTCTATACCAATCAGTCCCTTTAGGGACGATATATCAGTAAGACAG
>CAYTWI010000032.1:5012-31973 GCA_964442045.1 uncultured Bifidobacterium sp.
TATACCAATCAGTCCCTTTAGGGACGATATATCAGTAAGACAGCCAACCAGTCCCTTTAGGGACGGCATATCGGTAAGCCAACAACAATCAATAAATAAAATAACATATATAACAAAAAGCCAACATACATATCCCTATATTTGAGTAAGCATAAACCCCTTACCACCATGAAATCAAATATCAATAATACCGACCGAACAGCCAGAGCCTTATCCGCTGTAATAGTAGCTGTATTGTATTTTACACATGCTATTAACGGAGCCACCGCTTTAATATTAGCAGCCCTAACAGGTGTTTTGTTATTTACCAGCCTCATTAACTTTTGCCCCCTGTATTATACCATAGGTTTTTCCACCCGTAAGAAACATAAATAAACAGATACCATACAATAACTATGATCAACGCAATAAAAAAAATGTTAGGCTTAGGCCCCGCTGTTAACTATGCCGAACTGGTAAAACAAGGAGCCGTAATAGTAGATGTACGCAGCAAAGCAGAGTACGCCAGCGGACATATACCCTGCTCTAAGCATATACCCGTAAACGAAATAGGCAGCAAACTGGCCCAGTTCAAAGATAAAAACCAGCCCATTATTACCTGCTGCGCTTCCGGCATGCGCAGTGCTTCCGCCAAATCCATTCTAAAAGCCAATGGCTATACCCAAGTATACAATGGTGGTGCATGGAGCAGTTTGCAAAATAAAATTAAGTAATACCTATTACTATCCCATACTATCCGTAGTCTGAAGCAAAGGCCAAACCAGAGCGACTACGGATTTTAAATGAAACAAGAGTCTTTGACTCATATAAGTGAAGCATATAAAATAAAAACAACATGGCCAGCTTTAGCGAATTAATACAAGCAGATAAACCCCTATTGGTCGATTTTTTTGCCGAGTGGTGTGGCCCTTGCCATGCCATGAAACCCATATTGGAAAATTATAAAAAGCAGGTAGGCGATAAGCTCACCATCATTAAAATAGATGTAGATAAAAACCAAGCCGTAGCTGCCACCTATGGCATACAGAGCATACCTACTTTAATATTATTTAAGCAAGGCAAAATACTATGGCGACAGGCAGGAGCAGTAAACGCCCAGCAACTCACACAAGCATTGGCGGTTTATTTATAACATTGTAAAGTGTTTTGCTATTTGGAACGAGCGGATGCTCGCACCAGCAGGGGCGTTGAAAAAAAATACAAATGTGCCGCCAAATGCGTTTGCTAAAATTTGAAGAACTTGTCGTCTTGTGATAATTCCAAAACTTTTTTTGCATCTATAAATTCATCTCCTAAAAACGAAATTCTTTCCTTTAAGACAGAAACAAAAAACTGTCCGTTGACGGTGTTCGCTATATCAAAAATTGTCTGAATTTGATTTTGATGTATGATTTCAAATTTGTCGTGCAGAACAAACATTGGGAAGTCAAGACCTAATTCATTGAAGTAACTTATGAAAGCTAAATCAAAAGATATTATGTCTGTCTTTTTGTATCCGTCACCAGAGTTTCCTTCTAGGTTGTCAAATGCAAATTTTCTGTTTACATCATCATAGTATATGTATAGTTTCTCTCCGTGAGTTTGGTTAGTATAGGAAGTGAAATATTTATTGAAAACATCTTTAATGTTTTGCTTTAACTCACCTACAAATTTTTCAAAGCTTAAATTTATCTCACTCAACTCTACAGTTGTTTTGTCAATTTCAAGTTGGATATTTTGAATCGTCTCAATTTGCAAAACCAATTTTCCTTTCTCAACATAAAGACCATTAACTTCTTCTCTTACTTTAATTAAATCATCAAATGTTCCTGTGTTGTCTAACAGTCTTAATACATGTGACTGCTGTTTAAGTAATGTATCAAGTTCGTGCTTGAAAGTATTTCGTTCTTGTTCCAATTTGGCAATATGTTGTTCAACAAATTTCAATTTGTTTGACACCATTTTGTTGTGAAATGATAATACTTCTTCAAATGGTTTTTGAATTGTTCCAAGTAGAATTTTTGCCTCTTCGTAAAGTTTGTTTATTGCCTGTGGGTCTATTTTAGATTCACTATGCATTAATTCATTTCTCGTTTTGTAACTTAAACTAATTTTTGTGTTTAAATTCCCGACATTTGATGATAGTTCTGCAGTTTTTGACTTTAGAATTTTTAGCTTATCTATTAAATCTGCGTAGGTCTTAGGTAGGTCTAAATCTTTAACTTGTTTTTCCTTCTCGTCAATAACAATTTCGAGTTGTGCTAACCTACTTTGTAGTCTTGGCAAATTTGATTTGCCACTCATTTTTTTAAATTCACTCTTAAGTGAATCCAATTTCAACGAAATTCTTAACCTATCTGTAAGTATATCTGGGTTTGGAAACCCAAAAAGAAAAAGATACAATGCTTCATAAACAGCATCCTTAGTTGTTGTGTGAAGTATTTTGTAAAGACTACTTTCTGAATAAGAATCAGACCTAACGAATTTTTTTATGGTGTTTCTAAATGAAACTTTTGTTTCAGTTGGTTTAATATGAAACAGTAATTCGTTTAATTTTTTGTTGTAGTCTCCTATTGAATCATACTTGATGTCATTAATAAAAAGATCGTTAGTTGAGTTAAATGACCGTCTTAAAATGAATCTTTCAGAGTCCTTATTTAGTAACGAAAGTTCAAATGAAACTTCGTTCTCTATCAAAAATTCCTTTACGGGTTCATTGTCTGATTTACTTTCTCTATCAACATAAATGTCTTTACCACTTGAACCAAAACAAAAATCAACTGACCTTATAAAAGTTGTTTTACCTACATTATTTCCTGAAATTGTTGTGTTGTCAGAGATTGGTGTAGTGTCAATAATTAGATTCAGCCCCTGTAATTTAAAAGGGATATTACGAATGATTCCGTCCTTAGATGATATGATTAGTCTCTCTAATAGCATTTCTTGATTCTTATATTATCAGTAAGTTCAATAGCATTAAGAAGGTAAAGCCAATCAAGTGCGTAAAGAAAATAGTTATAAGTGATTTTTATTTCTGGATGCTTCAAACTGTATTTGTCAAACACAAGTTTTGGATCAATAGTTTTATGTGGCTCTCCATTCAAAATTTGAATGATTCTGCTTCCCATAACATACAGGCTTTTTTCAGGTAATATGTCTTGAGGTAAAATCATTGATTATTTGGGTTTTCTAAAACTTTGCAGTCAACAAATGCATGGCAAACAATTGCTATCACATTGGATTCAATACTTTCTGATGAAATGTGTTCAATTGCTTTTCTATTGCTAGCAATTCTTAGCAACAAACTATTAATTATCTCAACAATGATGTTGTCGGCATTGGCTCTAATAATTTCTAATTTTCCTAATGGGGCTTGTTTCTTTAAGTGTTCTCCTAAAACTGTTAGGTATAATAAGTTCAAATACCTCATGAATGTTTTTCTTCTTCCTGGGGTATCGGAATCTAATGCCTCATAAGCAGTGTCTATGTAAAATCCGTTTTCGCTGTAGTTGTTTTCAATTAGAGGCCTGTATGCAACAACATTGTTGAAGTTTATTTTTTCTTCAATCTCAGGCGGTAAATTTCTTTTTTCAGAAGAATTATCCTCCTCGTTGATTGTATTGAATAATGTCAACACAACATGGTTTACATCCGATGGATTATTTTCAAAAGTAAGCAGATGTCGTAAATATTTTTCATCAACAACAATGTTGTTGTTTTCGATTTTTTGACTGTTTAAGAATCCAAATATTTCTTGTTTGATTTCCATTATTTGTTTGTGGTTACTGATTGTTTGTTACCAGTTCCCTTTGCGTTTTGGTTAATGGAATTGTCGGTTTTGTTTATCGTCTTGTTAATCTTTCTCACACCGTTAATGACAAAAAGACTAATAACAAATCCAAGAATTCCACAAATATCAGCTATGATTGATATTGTATTTTCCATTATTAAAATTTTGTCAAATATAAAAGTTTAATCGCAGTTTTTTGCGAAGCGTTGGCATTCGGGTCATTTTTTCTGTTGGTTAATGTTAACACTATCGGTCGTTTTACACTTGCTTGTAACTTGTATATAGATCTCATAAATTTGATACCAATACACCCATTTTGGGTTGTATTGGTCTAAATCATTTCACTCAAACCTATTTATAAAAATAATTACAAACAAGAGCTTGCTTGGGTATAGCTTGGCAGTTTGCGAAAGCCATTAAGTGAAAAACACATTTTAAATAACTGGAAATAAAATAAATAAAAGCCAAAGTGGTGTTTTGGGTGTAAATAGGCCACATCAAAAAAGAGTATTTATACTACTAAAAAAGGGTATTTATACTACAGGTATTAAAAGAGTTTAATGTGGTTTTGGGTGTGTTTTTAGGGTATTGCATACACCAATATTGCATTTCAACACTCGCCAACTACTTTTCAAGTCCTCTCAACTAAGTTTCAACACCTCTCAACAACATCGCAACACCTCTCAGGCATCTTTCAAGACCTCTCCACAACCTTTCAAGTCCTCTCAGCTAAGTTTCAACACCTCCCCAACAACATCGCAACACCTCTCAGGCATCTTTCAACACCTCTCCGCAACCTTTCAAGTCCTCTCAACTAAGTTTCAACACCTCTCAGCTCCATTGCAACACCTCTCAGCTATCTTTCAAGACCTCCCCACAAAATTTCATAAGCATCCAATAAATTCCAATAGTAGGCGCGGGTAGGGCAGACAATCCCGATAGCTATCGGGACGGGATGGCCAGCGGGCAGAAGCTTTGCCGTTGTTGTGTCTCCCGACCAACAACACACCGGCCTTTTGGATACTTTTTCGCCCATGCAAAAAGTATCGAAGCAAGAAAGAGGAAACCATTATTGCAGGCGAGGACGCCTGCAATGGCAGCATGTTTTAGTGTTGCGAAGCAATGTTATTGAGTTGCGATGTAATGTTGTTGTCTTGCAATGCAATGTTATTGTCTTGACATGTAATGTTATTGTGTTGCGGTGTCGTGTTCTTGTGTTGACGACTAGTGTTTGCCTGTTGGCGAGTAATGTTGTAGTGTTGGCGACTCATGTTTGGGTGTTGACGGGTGGTGTTTGCCTGTTGGCGAGTAATGTTATTGTCTTGACGAGTAATGTTTGGGTGTTGAAATGCAATGTTCTTGTGTTGCGATGCAATGTTATGGTGTTGACGAGTGATGTTATTGTCTTGCAATGCAATGTTATGGTATTGATGAGTAATGTTTCTATACGGTAATACCATAATATAGCTATTACCCCGAAGGGGTATAATATCAATAACCGCAGGTGAAGCCTGCGGGTAAAAAGAGCCCAACAAAAAAGAGAACCCTGAAGGGGTTCAATAAAAGGTTATTCCATAACCTGGTATCGGAGAAACAATTATTGCAGGCGAGGACGCCTGCAATGGTGGTAAGGATTTGATGCTGGTAGCAGCGGGTTTATGGTTTGCCGTAGGTTTCACCTACGGTTATTCTTATTTAACCCCTTCGGGGTTGCCTGAGTGCTCATGTTTGGAATAGTGTTGGAACGAGCGGACGCTCGCACCAGCGAGTAGGCGGGGAGGGGACACCCAGCTAGGAAGCAAGCCAACACTTACCAAATCCACACTTTAAAAAATGCTACTTCGTCTTCCAGTTGTACTTTTAGCAGGTAAAACCCAGGCGTCACATTTTTATGAATAGCCAGCGTATTGTCGCCCACTGTAATTGCGGATTCGCTGGTAAATATTTTAATGCCGTTTAAGCTCATTAGTTCTATAATAGCTTTGCTTTCTACCCATGCATCTATTTTAACTGTCGGGTTGTTGTTGTCGTAATACAAAGAAATAGCGGAGGCCATTTTATCCGATGAACCTACTCTTTTAACAGCGCTGTAGGTATATTGGTTATCAAAATCTGTTTGCTTTAAGCGGTAATAGCTGATGCCGGTAAAGGGGCTGTTATCCGTAAAACTATAGCGCGTATTGGTATTTGAAAATCCTTGTCCTTTTACCGTTCCAATGCTTTCAAAATGGTTTCCATCTAAACTGCGCTCAATGGTAAAATAATCGTTGTTTATTTCTGATGCGGTTTCCCAAGAGCAATTCACCTGTTTGTTTACCAAAGCAGCATTAAAAGCTATTAGTTTTACCGGCAATATGCCTGAGGGACTGAATTTGGCTATAAAGGCATCAGCAGTGCCACTGCCACCATTACTTGTTTGGTATGCACCAACAGTTGCTATGGCACTGGTTGAACTAGTATATCCTGTTATTAAAATATTTCCATTGGCATCAGTTGCTATTCCGTATCCTCCCTCTCCATCACTTCCGCCTAAATAGGAAGCCCACTGCCTTACGCCATTCGTATTAAACTTGGCTATAAATACATCTTCACCACCTCCATATACTGTTTGATATGCGCCTATAGTTGCTATGGCATTGCTTGAAGAGGTATTACCTGTTACTAGTATATTTCCACCTGCATCTGTTGCTATTGCTTGTCCATAATCAAAACTGCTTCCTCCATAATAAGTAGCCCACTGCCTTACGCCATTGCTGTTAAACTTAGCTATAAAAGCATCATCAAGACCTCCTCCGTATATTGTTTGATGCGCTCCCGTTGTTGCTATGGCATTGCTTGAATATGTTTGTCCGGTTACTATAATATTTCCATTTATATCTGTTGCTATTCCATTTCCATAATCATCGTTAGTCCCTCCATAATAGGTAGCCCATTGCCTTACGCCATTGTTATTAAACTTAGCTATAAAAGCATCAGTAACGCCTCCAAATGCTGCTTGGTGCACACCAGATGTTGCTATTGCGTTGGTTGATAAGGTATATCCTGTTATTACAATATTTCCACCGGCATCGGTTGCTATTTTTATTCCTACATCAGTACTGTTCCCTCCATAATAAGTAGCCCACTGTCTTACGCCATTGCTATTAAATTTAGCTATCAATACATCACTACCACTACCCGCACTAAGTGTAGTTTGATGTGCACCAACTGTTGCTATGGCATTGCTTGAATTGGAAGCTCCTGTTATTATAATATTGCCACCTGCATCTGTTGTTATTCCTTTTCCAAAATCAGAAAAACCCCCTCCGTAATAAGTAGCCCATTGTATTATACCATTGCTATTAAACTTAGCTATAAAAGCATCAGTAACACCTCCTAATATGGTTTGATGTGCGCCAATAGTGGCTATGGCATTGGTTGAATTCGTTTCTCCTGTTATTATAATATTGCCACCGGTATCTGTTGCTATTCCATTTCCAGCTTCCACACCAGTGCCCCCATAATAGGTAGCCCATTGTATGATGCCATTACTATTGAACTTGGCTATAAAAACATCATAACTACCACCGGCAAATGTAGTTTGGTGTGCGCCAACAGTGGCGATGGCATTTGTTGAATTCGTTTCTCCTGTTATTATAATATTGCCACTGGCATCTGTTGCTATTCCGGAACCTTCATCGGGACTACTCCCTCCATAATAGGTGGCCCAATTGGTAGGGTCTATAACCAGTGTTTGAGTATGGTTATAGTCGGCTGCGTTTATGCCAAATATATTGTTGGCAATTGCTTTAAAGGTAGCTTTAATGGTGCTGTGGGAATTATCCTTATTAATTACATAACTCAAAGGAATGTTTTCTTCTATGTTTCCATAAGCCGTTTCTATGAGTATGTTTCCTGCATCGTTTAAACGGGTGTGGTTTGCACCTGCAAAATCCAATTGAATATCGGCCAGGTTTGCATGTGGTTTTACAATGAAATTGTATTTAAACCCGCCTTTGTTGGTGGCATCGTTCAGTACAAATTCAATATCAATATTTGGATATACATTTTCGTATATTACTTTTTGAAAGTGTTGTACCTGGGTAATGCCTTCTTCCGGGGTTGCAGTGGTATAATAGTTTATATAATCGTTTGCTGCCTCGTAGGGTTTTACTGTAGCGTTTTTGTTACCATCTTTAAAGTTAATGTCAACCCGGTGTACCTCATAGCTTATATTAAATGAATCTGTTTCAGAAGCAAACTTACCTGTTGTTTCCCTATTTATTATGGCTTTGGGTGTTTTTACGGTATGTATTACTTCGTAACTAAAGCCGCCTTTGCGCAACTGCACGCGCAATCCATTGCCATTGTACAAGTACAAAACACCCGGGTTTGGCTGGTTATTTTGGTCAATTATTTGACCTTTGTTTTCAATAAAACCATATTGTGCAGCAACTGGTTTGTTAATAGATGTGGCTTTGGTATGTAAAACAATAACCAATGCCAGGAATAAGAATGGGGTAGACTTGTTCATAACATTATGTTTTTTCGAATATATCTAAAAGTTAATGTCTTAGCAATAAAATTTGTTGTTCTGTTTCTGCTCAAAACTAAGTTGGTTAAAACACCAGGCTTAGGCAAAGTAAACAACGCTAACTTACAAGTTTCCGGTAATACCATAGCATGGCTATTACCCCGAAGGGGTATAATATCAATAACTGCAGGTGAAGCCTGCGGACAAAAAGAACCAAACAAAAAAGAGAACCCTGAAAGGGTTCAATAAAATGCTATTTCATAACCAGGTATCGGAACCAGCGGCACGCTCGCACCAGCATGTGAAATAATTATTGCAGGCGAGGACGCCAGCAATGGCAAAAATACCGTGTCGGAGACACTACTGTCATGTATAATCTGTAGAGCGCTTTGCTAACTCAACGGATAGTAGAGGCACAACGATAGTGTTGAAACGAGCGGACGCCCTCACCGGCAAAGAAGATATTAATCCCTTTTGCGAACAGGATAAGGAACAAACTCCGTTTCATCGCCTTTAATTTTTTCAAACTCCTGCGCTATCCATCTCTGTTTAGCCGCTTCAATCAGCTCCTTGCTGGAGGCCACAAAGTTCCAGTCAATAAAACGTTCTTCGGGGAATGGCTCGCCACCAAAAATATAAATGGTGCTGTTGGCCGCTATGGTAAACTCGCAAAGGGTAGCATTCTTGGCTACCAGAATTTGTTTAGGGCCATAAGTATGTCCATCGCTCTCAATACTTCCTTCTAAAATATACAAGCCACTTTCGCCAAACAAATGCTCACCTATATTGATGGTTTGCGTAGCCGTGCTTTTTATTTCGAGCATATATAAGGGACTATATACAGGAACAGCTGAACGGTGGCCCATTACTTCGCCCGCCACCAGTTTATAATGTATGCCATCTTGGGTCCATGTTGGAATCTGGCTTTCCTCAATATGGAAAAACTCCGGGTCCATTTGCTCCAGGTGTTTGGGCAATGCCACCCATATTTGTAAGCCATGCATGGTTTTATCGGCATGCCTTAAATACGCAGGCGTTCTTTCAGAGTGTACTATTCCCTTGCCCGCAGTCATCCAGTTTACAGCACCGGGTTTTATTTCCACTTCTGTACCCAGAGTATCACGGTGCATAATGCTGCCTTCAAACAAATAAGTAAGCGTAGAAAGCCCTATATGCGGATGTGGTAAAATATCAAAGTTATCGCGTTCGTGCAGCTTTACAGGCCCCATGTGGTCAATATAAATAAAAGGGCCAATCATACGTTTTTGGCGAAAGGGTAGTAAACGCCCTACCAGGAAATGGCCTATATCGGCCGCTCTTTCTTCTATGATTAAATCAATATTCGACATATAAGGATGAATTCGAAGTCCAAAAGTAGCAATCCTTTTATTTTTAAAAAGCCCGGAAACAAAAAAGGTTGGGTTTAAACAAACCCAACCTTTTTATATGGTAGCTATAAAGCTTTTATTTTTTATTTAAGTTATTCAAATCAACACCACGTTTCTTAGCCATATCTTCCAGTTTTTGCTGGAACTTCGATTTTTGTTGTGGTTTCTTTTTATTCTCCTGTAACTGGCTGTGTAATTTCTTTTCGTCAACAAAAAACTTAATGGTTAGCTGTTGTGCAATCGTTACTAAGTTAGATACAAAGTAGTAGTAGTTTAATCCGGCTGCAAAGCTGTTTAAAGTAAATAGGAATACTACAGGCATAATTAAACCTAACCATTTCATTTGTCCGGTAGCACCTGTAGCCTGGTTATTGTATAAGGCATAAGCCACAGAAGAAACAGTCATTAACAAGGCAAACAAACTTACGTGGTTACCATATATTGGAACCTTAAAAGGTAAGGTGAAAACATTGTCAAAGGTTGAAAGGTCATCAGCCCATAAGAAGCTTTGCTGGCGTAATTCAAAAGCTGAAGGGAAAAACTGGAACATGGCAAACAAAATAGGCAACTGTAACAATACAGGAATACAACCTCCAAACGGATTAACTCCCGCTTTGCGGTACATTTTCATGTTTTCCTGCTGTATTTTGGTCATATCATTACCATTTTTTTCCTTTATTTCATCCAGCTCAGGTTTTAGCAAACGCATTTTAGCAGCACTTAAATAACTTTTGTATACCAAAGGCAATAGGGCTGTTTTTATAATAAGGGTAAGCAATAGTATTATGATACCGAAACTGCCAATGTACTTACTCAGAAAATCAAATACGTTTACTACTATGTATTTATTAACCCAACGGAAAATTCCCCATCCCATGGTAACAATACGCTCCATTGAAATACCTAATTTCTCTAAAGTTTTATAGTGGTTAGGTCCGTAGTATATTTTCATACTGAAATTTTCATTGGCAGTATGGTTATACGGTAAGGTTAACACAGCGCTGAAGTTACGGATACTGTTTTTATAAGGGTCATTTTTGGTTTCCAGAACAGCATCGGTAAATCCTTTATCGGCAATAATGGTTTGGTTAAAGTATTGTTGCTTAAAGCTAACCCATTGCAAATCGCTGGTAATGTTTTCTTTTACCTCTTTGTTTTCTGATAACGAAGCAGGCTCATCATCTTTTACACGGTAATAAATAGTAGAAACGCGCTCTTCTGCCTCACGTGTTTTTTCCTGCGGCCTGATGCGGGCAGACCAGTTTAAATCAATACTGGTTCTGTTACGCTGGATAATGTTTTCCAGGCCAACCAGGTTAATATTATATTTTAAAATATTGTTGTTTTCGTCAAAAGCATACAATTGCTCAATGTATTGGTTGGCACCCAGGCTTACCTTCATGCTTACACTTTTACCATCGGCACCCAAAGTAGGTACAAAGTATAGGTCAGCGGTATTAATAATTTTATTATCGGTAGTAGGAAAATCAAACGATTGTTGGTTCTCTGCTCCATCTAACAACAACAATTCCTTTTTGCCGTAAGTAAGGTATTTTTTTAACTGTACTTTATAAATTCTACCACCTTTGTTACTGAAAGTAATTTTAAGTTCATCGTTTTCAATGCTGGTAAACTCTTCCTTACCATTGGCATAAGCCGCAAACGAACCAAAAGTACTTTTTATAGCATTGCTATCATTAGTAGTTATTAATTTTTTGCTTTGAGCCGTATCTAAACTGGCTCTCATTAAACTATCCTGCTTAATTTCTGCTATTTTGGTGCTATCCTGTTGGCGTTTGTAAGCCTCCATTTCTGCATCGCTAGGTTTTAAAAAGTAAGCCCAACCTACTAAAAGGGCCAGAATAAGCGTAAAGCCTATAAGTGTGTTTCTGTCTAACATATTTTTTTCTAGGGCTGCAAATGTAATATCATGCACCTATTTTTTTCATGACTTTTACAGTAAGTTTTTACAGCCGGTTTAATTAATAAATGCTTAAGTGTAAACTGTTATTTTCCTTTAAATTCAACTATGGCAGCATCGCCCCATAACTCTTCCACACCGTAAAACTCACGTTTTTCACGTTGGAAAACATGCGCTACTACATTAAAGTAATCTAATAAAACCCATTCCATATTTTCCAAACCTTCGCGGTGCCAAGGGGTTTCTCCGGTTAGCTTTTTAACCTCTTCGTCCACACTGCGGGCAATAGCTTCTACCTGCTTATCGCTTTCTGCATGGCTTATTACAAAGTAATCAGCACTGGCTGCTTTTACTTTGCGCATATCTAAAATTTTAATGTCTTCCGCCTTTTTTTCAAACATACCCTGTGCTACCGCCCAGGCTAAAAATTCAGTTGGATCGCTTATTTTATTAATTTTATCTTCTTTAGGAGTGGTTTTGGTTTTTGCACTTACTTTTTTAGCTGCAGTAGCCTTGGTAGTTGTTTTTTTAGGGGCTGCTTTCTTTGCGGCTGTTTTTTTTGCTGGTATTTTTGCCATGCTCTTCTTCTTTTTATCTTGCTATATTGCGGGCCAAAAGTAAGATTTTAAAACCGTTTTAAAAATTTTGTTAGGCATTCAATTTCAAATACACTTTGTAAATCAGGTAAATTCAACCAATAATTACATTAAAAGCTTACCAGCTCAAAATGGTTTGGTGGTTTACAGTGCCTACCAAACGGCAGGCAGGGGGCAGGCTAATAGTGTGTGGGAGAGCGAAGTAAATAAAAACCTGCTGTGTAGTATTTTGTTTGAGTTTAATACAGTACCCGTTGAGCAGCAAGCTTACATTAATATGGCGGTGAGTATTGCATTAAGGCAGGTAGTGTTTAAACTGGCGCAAACCAAATGCTATATTAAATGGCCTAACGATATTTATATTAACAATAAAAAAATAGCAGGCATACTCATTGAAAACGCTATACAGGGCGAAAATATTAAGCAAACAGTAGTGGGTATAGGTTTAAATGTAAACCAGACTCATTTTTTTAATAAAAATGCTATTTCATTAAACAGGGTAACCAACACCATATTTGAAATAGAAGAGGTATTAGAACTTTTACTGGAGGAATTAAGTATTGCCTACGAAAGTATTAAAGCTGGTAAGTGGGAAGAGATAATAGAAACCTATAACGCACATTTGTTCCGCAGACACGAAACCAGTTATTTTACTGTTAATGGCCAAATGGTTTTAGGGCAAATAGACAGGGTAAACAAACAAGGCTTGTTAGAAGTGTTAATAGGGCAGAGTGTGCAACTTTTTGCCCATAAGGAAATACTAATGATTATTTAGGCTATGATGAATATATGCATAGATATAGGCAACACCCAGACAAAAGTGGGCGTTTTTAATCAGGCCACTTTGGTGGATTCCATAGCTGTTGAACATTTGACGGACGAAATAATAACACAACTTCTTTTAAAATATACTATTACTCATAGTATTATAAGCAGTGTGGGGGCAAGTAACCAAAACCTGCAAAACATACTCGCGCAAAAAACCAACACATTGGTTTTAACAGCCCATACACCATTACCTTTTGAAAACTTATATGCTACCCCCCAAACATTGGGTGTTGACAGGATAGCGCTGGCAGCAGCAGCAACTAATTATATTAAAGCAAACAATGTGCTGGTGGTGAGTTGCGGTACCTGTGTAACCTTTGAGTTTGTTAACCGTAAAGCTCAATATCTGGGTGGTGCCATATCACCTGGATTAAATATGCGTTTACAAGCCATGAATCATTTTACCGAAAAGTTGCCTTTGTTAAATTTTACTGAGCCGGGCCATTTTAATGGAAACAGCACGGAAACATGCATGCAAAGTGGTGCTTATATAGGTATGCTGGAGGAAATAAAAGGACGTATTAACCTGTATGAGGCAGAGTTTGGTCCTACCGAACTATTATTAAGCGGAGGTGATTGTTTTTTGTTTGAAAAACACCTAAAAAAAAGCGTATTTGCGCATCCCTATTTAACATTATTTGGTCTCAATAAAATTTTAACATACAATGTATAAAGCCCGCGTTAGGCAATTTCTATTTACAATAAACAAAAGCACTTCCATATTTATCGCTTTTGTTTTGTTGTTTATAACAAACACTCAATCACAAAATTTAACCAAAAGCCCTTATTCCTATTATGGCCCTGGCGATTTACAATACTACGGTTCTGTTGCTTTAGGTAATATGGGCCAGTTAAGCCAGAGTATCAGGCGCGGATACGATATTAACCCCCTAAACCCTGCTTCGTACAGTGCTTTGCTGCAAACCAATATTGAAGCCGGAGCCTCTTTAGCCAGTGGTACCTATACAGGTAATGTTGGGCAAATGAATGCATCACTTTCAGGCTTATCATACTTTAACTTAGGCGGACGTATTTCAAAAAAGGGAATTGGTTTTGCTTTTGGAGCAGCACCTTATTCATCAGTAGGGTACAATGTAACCAGCGTTAATAAAATACAAACCGATACTTCAGGTATAATCAATGCCAGCCTTTCGCAAATAGGCTCAGGCGGATTAACACGCGCTTATATTGGTTTAGGAGCTAAAATAAACAAGAATTTTTCAGTGGGTGTAAATGTAGGTTATTTATTCGGGCAGATTAATACCCAGATTGTACAGTCTATTCCAAGCGATTATTTTATGTTTAACTGGGCTGTGGATAGAAAAGATTATGTGAGTGGTTTTTTAATTGACTACGGAATACAGTCGCATTTTGACAGTATAAACATGAGCATACCGTGGTATAAAACGGTAGTTGACAGCAATGGATTTGAACACAAAGCCTTTGTACAAAGCAAAAAAAACTATGTGAGCTTTAACGCTGGTTTTAGTTTTAATTTACAAACCGATGTTGATGCTACCCAACGCTACTCATTCCGCACACTTACCCGCGGTGGTGTTGATTATGCGCGTGATTCCATACAAACAGACGATAACAAAAAAGGAGTTTATACCATGCCTATGAGCTTAAAATATGGTATAGGGCTTAAGGCCTTAAACTGGTCGCTTGGGGCAGATGTAACTACTACAGCCTGGAAAGATTTCAGGCACTTTGGAATAAACGATGCCTTACAAAACTCGTTAAGTTTTGGTATAGGAGGTAGCTGGATTCCCGACCTGAAAGAAGATAACCGTAATTATTTAAAACGCCTAGAATACAGGGCTGGTTATAGGTTTGAACAAACCAATTTAAACTTAAACGGACAGTCAATTAATGTAATTGGATATAGTTTTGGAGTTGGCATACCTATTGCTGACAGAGACAGATACAGAAAATTTTCACGCATTAATTTAGGCTTTGATTATTTTACCCGCGGGGCTAATAGC
This sequence comes from uncultured Bifidobacterium sp., assembly GCA_964442045.1. Classification (GTDB taxonomy): domain Bacteria; phylum Bacteroidota; class Bacteroidia; order UKL13-3; family UKL13-3; genus JAAFJM01. Next base: position 20,013 of record CAYTWI010000032.1, read on the forward strand.
TCAGTGCTTAGCGAAGAATATATGAGGTTTACAATAGGCGTAGTTTTTTCTGATAAATGGTTTATCAAATATTATAAATATGACTAGTACGCAAAACGCAGGTAGCAAAATATTATTATTACTCGTATCGATAACCATGCTTTTAGGAGCATGCAAAAACGATAATATAGAAAAAGTAAGAATAATTACCGCTGCCGATAATTTGCCTATGGAAGAAGGGTCCAATATACTGCTTAACTATACCGATTCAGGTTTTGTGAAAGCCAAAGTATTTGCACCTGTTATGCAGCGTTTTGATAATGAAAAACGAAACCAGTCAGTAATGCCAAAAGGTATAACAGCCTATTTTTACGATAAAAACAAAAAGATAACCAGTTATATTAAATCAAAATACGCAGTACGCGATGACCAGCAACGTACCATGACCGCCAAGTACGATGTAATAGTAGTAAACATTAAAGGCGATACATTAAGGACTGAAAGCCTGGTTTGGGATGAAAAAACCAATTTGATAAGTACCAACGAAGCCGTTAAAATTACCACCAAGAACGATATTATTTATGGAGATGGGCTGGAAACCAATTCTGCATTCAATCCATACAAAATTTTAAAAATAAGGGGAATAGTAAGTATAAAATAACAATGGAAAAATGGATTCTGCGCAATTGGCTTATTATTGCAATAATTAGTTTATTGGTTGGTTTTTATATTTCGTTTTTCGAAGACTTTGTAAAAGGAAAAGCATACTTATACTTTATACTCGCTATCGTTTTCACCTTTATCTGGCTAAAAAAACGCGGTTCTATATAATAGAATAGCACATCCCTATTTCATTTTAAGAACCATATATTCCTTATTGCTATAACATATTTGTTTAGCATTATAATATCCCGCAGGTATTTGTTGTTTGGCTACCATTACATAATCAATTTCCCGGTTGCTATAATCATTAAAGTTTATTTTATAGAATTCTTTAACCGCTTCCGGTAAACAGTTTAGTTTTTCCAAACGGGTAAAGTCAACACCATAGTATTTTTCCATGTCTGCTTTCCATTGCAGTAAATAAGCTGCTTCGTGTACAATGGCTTTGTAGTTAACGGGCATACTGCGTTTTGCTTCACACGAAAAAGAGTAATCGTTAGGGGGAGTTAAAACCATACAATCAACAGGCGTATTATTTAAAATCCATTCATGCGCTATAGTTAACTCACTGCCATTGCAAAAAGGTAATTTATGTTGCCCGTAGTTTTTAAAACCCTTTAAACCTGCCCAACTACATATACATACAATACCTGCAACGAGCAAAGGCTTGCCAAATGGTATGAATTTAAATTGCAAAACACCTAAAATAAACATCGCAGCCAATAAATTAATCCATACCGAAGTTTTAAACCATTGCAGTTTTCCAAGGTTTGAGTATGGGTTCACTAATAAATAAGCAGCAAAGAGCAAAGTGCACATTAAAGTAAAGCCAATAATGATGAGTAATGGCTCTTTGTTTTTTATAGTGCTATAATAAATAACAACAAGTGCCACCAGCATAAAAGCAACCATTAAAAAATAATCACGGGCAGGAAAAAGCTGCGGTAAATAATGTAAAGCACCGCGGTATTCGTACAAAATTTTATTTGCTTCTGCATTATCAGCCGCTGACCCCGATTGCTTTAAACCAATGGGTAACAAAACAAAAGCGGCTATTGCAAAATAAATGACCGTAAACCCCAATAGCTTCAGCATAGTTTTTCCCTTCAGTTCTTTTAGTTTTATATGTTTTATAAGCAAAGTACCACCCATAATAAAGGCAACATGCAAACCAATAAGTGGTTGAAACAAGCTGGCTATACCCGCCAGCAAGGCAGCATAATATATTTTGGTTCGAAACAGTAAAACAAAAGCCCATACACATAGTACCTCGGCAATACTGCTGCCTACCAGCATATTGTCCTGGAAATAGTTGCCCCCTATAACAAAGTAGCGCGCAAAGAATAAATAGAAATATACACCTACCCAGGCATGAACAACATTATCCGTAAAACTGATAAAAAGAAAATAAACACCCGCTATTGCCATATAAACACAAATAACATACACCAAAAAACAACTCACTTCAACAGAAAAGAGTTGGCTGAGTGCATACATGAAATTTACAAAGTAGAACCTGACTGTAAAAGTCTGGTTATAGTAGGTCAGAAAAGAATCGTGCGGGTAAAGTTCCGGATTTAATTTTTGATATAACTGAGGTAAGTGCTCAGCCTGGTCGCCAGTATTAAATAAATAACCATTGGTTAAAATATATAAAATGGTTGTAAATATAAAATGTAAATACCTGTTATTAATAAGCTGCAAGGGATAGTTTTTATGTTAGTCAAATAAAACACTATTTATAAAACTAAAAAACATAAACCTATTTTTTCGGTTTCATTTTTGGTGTCAGCTTATCCTCGTAGCTATAAAATTTATAACTTAAACCCACATTTATATTTAAATTAATAACAGCTTGTGCATTGGTGTTGTTACTGGGTGTGGTAATTATTTGCCCTGCAGCGTTTCTGGAACGAGGGTTTCCAAAATCAACACGGCTATATAAATATTCGGCAAAACCAATTAAGCTTAATTGCGGGCTAACGGCATATTCAATACCCAAACCCAACCCCCAAAACGTACTCGAAGCATCATTACTTAAAACCCTTTGGTAATAATTACTATCCACTACCGTGTACTCCGGTGAGTTTACAAACATTTGCCCGAGTGATACCTTTGAAATACCTTTTATTTTGCTGTTCTGTTTACCAATGTAGTATAAAATGCTTCCTCCAATACCTAAACCGGTATACGGGCTGGCCAGCGTAAATACTGATTTTTTTCCAAAAGCCTTATTATATTGCCTTTCCAGGTTGCTAATATTTACATCATTGCTGAAATAATAAGCGCCAAGGCTAAAGTTTAATTTGCTTTGTTTTAAAAAAATGTAATCAAATTTAAAGTTATACCCCGTTGCGGCATGCCCGTTACTATTATCAAGAATATCGCCTCCCGAATAGGGATTAAGAGGTAATGAAACCCCTCCGGAAACCATTATTTCCTGCGATTTAGCAACAAAGCAATTTAGCAAAATGAGCATAAAATAAAGCTTTCTCTTCATAAGTTTAACTAATATGCCTAGCTGTCCGTTAGTCAAATAAAGTAAATATTTGGTTGCTTCTTTAATTATTTAAAAATCTGTCACAAATTACAGCTGTAGCAATTGCAGCGTTTAAACTTTCAGCTAACCCGATTCTCTTTATACTAATTGGTTCCGAAATATAAGGCATTAAATCCATATTGATACCCTTACCCTCATTCCCAATTAAAAGTAACCCCTCATTTTTAAATCCGACACTGTTTATATTTTTACCATCCATTACTGCTCCATAAACAGGTAGTTTAACATTTGGCAACCAGTTTAATAAGTCAGTGTAAAAAACATTTACCCTGGCTATACTACCCATGGTAGCCTGTATACATTTATTGTTATAGCAATCAGCCGTTCCTTCTGAGCAAACAACATTTTTAATTCCATACCAGTCCGCAATTCTAATAATAGTTCCCAAATTACCCGGGTCCTGAATATCGTTTAGAACCAAGTGTAACTTTGCCTGTAAGTTTATTTGTTCAATATTATTTTCTTGGAATGCAATTTGTAATACCACATCGCGCGTGCTTTTAAGTGAGCTTATTTGCTCAATTTCTTTCGAAGAAATTATTTGCAGGCGTCTATCATTTTTATATTGTGGAAACTTAAGTGTCCAATCCATAGTGGCATATATAGCTTCAATATGTAAATTTGATGCAAGAAATTCAATAGCTGTTTTACTACCTTCGGCCAAAAAAAAGCCTTCGGAGTACCTGTTTGATGTTTCTTTTAAACCTTTTAAATACTGAATTGTTGATTTGCTAAGCATATTTAAACATAAAAATATTATCCTTATAGTAGCCTTTTGGGCTCTATTTAGTGCGTGCAATATAAGCAGAATTCATAAACGCGAAGGTCCTAAATTAGTTAAAAACAAAGTAGAAATAGAAGAAAGAGGCAAAGCCCGTTTTTTTGAATCAGACTTAGAAAACCAGATAAAACAAAAGCCCGGGAGCAAATTTTTAGGTATTGTAAGGTTAAATGTTTTTTTCTACCGTTTAGGTGATGCCGGTAAAAAAGATACCAAACTCAAACGTTTTTTCAGAGATGAGCTGGGTAGCGTTCCCGTTATTTTAGACTCAAGCATGATTGAAACAAGTGTGAAAGCCATGCGTAACTACCTTAAATCGCAAGGCTATTACTATGCAGAAATTACCTACACCGTAACCGACAGAACATTTTTAAAAGAACGTAAAGTAGTTACCTACCATGTTAAACTCAATAACCAATATAAATATAATAAGTTACATGTTAACTGTCCTGATAAAAAGCTTTATGAATTAATTAATGCCACCATCAGCGAAAGCAACATTAAAATTGGAAGGGGCTTCAGCAGAGAAGATTTTTTAAACGAGCAAACCAGGATAACCACTATTTTAAGAAACAATGGTTACTATACATTTGCTAAAGAATACATTGATTTTAATATAGATACCAATTATGCAGAAGATTATTTAGCTGTTGATATAAATATAAACAACAAAACAGAACAAGTACCTTTTAACCAGTATTACATTCGAAATCTCGTAATAGAAGTAGAGCCCAACCATAAAAACGGTGCAAAAAAATACGATACGCTCGAAACAAAAAACTTTAAATACCTAGCAAATGGAAGTAAAATAAATCCGACCATACTCGATAAAATGAACTTTTTAATGAGTGGCGAAATTTTCCAGCAAAATAATTTAAACAAAACTTACAGCAGGCTTACTGATTTACAGTTATTCCGCTTAGTAACCATAACACCCACTTTAGTAGAAAACGATACCCAACATTTTATTGATTTTTACATCAATTTAAAACAACAGGGTAAATATGATTTCACAATAGAACCACAAGCCATTACCAGTGATCAGGGAAATTTGGTGGCAACACAGAGTTACAGGAATTTTGGATTAGCTGCTATTATTCAATTAACCGACAGAAATATTTTTCATAATGGAGAAATTCTGCAATTGCGTTTTCGCACAAGTTTTGAGGCACAACGTGGAGAAAATATCAGTCCAACTCCGTTTTTTAATAGTAATGAGCAATCGGTAACAGCCAGTATTATAGTTCCTCAGTTATTATTCCTGCCCAAATTAGACAGGAAATTTAACAATGCCAGTACCAAAACAATTATCAACTCATCAGTGATATATGAAAAAAATGTTGATTACCAACGCAGAGTATTAACACTAGGTTCCTCATATCAGTTAAACAGAAAATTAACCACTTACTACGTTGCTTTCCCTGAATTAAGTTACATACAAACAAGTTTCAACAATAGTACGCTTGAGGAACGCAGTAAAACAGATATATTCCTGCAAAATGTTTTCGCCAATAACCTAATCATTAACGATATAAGGTTTGGCTTAACCTATAGCACCCAACCCATAAGCAAAGGCAAAAGTTTTTTCTTTTTAAGGTTTGACGCTTTGGAGCTGGCAGGTAATATAGTTACCGGGTTAAATATACTGTTAGATGCACCAAAAGTGACTGATGAGTCAAGAAATATTAAAGATAAATACGAAATACTGGGACTAAATTATTTTCAATACGTAAAGTCATACGTAGATGGCAGGTATAATCAATGGATAGATATTAATAATACCATAGTATACAGGTTGGCAGTAGGTTATGCTTTACCTTATGGGAACTCTCCCGATTATATTCCCTTTGAAAAAAGATTTTTTACAGGAGGTGCCAATAGTTTAAGAGCATTTCGCCCTCGTTCTGTAGGTCCGGGAGTTTATGCAACCACCAACCAAATTGATAAATCAGGCGATATAAAAATAGAAATGAATGCCGAATACAGGTTCAATTTATATAAAAGATTTATAGAAGGAGCCTTGTTTACAGATGCCGGCAATATTTGGGTAGTAAGAAAAGATGGAAGGGTAGGAGCTGATTTTGATATAACTAATTTTTATAACCAACTGGCAATAGGTTCAGGAGTTGGTGTACGTTTAAATTTAAGTATTTTCGTTTTCAGGTTAGATGCAGCAGTTCCTTTACACGATCCGACACAAACAACAGGGAATAGATGGGTTATTCAAAATGCTAAAAGTTTATCGTGGTATTGGGACAATAGTATCTTTAATTTTGGTATAGGGTATCCTTTTTAAACTAATTAGTTAAAACATAAATGCAGTTTAATTCATTACATTTTTTATTCTTTTTACCCATAGTAACCCTATTTTACTATTTATTAAAAAATAAATGGCGCTGGATTTTATTATTTTTAGCTAGTACCTATTTCTATTCCGTATTCTTTCCACCGTATATACTTATTTTATATACTATTATACTTATCGACTACTCAACAGGTTTACTACTAGATAAATGGCAGAATAAAATATTAAGAGTAACGCTGTTACTAATAAGTATTACAAGTAATTTAGGCCTGTTGGTCTATTTTAAGTATTACAATTTCTTTGTTGATGTATTGGCTCCCTATAATAATAATTTACACCCAATTGAAATTATTTTACCCATTGGTCTTTCCTTCCATACCTTTCAATCATTAAGTTACATTATAGAAGTATATAAAAGAAAACAAGTAGCTGAAAAACACATAGGCTATTTTGCCAATTATGTGTTGTTTTTTCCTCAAATGATTGCCGGTCCTATTGAAAGATTTTCACATTTGGGCAATCAATTCAGGTTAAAACATAAATTTAAGTATAAGAACATTAGTCAGGGTCTGCGTTTAATACTTTATGGGTTATTTGTAAAAATGTGCGTAGCAGATAATTTGGCACCACTGGTAAATAGTTTTTACCAGGCACCCACAGCATATGTTTCAAGTTCAGCCTGGATAGCTTTAATAGCATTTTCCATTCAAATCTATGCAGACTTCTATGGTTACTCAACCATTGCAGTTGGAGCCGCCAAAATGCTCGACATACACCTGATGGATAATTTTAAACAACCCTACTTTGCAGTTAATTTAAAAGAGTTTTGGCAGCGTTGGCATATTTCATTATCAACCTGGTTTCGCGATTATGTTTTTATTCCCTTGGGAGGAAGTAAAGTAAATACATTAAGATGGATTATTAATATTATTATAGTATTTGGTATAAGTGGTTTTTGGCATGGAGCCAATTATACCTTCATTATTTGGGGCCTGTTACATGCCTTATTCTATTTATTGGAAGCAATGTACCATAAATTTCGCCCGGCTACATTTGCAACTTCCAAAACAATAATGTTCTTAGGAATTATTTTCACCTTTATCTTAACCACCTTTATCTGGGTATTCTTCAGGTCACCAAACTTAAATATAGCCAAGCAAGTTTTGCTGCAAAGTTTCCAATATAGTTTTGAAGCCACCAAACAAGTTCATATATCAATCAACCAAATAGCAATGGTGTTATTGTTTATAATAGTTGAATTTTTACTCATCAAAAACAGGTTCGATTTGTTTTTACAAAGCAAAAACACAGCTATACGTTGGTTCTTCTATATTATATTAAGTGTAAGTATTTTACTTTTCAGTGGAATACAAAGTTTTCAATTCATTTATTTTCAATTTTAAATTATGAAAAAGCTGTTTATAAAACTTTGTCAGGCATTAATAGTAGGAGCTTTGTGCTTAACATTATCAAATATAGTATACAAAAAATATTTCTACTTTGCAGATATTGACCATTTCGATGCAAATATCCTATTACAACTGGATAGTTTACAACAGGTAAGCGATGTTTTGTATTTTGCCGAATCAAGCAATGGCAGATATGCAGATAATGATACATGCACTTTATCTACCTCCGAAATGTTGAATACATTATCACCTTTAAAAATAAATGCAGTTGAATATTCAGCCCTTCACGCAGGAATTTATACCCAACTTATAAAAAACATACAACCCGAAACAAAAGTAAAAACAATTATAGTAGCGATGAACCTAAGGTCATTCAATGCCGATTGGATTAATTCAGAAGTGGAAACCAAGCTTAGCCAAACGGCTGTTATGTACCAACCCGGTGCACCCATTATAAAACGCTTAAAACTAGCTTTTAATGCCTACGATAATAAATCAATAGAATTACGTAACCATTACAGAGAGCAGCAGTGGAAATACGATTTCATCAATGTATCATCAAACTTTAAATATAAAAATGTGAGAGATTGGGATAATGGAATGGCAAATGGAACATACCTGTTACCCAATGGCGATTGGGATATGCCCAAAATTAGTTTAGCTTGTAGTTACATAAAAAGTTATGCCTTTACTATAGACCCCGCAACGAATCCGCGAATTAAAAATTTTGATGAAATGGTTCAGACCGCAAAAGAAAAAAACATTAAACTAATTTTTAACCTATTACCCGAAAATGTGGAGTATGCAGATAGCTTAGTAGGGAAGGAATTGGTTAATTTAATGATAGAAAATAAAAACTTTTTAATAGAAAGATACAGTGCTTTAGGCGTAACCGTTATAGATAACTTTACCAATGTAAAAGGCAAAGATTATATAGATCAGGATTGGACCACAGAACATTATAACCAAACCGGTAGATGGATTATAGCCGAAAATATGTTAAAAGCGCTTGATTAAATGAGAAATTGAAGCAAGATTAAAATTTGCATCCCGTTTTTACTTTGTACTAAAATTATAATACATTCGTTAAGTAATAAACTTAAACCTGATTTATATGCAAAATAACTACTCCGAAGATGATTTATTGAAATATATATTTAAGGAAACCTCCCTTGAAAAAACAGCGGCCATAGAGCTAGCCATATCACAAAGCACCACCTTACAAAGCCAATACTTTGAGTTGCTTGATAGCATTGATTTACTGAATAAAACGTATATCAGGCCAAGCGAAGACTCCGTTGAAGCCATCTTGCAAAAAGCAAAAGATGCGTTACAACAAAATGTAGACTAATTAATAAACCTACATTTTGTTTCCAGAAAACTTACTTTTTAAATAAGTTTAGAATATCATTACCAAAGATCAACACCATTAAGCTTAATAATATAATAGTACCGGCTGTTTGAACGCGTTCCTGTACCTTTATACTAATTGGTTTTCTGGTTATCATTTCTATTATTAATAAAACCACGTGGCCACCATCCAAAGCAGGTATTGGTAAAAAATTCATAAAAGCCAAGCCCATTGAAATAAGGGCAGTTAACATCCAAAAATTTAACCAGTCCCATCTTGGCCCAAAGTACTGAGCAATACCAATAGGTCCTTGCACCGCTTTATTAATAGCTATATCTCCATGAAATATTTTACCCCAACCCGAAATTTGGTTAGCTATAGTTTCATAAGCCTGGTTAATACCAGCAGGGATTGAAGAAATAATAGAATAATTAATTGTATCAAACCTCCACGTTTTATCAATTGGCATAAATCCAAGTTTTCCATCACTTCCAATAGATGCATTCAAACTAACCGTATCATTGGTTCTAATAACAGTTAACGTAGTAGTTTTACCTGCATATTGTTCCAAAAGAGGCTGAAACTCATCAAAACAATTGAAAGATACTGTGTCAACACCAATAATTCTGTCATCAGCCAATAAACCGGCTTTTTCAGCAGCAGAGCCCGGTAAGGTTTTAGCTACATATAATTCCATTCTTGGTGAGAAGAAACCACCTTTGGCCTTACGAGGTAATTTATTTAAAAAGTCAGAAGGTAATTTAACATTTACCTGTTCATTATTTCTTTCAACAATATAAGAAGCATTCTCACCAAGAATGATGTCACTATTTAAAGCATCCTCCAGGTGAACAATATTTTTACCGTTAACACTAATAATTTTATCACCCAGTTTAAAGCCAACCTCCTTAGCAAAATCACTTGGAACAATACCATGTTTAACCGAGCTATTTACCAATAGTTGTTCGCCATAATGGTACTTAATACCGGCAAAAATAATAATACCTAAAATTACGTTAAATATAATTCCCCCAAGCATTACAATCATTCTTTGCCAGGCCGGTTTACTTCTGAATTCCCACGGTTCTGCAGGTTTTGTTAAATCCTGGTTACCCATATTTTCATCAACCATACCATTTATTTGAACGTAACCTCCCATTGGAAACCATCCTAAACCATATTCCGTATCACCTTTTTTAAATTTAAACAAAGCAAAATTTAATACACTAGGCATTGGAAATAAGAAATCGAAGAATAAATAAAATTTATCTACCTTAATCTTAAACAATTTAGCCGCTAAAAAATGGCCTAACTCATGAATTAATACTAAAATAGAAAGAGCCGCAATTACTTGCGCTATCATCGTTAATGTTTGCATGTTTTTTTTGTTATCTAATCTCTAGTTACAAGATTTTTTTGAGTCGCGAAAATATAAAAGTATTTCATATATTAAACCATTGTTTTAGCCAAGTTTCTCGTTTCCTCATCAGTTGCTATATAGTCATTTAAATCAGGCTTAGCTATAAATCCAACCTGTTGCATGCATTTTTCATTAATTTCAGCAATCTGTAAAAACTTTATTTTATCATTTAAAAATGCTTCCACTGCAATTTCATTCGCTGCATTAAGTATACAAGCCATATTACCTTTTTTATCCATTGCTTCATAAGCCAGCGCCAAATTTCTGAAAGTATCCAAATCAGGTTCCTCAAAATGCAATTGTTTTATCTCTTTAAATGACATTCTTTTTAGAGAAGTCTTTACCCTTTCAGGATAAAAAAATGCATAATGAATAGGAAGTTTCATATCAGGTAAACCCATTTGAGCTTTAATACTGCTGTCATTAAACTCAACCATACTATGTATAATAGATTCAGGATGCACAACTACATCAATTTGATTGCTTTGTAACCCAAATAGCCACTTAGCTTCAATTACTTCAAATCCCTTATTCATCAAAGTGGCAGAATCAATGGTTATTTTTGCACCCATACTCCAGTTGGGATGTTTCAATGCTTCCTTTCTTGTTATTTCAAGTAAATCATCCCTTTTTTTTCCTCTAAATGGTCCTCCGCTTGCAGTTAAAATAACCTTGTCAATACTATCCAGATTTTCACCTGTCAAACATTGAAAAATAGCAGAATGCTCAGAGTCAACAGGTATTAAATCAACCTTATTTTCATAGCAAAGTTGCGTTATCAGTTCTCCCGCTACCACCAAAGTTTCCTTATTAGCTAAAGCAATTTTCTTTTTATTTTCAATAGCTTTTATAGTAGGTATTAAACCACTATAACCAACCATAGCAGTTAAGATAGTATCTGCCGAAGTAATTTCCATTAAGTCCGCAATAGCCTTTGAGCCCGCAAAAACTTTTATATCCTCATTAAATAATGCATCCTTTACTTGCAAATATTTTGTTTCATCAGCTATAACTACATGGTTTGGTTTAAATTCAAGTGCTTGTTTTATTAATAACTCAGCATTACTATTAGCTGTCAGAATTTCAATTTCAATTACATCAGATTGTTCCCTTACTATTTCTAGTGCTTGAGTTCCGATACTACCGGTACTACCTAAAATACCAATTTTCTTTTTTTCAATATCCATTATCATTAAATAATGGGCAATAATAAATATTTTAAACTAACTGCTATAAGTTATAGCGTATTTAAATAAGTCATATAAAATGAAAATAGCAAAAATAAGCATTAACAACACTTTCATTTATACTATATTCAGTTTCTAAAAGTTTAATTAATAAAAAAATCACTTCTATTTTATAGTGCAAAACCTGTTAATATGTAGGATTGATAGAGGTTCACAAAAAAATATTAACTTGATAAACAGGGTATATGTGATTTGGGTAGTAAAATAAATTTGGATAGGATTATAAAGGGTCTACATTTGCAGCCC
>CAYTWI010000033.1:0-31855 GCA_964442045.1 uncultured Bifidobacterium sp.
AAAATAATGCCCAAAATTATTTGCTTTCCCTCTTACAAATCCGTTCTCAAAACCACCACCACCACTTCTGTAGTTTTTTTCATCTGTTAAGTAATAAGCCAATATCAGTTTGCTCTCAAACTCCTTTTTTAACTTCATTGGTTTAATACTTATATCCGCAGCTTTATGAATAGGAGCTGTTAAATTTGATAAGGAATACACTTTACTCAAAGTCTTTTGGGTTTTAGGTAAAATGGTGAATTCATAATAAGTAGTATCATATAATGATTTTGGTACCATCTCAAACAAAAAATCTTTACTTTTTATACTATTTTGCTTTAATGGATAAAATACTTTTTTGCTTTGTAAAGAATGTTGATAAGACAATCTTTCTTTGTCAACTTTTGCAGATAAGCCTTTTAACGGAATAGCTAAAAAATACTTATTCTCATTAAAATCTTTTACTTCAAAAACGAGCGTATCTAAGCTGTTTTTTGTAATGGTTATTTTACCTTTTTGTGCATTTGTTTCATAGGAACTGAATTCATTTCCATCATCAACAAAACATTTTTGAATACGTGTTTGATTTGTTTTATAAAACGGATAATCTATGTGCGCATTTATATATTTGCTTTCATCAAAAGCAAATTGGGTTAAGGTATGTTTGAAAACTGGTGTTGCCTGCCAGTTAAGCTGATAACTATAAATACCTTTCTCTTCTTCCTTGTTATGAATATAATCGTATGTTTCTATTCCAAAACCATATATGTCAGCATCTAATTCAATTGTATTTTTATAAACAAAATAATACGGCTTGTTAGTAGCCATTAATTGGTTAGCATTTATTTTCAAACGTTGCTTAAGCAATAAACCATCGGTAGTGAATTTATAAATAAATACGTTTTTTATAAATGGTGTTAATGTATCAAAAGGAACAATACCAAATAATGCCGGATTTAAAATTTTTTCTGATTTTGTATTTCTTATTTCGAAATGAACATGTGGGCCTGAACTACCTCCACTGTTACCACTTAAACCTATGAAATCGCCTTTTTTTATTAGCAATAAAGGCTTTTCAAAAACATAATCAAATTCAAAGGTTTGGTTTTTATACTGATAGTTGTGAATCCACTCCGCTATTTTACCCGTGTATTTTTGTAAGTGACCATAAACCGTTGTATAACCATTTGGATGATCAATATAAATGGCTTTTCCATAACCAAAACTTTGAATTTTTATACGCGATACATAACCATCGGCACTGGCATATACAGGCAAACCTTCGCGTTGATTGGTGCGTAAATCCATGCCACTATGAAAATGATTATCGCGCAGACCACCAAAAGGTGAAACCAAATTAGGTAATGAATCCAATGGATAACGAAAGTAATTTTGCGGATAGTTTTGAGCATGTACTTTAACCTCTAATTTAAATACAATACTCAAAAGTATAATTACTAATTTACCCCATTTCATGCTATTATTTTACCTCGCAAGTAAGCATTAAATCATTACCAATAAATCCTTCCAGTTTATCACCAATAATCACCTGGCCAACTCCTGCAGGTGTTCCTGTATAAATTAAATCGCCCACTTTTAAGGTAAAATATTGCGATACAAAACTTACTATTTCTTCAAATGAAAAAATCATTTGCGTAGTATTTCCTTTTTGTACCACTGTCCCATTTTTTTGTAAACTAAAATCTATGTTCTTTAAATCTATATTTTCAATATTGATAAAATTACCAATAGGTGCGGAACCATCGAAAGCTTTGGCCAACTCCCAGGGTAACCCCTTATTTTTTAATTCAGTTTGTTTATCGCGCGCAGTAAAATCAATACCTAAACCAATTTCAGAAAAATAATTGCGGGCAAATTTCGGCTTAATTTTTTTTCCTACCTTGTTAATTTTTATAACCAGCTCTACTTCGTGATGAACATCGTTGCTGAAATCTGGTAAATAAAATGGTTCATTGTTTTTAAGCAAAGCAGTATCGGGTTTACTAAATATTACCGGATTTTCCGGAACTGCATTACCTAACTCTTTAGCGTGTTCTGTATAATTTCGGCCTACACAAAGTATTTTCATGGATAAATCTTAAAGCTAATTTCTACTGCGAATATATTTTTATATTGAATAAAATGATGGGTAAAAATAATTATCAAAAATCATTCATTATGCTTACAAATACGCTTTACTTTGCACCGCTTTTGAATAACCAGGTAACTATATTATCAAAACTTTGCAGCGAGTTCGGAATTACACATGCCGTAATTTGCCCTGGCTCTCGTTCAGCTCCTTTGGTATTTGCTTTTAACCGAAATAAAAACTTTAAAACTTATACTATAATTGATGAGCGCAGTGCCGCTTATATTGCTTTAGGTATTGCTCAGCAACTACAAAGGCCTGTAGCTTTAATTTGCACAAGTGGAACAGCTGCAGTTAATTTTTATCCTGCTATTGCTGAAGCTTTTTATCAGAAAATCCCTTTGGTGGTTTTAACTGCTGACAGACCCTCGGAATTAATTAATCAACAGGATGGCCAAATGATTAATCAAATTAATTTATTTGGTTCACATGTCCGAGCAAGCATGCAATTTTCAGCTCAAAGTTCAAAAACTGAAGTCGAAAATGTTTTAGACAAATCAATCGGTCCTGTTTTAGGTCCCGTACATATAAATGTGCCACTGACAGAACCTTTGTATGAAGATTTAACTCCTGAATTTAAATTAACACAACCTAAAACAATAAATCAAAAAACTGTTGAAACTAATATAATAAAACTGGAGGAAGCGATAGCCAAAAGCAACAAAAAGGTAATTTTAGTAGGTCAACTTTTGCCTGATAAGAATTTGAATAAAATGCTTGTTGAATTGCAGGAAAAGGGGTTTGTAGTTTTAGCCGATGTAGTTTCTAATCAACATGAAAATATATGGCTGAAACAGTTTGATTTTATTATATCACAAGCTACCAAAGAAACCCTACAAACATTGGAACCAGACTGCATAATAAGTTTGGGAGGACCTGTTTTATCAAAGGCATTAAAGCTGTGGTTAAAAAAACAACAACCCGTATTTCATTTCAGAATTCAAAAAGACGAAACGTTGGTTAACACTTATAATAATGTAACTGATTATATTATTGATGATTCAATTTCGGTATTGAACTCAATAAATAATTTGCCTTTGGTTACAAATAAGGCTTATAGTGAAACCTGTTATGGAATTGAGCAAGAATGTAATTTGTTAACTAAACAGTTTGTATTAAATAATACTTTTATTTTTAATGAATTAACGGCTGTATATAAAGTATTAGACAATTTACCATTCAATAGCCAGTTACATGTTGCCAATAGTACCTCCATTCGTTATGTGAGTTATTTGGGCTTACCACAAAAAAACTTAACTGTTTTTTGCAACAGGGGAACCAGTGGCATTGACGGTTGCAGTTCAACAACAGTTGGAGCCGCCTTAGTTAACAATACAATAACTACATTAATTACGGGTGATTTGGCTTTTTTCTATGATAGAAATGCTTTTTGGAATAATTATGTATCAAACAATTTGCGTATAATTTTATTAAATAATAGCGGAGGTGGCATTTTTAATTTAATTGACGGGCCTAACGGTACTCCAGAGCTGGAGCACTTTTTCTTAACAAAACATCACTTAAAAGCTAAAAACTTAGCTGCAGATTTTGGATTAATTTACGAAAATTGCACTTCGCATGATGAATTGAATAATGCATTAAAAACATTTTTCGAACCATCGGATAGGGCTAAAATATTGGAACTTAGTTTTGATATGGAAGCAAGTGCAGAAGTGTATAAAAGATTTAAAACAATAAAAATAGACCATAGTTAATAAACGAATATGACAAGTAAATATAATTGGACTACTCTGAAGGAGTACAAGGAAATTTTATTTCAATACTATGAAGGTATTGCAAAAATCAGTATTAATCGCCCCCATGTGCACAATGCATTTACTCCATTAACGGTACAGGAAATGAGTGAAGCAATGGAACTGGCACGCCAGAACCAGGATGTGAGGGTGGTAATTTTAACCGGAGAAGGTGGCAAAGCTTTTTGCAGCGGTGGTGACCAAAGTGTACGCGGACATGGTGGTTATGTAGGTGATGATGGTATTCCTCGCTTAAATGTGTTGGATTTGCAAATGCAAATAAGAAGGATACCAAAACCGGTTATTGCTATGGTGGCTGGTTATGCTATCGGTGGCGGACATGTATTGCATGTAATTTGCGATATTTCAATAGCTGCAGAAAATGCTAAATTTGGTCAAACAGGACCTAAAGTGGGTAGTTTTGATGGTGGTTTTGGTGCGGGTTATTTAGCACGTGTGGTTGGACAAAAGAAAGCTCGTGAAATTTGGTTCTTGTGTGACCAATACAATGCGCAGGAAGCATTGGATATGGGTTTGGTCAATAAAGTTGTTCCTTTGGAACTACTGGAAGACGAAACCATTAAATGGTGCCAGAAAATGATTGAAAAAAGCCCTGTTGCCTTGCGTATGCTTAAAGCAAGTTTTAATGCTGAACTTGACGGACAGGCAGGTATACAGGAATTAGCAGGAAATGCTACTTTATTATATTACCTGAGTGATGAGGCCAAGGAAGGTAAAAATTCATTCCTTGAAAAACGTAAACCTGACTTTAGTAAATTCCCTAAATTTCCATAGGGATTAACAACAATAAGCCATAAAAAAAGCAGACAAGTTTGTCTGCTTTTTTTATGGCCTTTATTTAGCCTATGATAATATTTTATTATTTAACAAACTTGGTTGTTAAACGACCTTGATTAGTCATAACTTCTATTAAGTAGGTACCATTGCTTAAATTAGAAATATCTAATTTACTACCGGTACTTGTGTAATTGGTTACCTGTTTTCCGGAAATATCAAATACTGATACTTGCTCTATTTTAGCATTTTTATTCACTTCAATATTTAACTCGTTAACAGCAGGATTTGGATAAACCGTGGCTGTTAAAATATTATTGATTGTTTCAAAATATTTATCAATGCTTGTTCTGTTTTTAGCAATGGCTATTTCGAATCGTTTATCGCCATAGCTTCCGGTAACTGAATCCATTACAAATGAATAGGTAGTACTATCCATTAAAGGAGTTGTTGTGTTTTTAAATTTATCAATTAAAACAAAGTCGCTACCAGTAAATCCGTTTACTCCATTAAAAGTAAATTTAAAGGTGCTTGCTTTTGCAGCAACAACTTTTAATGGAATTATTGTTAAATCCGTTAACTCGGGAATTACACTGGCTGTTAATTGTTGACCATCCTGACCGTATGATGATACATTCACATTGGCATTACTTAGTTTTATAATATCGAAACCATCATAGTTATTAGTTGAACCAGGCATTACTTTAAAGTAATACTTGTCTATCTCATTACTCGCAGCAGTTTCCATTATAATTTCCAGTTCAGGCTCTTTCATTTTAAAAGTTGATGAAGGAGTAATGGTTGATTTAAATGCCTCTGTAAATGTTAATGCTGGGCTTGCTCCAGTAGCTTTAATATAAAAAGCAGAACCCGATGGAATGATTCCACTTGTTAAGCCTCCTGTATTTGAACTAGCGTTATAACTTAAATATGCATTGGTTGTACCATCAAAAATATAAACAGTCGGATCCATATTAGTTCTGTTTGAACCTGCATCATAAAACGAATTCCAATCGTATCCGCAAGCGTATGGATTACCTAACATGTTCCAGCCATCATTGGCAGCATTACCAGAGGAAGTAAATGTAGGACTAAAAACAAAATTTCCATTGTTTAAAGGTCCTGTTACTGATAATGTAACAGCATCCTGAGGGTCGTAAGGAGGAACTAATTTAGCACCGCTTCTAGAACCTCTGATAAAAACCCTAAACCCTTTTCCAATTGTTAATGGGTCGGTTGAACCGTTAGTAGCCGATACCCATCCGGTATTTAAATCACCTGTTATTAAAGTTTCATCATAAGTATAAACTGAGGGTTGATCACCTACTGTTGGATCAAAATTATTAGCTGCGCCACCTGTTCCTGTAATATGAATGGTATTTTTCCATGCACTCATTGTTGCACCTGAAACGGGTGATGCTAAAAATCTGTATCTTCTGCCTGCTGAAGTAATAAATCGCTGAACATTTGCATTACCTGATATAGTACCACCTGTGCTATTACCAACATTTGCTGTTTTACTTGCAGTTGAAGCAATGGTAACATTACCATTTAAATTTAAGGTTCCGCCTGTACAGGTTAACAAATCAGTTATAGTTGTTGCTGCATTGATAGTAGCGGTATTTGAACTTTTGCTACAAGTTAATGTATTGATACTTGCTCCTGCTCCAAAATTAATTGATTGTGCTGCACTATGTCTTAAAAAAATGGTACTTGTACTTGGTGTAAATGTACCTGAATTGGCTATGTTACCGCCAAAGCTAATGGTATTTCCACCAGTTGAAAATGAAGCAGAACTGTTAATGGTAAAAGCCCCTCCTACATATAGAGAACCTGAAGAAATAGTAACAGCAGCTGTTGTATTTCCAATAGTTAAATTAGGAATAGCTCCGGTTGAACTTGAAACATTACCCACAATACTTTGAGCCGAAGTTCCATTCATATTAATTGTACCAGTTAAGGTTGTTCCGACTGTTGTAGCATTATGTGCACTAACATCTAAATTTCCTTTTAAGTTAATTGTGCCGGTTGCAAAATTTAAAGTTGATGAACTTGAATTACCAGATAAATAAAGTGTGTTATTAACCGTTACCGAAGTACCAAAAGTAATAGTAACTGCGGCATTGGTTGAATTGTATAATTCTAAATCGTAAAAAGTAAAGTTAGGAACGGTTCTGGCACCTCCTGCAGTAAAGCGGAATTTACCCGAATTATGAACAAATGTGCCCGCAACATAAGTTAAAGTACCTCCTATTGAGGTTCCGTTTGTTGTATTACTTGATGCTCTGAAAGTAGCATTGTTACTGGTACCTGTTCCAAAACTTAAAGTACCTCCAATAGTAATTTGTGAAGCATTTGTACCATCAAAACTTCTTACGGTTGTAATATTATTCCCAAAGAAAAGTGAAGTACATGTAAAAGTATTAGTACCGGTAACAATATGTCCAGCATTTAAATTAATAATACCTATTTCGAATGCAACAGCATCATCTATAGTGATGGTACCGGTATAACCCGCTGCAAGCGTTAAACCCACTCCCGTAAGAGTAGCATTAGCACCTGCATCAATAAAGCAATCATCAGTACTTGTAGCATCAAATCTTATCGATTCTGACCCATCAGGAGCTACACCACTTGACCAATTCCCATCATCACTCCAAATGCCTGTTCCATTTGCATTGGTCCATGTATTTGTTTGTGCCATAGCAGGTATAACCAAGGCTAACACAAAAAATAACATTGTAATTTTACGTATAAATGCTCTCATAGTTTTCACTTTTAGTTTAGGTTACGAATGTAATTTTTTTTACCAGTAAAACAAGCAGGCAAATGGTTTTATAATAAAATTTTAATCCTCTATTTGCTATCAGTCATCTTATTGTCAATCAAAGCATTATTGTATTGCTGTATAACTATTTTTATTAGGGTATCGAGATAGGATTTTTGCTGCTGAAATACGGGTTTATTAATTAAATTATTGGACATTAAGCTGTCTGTTTTTATTTCATAAAAGCCCAAGCCTGACTTTCCGGTAAAATGGTATACGAATGAATCTTTAATAATTTGGTAATACCCATTTTGATAACTTAGCGCAAAATGGTTGTTAGCGTTTCCATCAAAACTAAAATAGGGTTTCCTATAATTGGTTAATTTTAAAACCAAAGGTAAAACAGATAACTGCTGAGTGGTTTCATCATTTTTTTCAAAATCTGGTTTACGGGCATCATACACCAATAAAGGAATTTCGTATTTGCCCGCATCGGTATTGTATTTAGCTTTGCTGTTTAAAGAGGAATGATCGGCTGTAATGATAAAAACGGTATTTTTATACCAGGGCATATATTTAACTTTTGAAAAGAATTGCTGTAAACTATAATCAACATAGCGAACAGAACGATGCATTTCTTGTCTTTCTTTTGGAAATTTTGCCTGTAACTCTTCTGGTATATTATAGGGATGGTGTGATGAAAGTGTAAAACAAGCCGAGAAGAATGGTTTACTTTTTGCGTTTAAATGGTCTGCCCAATAACTTAAATATTTATCATCGTAAATTCCCCAGTTGCCATCATAATCTTTTTGATTTGTGTATTCGTTTTTTCCATAATACTCCCCTCCGTTGGTATTGGCTATAAAATTATCAAAACTCATAGTGCCATTTATGCCTCCGTGATAGAATGATGTTTTATAACCTTCATTACTCAGGTAGGCTCCTATACTTTTTAATTGATTGGTTTGATAATAACTACTTATGTAGTCGGTTTCCATCCAGCTTGGCATAGAAGCCATAATACAGGCAACGCCTTCAATACTCCTTTTACAATTAGCATAACATTGGGTGTAAACAGTAGCATGTGAAGCAAGGCTATCAATAAATGGTGTAAAACCCACGCCATTGTTATAGAAACCAACATATTCTTTGCCCAGACTTTCCACTATTATAAGCACTACGTTTGGCTTCGAAGTATCTGTAATATCGGTATTCTGTTTTATTAGTTTATAATAATGATTTGCAATATCCTGACTAAAATAATTTTGTTTTTCAAGGCCTACCTGTTGTACGCTCATAATTACATGAAAAGGCGTATTGGTAGCAAGGTTTGCAGCATTCACGCCTACTAGTCTGGCGGCATCAAAGGTGTTTAATGGAATTAATGCAAAACCTCCGCGTGCACCAATAAATGATAATGCTGCAACCACCGGAATAAATAAAACCTGACAATACCACTGCCACTCCTTTTTGACTAACTTTAGCTTTGTATAGTTGTAACATTTGTTTAATAAAAAGAGTAAAGCACAAAATAGCAGGAATGCATACCAATAATCCAGTAAGTAATTAAATATAACCAATCCTTTTATTTCACCTTTCATAGCCATCAATTCAATTCCGGAGCGTTTACCACTAAATGAATAATAACTGGTATCAATTAAATTAAGTAACAGGGCCACTCCGTTCACAGTTAAAAAATAAACTTTTAACATTATCTGATACCATTCTTTCCACCGTAATGTAACAGGTATCAGATGCAGTAAAATAAAAATAGCATTGGTATATACTATGGCCGATGTGTCAAATAAAAGCCCATAATAAAACGTGCTTATTATTTTCGCAAAACCTAATTGATACAGTGATGTGTTAAACAATAAAAAAATCAGTCTACATAAAGCATAAAACATATATATAATAGCAAGCCTTTGTAACAATGCTTTTAAGTGCGGAATGTTATTAAACATAAAAGCAAAAATAATTTTTAAATTATGTTTAGGATATAATTTTTCTTTCATTTTATTTGAAGTATTACATGATTATAAAACAAAACATATCGTTAAAACCATATAACACATTTGGAATAGAAGCCAAAGCCACTGATTTTATTGAGGTAAACTCTATTGAAGGTCTTAATTTTATTATTGACAACTTTAATTTAGCACATAGAAAAATGATGGTTATTGGCGGAGGAAGTAATATTCTACTCACCAAAGACTATGATGGACTGGTTTTGAAAATGGATATACTTGGCATTGAAAAAGTAGCCGAAGATGATACCAATGTTTATATTAAAGCAATGGCCGGAGAAAAATGGCACAACTTTGTTTTATATTGTGTAAACAACGGTTATGCAGGAGTAGAAAATTTATCGCTTATACCCGGTTGTGTGGGGGCTGCCCCTATGCAAAATATTGGAGCTTATGGGGCTGAAATTAAAGATGTTTGTTTTGAAGTAGAAGCTTACCATACTGATACTAACGAACGAAAAGTATTTAATAATGCTGAATGTAAATTTGGTTATAGGGAGAGCATATTTAAACATGAAGTCAAGGGTTTGTATATTATTACTTCTGTTATATTTAAGCTTAACAAAAAAGCAAATGTTAATATTTCTTATGGGGCTATTGAGGATGTACTAAAAAATAAAAATATTACACAGCCATCTATTAAGGATGTGAGTGATGCTGTTATTGAAATAAGGCAATCAAAACTACCCAACCCTGCTATTTTGGGAAATGCCGGTAGCTTTTTTAAAAACCCTGAAATACCAACTGAAAAATATTTACAGCTTAAAGAACAGTTTACTGATATGGTTGGTTATAAAACCGGTGATAGCACAACTAAACTGGCTGCTGGCTGGTTAATTGAACAATGTGGCTGGAAAGGCAAAGTAGTTGGTAACACCGGCTCGCATAAAAACCAGGCTTTGGTTTTGGTTAATTATGGCAAAGCTACCGGCAATGAAATATGGAACTTAGCCATGGCTATTCAAAAATCGGTATTGGATAAATTTGGTGTAACCATAGTACCTGAAGTAAATATCATCTAACTAATTTTCTTTCTCAATTTTTATAGCACTTAGCATAAATAAAAAAGCCTTTCATAATGAAAGGCTTTTGAATCGAATATTGTAAAGTGTTGTTTAAAAATTTATTTTACTTTTTCAACAATGGCTTTGAAAGCATCAGGATGGTTCATAGCTAAATCTGCTAATACTTTACGGTTTAAACCTAAACCTTTTTTAGCTGCTAAACCAATAAATTGGCTATAGCTTAATCCATGAGTCCTAACACCTGCGTTAATACGCACTATCCAAAGTGAACGGAAATTACGTTTTTTGGTTTTACGGTCGCGGTAAGCATAGTTTAAACCTTTGTCTATGGTATGCTTGGCAACTGTTAATACATTTTTACGAGCTCCCCAATAGCCTTTAGCTAATTTAAGAAGTTTTTTTCTGCGCCTTCTTGAGGCTACTGAATTGACTGAACGTGGCATAATTTAATTTTTAGTTTTTTGAACCTAAGCGATCATTTCGGTTAGCATGATTCTTTGGTGCTTTTGTTCGGGTTAATACTTGTTTTGAAACCGATATTTGAAACACTTAAAAGTTGAGTTGTTAAACTATCAACTATTTACCTATTCCTAATAAATTTTTAACCAATCCCATATCAGGTTTACTGATATAAGCAACCCCTGTAAGGTTACGTTTTTGTTTGGTTGATTTTTTTGTTAAAATGTGGCTTTTGTATGCTGAACCTCTCTTAATTTTTCCACTAGGAGTGGCTTTAAAGCGTTTTTTAGCCGCACTGTTTGTTTTTACTTTTGGCATTTTAATCTCCGATTCTTTTTATACTTTACAATTAACGATTTTTATTTTTTAGGTTTAGGACTCATTATTAAAGTCATTTTTTTACCTTCCAACTTAGGTAACATATCAACTTTACCTAATTCTGCAAGCTTTTGAGCAAACTGTAATAATAGTACCTCTCCTCTTTCTTTGTAAACAATTGAGCGCCCTTTAAAGAAAACATAAGCTTTTACTTTATGTCCTTCTTGTAAAAAACCTTCGGCATGTTTTAATTTAAAATCAAAGTCATGGTCATCGGTATTGGGACCAAAACGAATTTCTTTGATGTCTTGTTTTATTTGATTTGCTTTTGCTTCTTTAGCTTTCTTTTTACGTTCAAATAAAAACTTTTTGTAATCAATTACTTTGCAAACCGGTGGTTCAGCATTTGGTGAAATCTCAACCAAATCAAGACCTTGTTCATCAGCAATCTCAAGAGCTTTGCTAATTGGAAAAATTCCCGGTTCAACTCCTTCTGCAATTAAACGCACTTCTTTAGCACGTATCTGCATATTAATGTTAAACTCGCCTTCTCCCGGTTTTGTTGGAAGGCGTCTTTGTCCAGGAATGTACGCTGGTTTCTTTTTAGGTGGTAATGCCAATTCTTATTATATTTTTACTGTTTGTTCTTCTTTAAAATATTTGATAAACTCTTCTATAGTTAGTTTACCTACTTCTTCGCCTCCGTGTTTACGCACAGAAACAGTGTTTTCCAACATTTCCTGTTCGCCAACTACCAACATAAATGGTATTTTTTTCACTTCAGCATCCCTTATTTTCTTACCTACTTTTTCGTTTCTCTCATCTAAGGGGCCGCGAATATCTGCTTTATTTAGCACATTTACAACTTTTTGCGCATACTCATGATACTTTTCGCTAATTGGTAATATTGTAATTGGTTCAGGGGTAAGCCATAATGGAAAATTACCCGCGCAATGCTCTATCAATACTGCCACAAAACGCTCTAAAGAACCGAAAGGAGCCCTGTGAATCATTACCGGGCGATGTTTTTGGTTATCGCTTCCTGTATATTCTAATTCAAACCTTTCCGGTAAGTTATAATCAACTTGAATAGTACCTAACTGCCATTTGCGACCGATGGCATCTTTAACCATAAAGTCTAATTTAGGGCCATAGAATGCTGCTTCTCCCAATTCAACAACGGTGGTTAACCCTTTTTCGGCTGCCGACTCAATAATAGCACTTTCTGCTAAAACCCAGTTTTCATCACTACCAATATATTTGGTTTTGTTGTTTGGATCGCGTAATGAAATTTGTGCGGTATAGTCTTTAAAATCTAATGCTTTAAAAACATAAAGTACTAAATCTATTACTTTGCAAAACTCTTCTTTCACCTGGTCTGGACGACAGAATAAATGGGCATCGTCTTGCGTAAAGCCACGCACACGGGTTAATCCATGTAACTCACCCGCCTGCTCATAACGGTAAACGGTACCAAATTCAGCATAACGTACGGGTAAGTCTTTATACGATTTTGGTGACGATTTATATATTTCGCAATGGTGCGGACAATTCATCGGTTTTAAAAAGAACTGCTCTCCTTCTCTTGGTGTTGAAATAGGTTGAAATGAATCAGCCCCATATTTTTCGTAATGACCTGAAGTTATATATAAATTTTTGTTACCAATATGTGGTGTAACCACTTGCTGATAACCTGCCTCTACTTGAGCTTTCTGTAAAAACTGAACCAAACGCTCGCGCAACATGGCTCCTTTGGGCAACCATAAAGGCAAACCCATACCTACTTTTTCTGAAAAAGTAAATAACTCTAACTCTTTACCTAGTTTTCTGTGGTCACGTTTTTTTGCTTCTTCAAGCATGTGTAAATACTCATCCAGCTCTGATTTTTTAGGAAAAGTAATTCCATAAATACGTGTCAGCTGTTTATTGTTTTCATCACCACGCCAATATGCGCCTGCTACAGAGGTTAGCTTTAAAGCTTTTATAAAACCTGTATTGGGAATATGCGGACCACGGCATAAATCGGTAAAGTTACCTTGTGAGTAAAATGTAATACTCCCGTCTTCTAGGTCTTTTAATAAATCAAGCTTGTACTCATCGCCTTTTTCGGTAAAGTAAGCTATTGCATCTGCTTTAGAAATTTCTTTACGGTTATACGCATTGGCCTGTTTAGCCAACTCTGCCATTTTATCTTCTACTTTCTTTAAATCATCGGTAGAAAAAGATTGTCCATTGAAATCAACATCGTAATAGAAGCCATTTTCTAAAGCAGGACCTATTCCAAATTTTATACCCGGATAAATTGCTTCCAAAGCTTCAGCCATTAAATGCGCAGATGAATGCCACATGGTTTGTTTGCCTTCTAAATCATTCCACGTCAGTAATTTTAACGTTGCATCGTCATTGATGGCTCTAGAGGCATCAACAATCTGGTCATTTACTTTTGCTGCGAGTACGTTTCGGGCCAAACCTTCACTAATTGATTTGGCTACATCTAAGGCGGTTACACCCCGTTCAAACGTACGAACGGAACCGTCTGGTAAAGTTATATTTATCATAAAGGCCTGCAAAATACTATTTTTGCTTTTCAAATAGCTAAGAAAATTTAAAATCTTTTTTGAGGCTAATGTTAGCGGCAAAACATCATAAAAATTAATGACTTTTGTTTTGCTAAAAAATAGACAACTCCTTACTATTGTTGCATTACATAAGCACTCTATTTATTTTATGAAAATATTAATTACGGGAAGCAATGGCTTACTTGGCCAGAAGCTGATAGATTTATATAAAAAGCATAATGAACACTATTTAATTGCTACCGCGCGTGGCGAAAACAGGTACGCTGACAAAACAGGATTTTTGTATGAAAGTTTGGATATAACAAACGGTAATGAAGTATCGGCAATAATTGAAAAACATAAGCCCGATGTGCTTATAAATACAGCTGCCATGACGAATGTAGATGCTTGCGAAACGGACAAAGAGCGTTGTGATGCCTTAAATGTAAAAGCGGTAAAACATTTGGTTGATGCTTGTAACCTGAATGAAACTCATTTGATTCAGGTTTCAACTGATTTTATTTTTGATGGTACGCACGGACCAATAATGGAAGATGAGAGGCCAAACCCATTAAGCTATTACGGGTTATCGAAATTAAAGGGCGAACAAATTGTTATTGGCCAGTCTAAAAGCTGGTCAATATTAAGAACAGTATTGGTTTATGGTGTGGTAAATGATATGAGCAGAAGTAATATAGTACTTTGGGCCAAAGGGGCTTTAGAAAATGGTAAAAACATCAATGTAGTTTCTGACCAGTTCAGAACGCCCACATTGGCCGAAGATTTGGCGATGGGTTGTAAACTGGCTGCTGATAAGAAGGCTCAGGGTATTTACAACATAAGCGGCCGTGATTTTATGAGTGTGTTTGATTTGGTTTACAGAGTAGCTGATTTCTGGAAACTGGATAAATCATTGTTATCTATTTCAACCAGTGAAGGAATTAACCAACCAGCCAAGCGCCCGCCTATTACCGGTTTTAATATTAATAAAGCAGTATATGAATTAGGCTATAACCCACATAGTTTTTCAGAAGGATTGGATCTCTTGAATGAACAATTGCAAGCAATTACTAAAAACAATGGTTAATATTGCAGCATGTTAAATTTACTTATTTTATTGCAAACGGCAGTACCTCCGGTACAACCGGAACAAGAACAAGCCAGTTTTACTTTTTGGTTTATTACTGAATTGATTGGTGCTGCTTTTGTTTTTATACTGCTTTATTTCTTCTTTATAAAAAATCCAAAAATTAACCCTCCTCGACAAAAAAGAAGAGATGAAGATTTTAAGGCTTAGGATAGAAAAATTTATAAAAATGTACTTTTACTTTTCGCCCAGCGAACGAAAAGGTATTATTATTTTACTTTTACTTACCATTTTGATTGTATTTATACCAAGTGTTTACAGGCTTTTAAAACCACTAAACAATACTTATGTAAGTATTAGTAAATTAAGTAAACTGGATAGTATCAGCAAAACAAATACTACAAACGAGCAGCAAGATATTTTAACAAAACCTATTGATATTAATACTGCCAGTGATGATGAACTTAAACAGCTTGGCTTAAGTGAGAAAAACATTACTACTATTCATAACTACCTCAGTAAGGGCGGTCAACTCCAATCGATTGACGATTTTAAAAAAATATACGGTATAAAGCCTGAAATAATTGAGCAGTTAAGGCCTTTTATGGTATTTACCAATGGAAGTGACTACACATCCAATAATTTTGCTGACAGTACTGTAAAAAAGAAAGTTCCTTTTAAGGCTATAGAGCTGAATACAACCGATTCAGCAACCCTGGTAAAGTTATACAGAATAGGCCCAAGCATGGCAGGAAGAATTATTGAATACAGGAACAAACTGGGCGGTTTTTTAAACCTTAATCAATTAACTGAAATTTATGGCTTTGATGAAGACATTTTATATGATTTGCAAGGTAAAATATATGTTGATGCCAACAAGGCCCGCAAAATAAACTTAAACACAGTAAGTGAAGAGGAGTTAAAGCAACATCCTTATTTTAAATACAAACTGGCTCGCATTATTATTAACTACCGCTTACAGCATGGTAGCTACAAAAGTTACAACGACCTGCTTAATATTAAAGTTGTAAACGATTCGGTATTAAACAGAATTAAAATTTATGGCGAAATAAAATAGCTTGCTTTCCGCACTATTTTTTCCCCATTTAAAATCCCCAAACGCCATTTAATCGTATATTTAATCGATTAAAATTTATCATTTTATTTTTAAAAATATCTGTGTTTAGTATTAAACCTTTATTATTGCCGAACTTAAAAAAAACGAACAAATAACTATGCTTAATTTTGAGCAAACAGAAAACCAACAAATGGTAGCGCAAATGGCGCGCGATTTTGCAGAAAAACATATTCGTCCGTACGTTATGGAGTGGGATGAAGCACAACACTTTCCATTAGAAACCATGAAAGAAATGGGCAAATTAGGCCTGTTAGGTGTTTTAGTTCCTGAAGAATATGGTGGAGCCGGGCTTGGTTACTTTGAATATATTACTGCTATTATAGAAATAACTAAAGTTTGTAGCTCGGTAGGCTTAAGTATGGCTGCACATAATAGTTTGTGCACCGGTCATATTTTGCAATTTGGCAACGAAGAACAAAAGAAAAAATGGTTGCCTAAATTGGCTACAGCGGAGTGGATTGGAGCCTGGGGTTTAACGGAAGCTAATACGGGTAGTGATGCCATGCGCATGCAATGTGTGGCTAAACAGGATGGCGACTATTGGGTATTAAATGGCTCGAAAAACTGGATTACACATGGTATTACCGGTGATGTAGCTGTGGTTTTAGCACGTACAGGTGAGTTATTGGATTCACATGGCATTACTGCATTTGTAGTAGAACGTGGTACACCTGGTTTTAAAGGAGGTAAAAAGGAAAACAAATTAGGCATGCGTGCCAGCGAAACTGCTGAAATGATTTTTGAAGATTGCCGCGTACATAAAGATAATGTTTTAGGCAATATTGGCGATGGTTTTAAACAAGCCATGAAGGTTTTGGATGGTGGTAGAATTTCTATTGCTTCTCTTTCATTGGGTATTGCCAAAGGTAGTTATGAAGCGGCTTTGAAATACTCGAAAGAGCGTCACCAATTCGGACAACCTATTTCCAATTTTCAGGCTATAGCTTTTAAATTAGCTGATATGGCGACCAAAATTGAAGCTGCTGAACTATTAACTTTACAAGCGGCCGATTTAAAAATGCGAGGCTTACCCATGACCAAAGAAAGCGCTATGGCTAAATACTATGCATCGGAAGTCTGTGTATGGGCTGCTACAGAAGCTATTCAAATATTTGGTGGTTATGGTTATACCAAAGATTTTCCTGTAGAGAAATTTTACCGTGACTCGAAATTATGTACCATAGGCGAAGGTACGAGCGAAATACAAAAACTGGTTATAGCCAGAAGTGTATTGAAAGACTAAACGATTGCTTTACCCATTATTGGGTAATAACTTATAAAAAAAGCCTTCAGGAAAACCTGAAGGCTTTTTTTATATTAATAGCTAAACTAATTCCGATCCAGCCAGTTTTTTATATCGTTAATTACTTCAAAAGGTATATGGCGCATAATGCTGTATTCACTGTAAGTTGATTCGCCCTCGCCTTCGTGCATAATATGATTCATTTTAGGGTATAGTTTAAAGCTGGCATTTTTCTTTCTGCGCAGTTTTTTTTGCCATACAAAAAAATTCTTTTTATCAACCTGATAATCTCTCCCACCCTGCATAATAAAAACAGGGATACTTAATTTTTTGGCCACTTTTACCTGCTTGTATTCATTTATCCAAAGCCAATAACTGGCCTGTAAATCGTAAGGTAAAATAGTATAGGATGTGTTTTCTTTTACTTTATGCTTCAATACTATTCTGGAGCGTTCTTTTATTTCATCAAAATCGTGCTTTTTATGGGGTAATATTTTAACTAAATACGCATTCTGGTCGTTCATCATTTCCAGCGGATGGTTTGCATTGGCACCCATCATCACAATGCCTTTTATAATAGATTTTTTGCTGGCTACATAAGGAGCTAAATAAGCGCCTTCTCCATGTCCTAATAAATAAATTTTATTACTATCGACATGTGGGTTTTGTTTCAATAAATCAATGGCAGCATACAGGTCAAAAAGTACATCCAATTCGGGTGTATATTGGGTTCCATTCAACTTATATTGCATAATATTAAAACCATAGTTTAAACTCCTTTTATTATACCTGAATACGGCTATGCCATTAGAAGCTAAACCAACTGAAATATCTTTGTAGGGTTTTGATGCAAAAACACCATCCATATCGGTTGGCCCTGCTGCCGGTATAATAATAACTAAAGGAGCTTTTGCTATAGTAGCCGGTGATGTTAAAATACCTCTTAACGGCATAGTTGAATCGGCAGCAAATGTTATATTTTCTTCATTGTATAAACCGGCATCGGCATAAGTAGGAATAGCATATACTTTAAATGCTTCTTTCACAGTAAAAAAAACCAGCTTTTTGCTTGAACTTATAAAAGTAAGCTGAAATAACAGCTCCATATTGTAGGTTGTTTTACACACAAACTCAACTAATACCTGTGACCTGTTATCGGTAAAACCTCCTAAACGATATGACTGTATATTGCCATAGGTAGTTGTGGTTGGTGTATAGTTGGAAGCAATAGCAGCAGCACTGTTATATGCTTTCTGTTCTTCGTTAAATTCTGAGGCAATGGAATCAAACTGATTGGCTACAAATAAATCCAATATATGCTTTCCTTTTTGCACAAACTCTTCTTTTGAATTTTGAGCTTGTGTAACAAAAAAATTGAACAGGACAAAAACAAGAATAAATATTTTGGTTAGTGACATAATATAAAAACAAGAATATGTTGTTTTAAGGGAAACTAAAATTTAAAAATTACTAAATAAAAAATGCAGCTTATTAAATAAATAAGCTGCATTTGTATGGCGTTTCTCTTTAATTATTGTTTGGGAACTAATATGGCTGTTACTTTTACATCTATCTCTTCAGCTATTTTAGCCAATACTAGTTTAGGAACTTCAATTTTATGGTCGGCTACTTTTACTTTAAAGTTGCTTACCAGTTCTATTTTGCCTTCGTGTACAGTTATGGTACCTGTTATGGTTCTTTCCTGCTCCACTCCATGTATATTTAGTTTTCCTTTTACAGTTACGTGGTAAGTTCCGGGTTTACTTAAATCTATATTCTCCTGCACAGTTCCTCTAAACTGGCTTAATGGAAATTTTTCGCTTTCCATATACTTTTCGTTAAAGTGTTCCTGCATTAATTTATTTGGAAACTGAAACGATATATTTTGAATAACAAATGCTATATCTTTTGTTTTTACATTTATCAAAGTAGTTGCGCTTACTGTTTTAGCATCTATATTTTCTGCCGGGGTGCTTGAGAAAAAGCTTACTTCTGCATTACTGGCTTTGTAAAGTGGCTGTGCAGTTAAGCTAGCTAAAGCTAAAGCGGCAGTAGCGGTAAGGGTTAAAATTATTTTTTTCATACGTTTTATATTTTTAATGTTTTATTTCAATAATAGTGCCAATGGGTGTATGCTCACTTAGTTCATCCACCTCATCATTGGTTAAGGCTATGCATCCTAATGTCCAGTCAAACAGGCGATGCAAACTTCCTATAAATCCAAATCCATTTTTCAGTCCATTATTTTTATATCGCCACCCGTTGGTTTATTAAGTTTTTTACAACGTTCAATATCTGCTTTATTGGGGTATGATATACCTAAATTATTATGGTAACCGCTGTCTTTATTTTTTGCATTGATAAAATAAATGCCTTCTGGTGTTTTCTTATCACCTTCATATTCTTTGGCTCCGTTTCCTCCCCTGCCAAAAGCAATTTTATATGTTTTAAGCAATTCATTATTACTATATACATACATTTTATGCTGTGATTTAATGACTACTATTTTATCAATTACCTTGCCTTTGGGTAAGGCTTTATTATTGTTCACCAATAAAAAACTAAGTAATACTAATAAACCTGCTCCATATAATAGCAAACGTTTCATTAATCACAACATTATGTTTTATCTATCTGTGCTCTTTATCAAATGAAAAGGTACGCGACAAGTTAAATCCTATTCTTACACCAAAATCGCCCCATTTACCCGTGGTTTCTCTAATAAAGCCCTGCTCAAACATATAAGTGGAGTTACTTAGCATTAATTGAAAAACGTGTCCGCCTGTTTCTATATCAAAACCGACAGCTAAATAATCATATGTATCTCCTCCCGATTTTGTTTTTTCGTCTCGTCCATTTAAACGAGGATAATATTCTATATTAAAACGGGTACTGCGTGTTACTTTAAAAGAGCCGCCTAAACCCAATGCAAAAACTGTATTTGGGTCTGCTTTTTTCTCTACTAAATTTCTATGCACTATAGTAGGTGTTATTTGCAATGAAACTGAATTATTTACTTTGCGTGCAATAATTAACTGGTTGCAAAAAGTTAAACGTGAAGTAAAGTAATTATTAATGTTTTTTTCTTCAAAAGTTTCTGTTTTAATAGCCATGTTTCCATAATAGGAAATAGCCAAGGGGAAGTTTTTTTTGCCACCAACGGTTTGTTGTGCCAGTTTATATTTAATACTACCATCATATACTTTACCGGCTGTGCTACGGCCAACACCTACCATTAATTTATCGGTAATACCGTAGTCAAAAGCCAAACGAACAGAAGCTCCGTCTAAACCCAAAAAGCTATAATACCATGCATCGTCTTTTAACTCTCCAAAACGATGCAGAATTAAGAAGTTTAAATGTTTTTTCGAAATATTCTCATTGCTTTGCCCGGTAATAATTCTGGTACCTTTAAAAGTGGCTAATACAGGTGAGGCTTTTGTATTCTCCTCTTTTAACAAATCCAATAAATCATCTTGTGCCCAAACAAAATTTACAGCTAACAACAGTGTTACAAGAAGTATGTTTTTTTTCATTTTATTTTTATTTTATTCCGGCATTCCTGCCTTTATCCAATTATCTAATTTTGTTATATTACAATCCGACATACTTGATGGCGGCATATTTTTAACTACTATAGCCCTTGTATTTATTTCACTTGCTTTTGACGATAACAATTCATAAGTAGTTAAATCGCCTGCTCCTGTTCCTACCACATGGCAACCACTGTAGGCACAATTGGCATCAACCAGTGTTTTTATACCACCGGTATAGGTTAATGTTGCATTGCAGCTATCTGTTGTATTGGTAATTTTTTGCTCCTCTTTTTTATGCTCGCAACTTAACAAAACAATAGTGCCTATAAATGCAACTAAAACAATTGCTTTTTTCATTGCATTAGTTTTCGGGCATTCCTGCTTTTATCCAATTATCTAACTTTGTAATGTTACATGCTGACAAGCCTGAAGGTGCCGGCATATTTTTTTGGGTAATAGCCCTATCTGTAATTTTTACTGAATTGGCCTTAACCAAAGCGTAGGTTGTTAATGTAATAGACGAACTACCTGCAGCATGACAGCCTGAAGTGGCACAATTGTTATCAATTAAAGTTTTGATACCTGTATTATAGGTTAAAACAGCATTACAATCTCCTCCTAAATTGGGATACAACTCTTCTTTGTTGTCGTAATAGCAACCTGACAAAACAACAAAACTTAATAAAATACTTGCTAATATTATTTTCTTCATATACTTAATTCACCATAATTTTACTTGTTGATACACCATGGCAACTATTGCATCCTCCGCCATTAAAAGATTGACTCATTGCCACAGTATCAGTGCCACTAATCGCTATAGCGTAACAGCCACCATTGAATTTAATAATTTTTTCTGTATAAAAATTAGCATCTTTATCACTTGCTAAACTCAATATACGAAATCCTTTGGCATTAGGTTCACTCCAAAGTTCAATGCGTGCATTTGTATTTAATGCACCGGAATTTTTATAAACCGTTCCTGCCACATTCCACCATGCTTCAAAAGCAGCTTCATGATTATTATCGTTATGACAACGCATACAATCCTGTCCACTATTATGGCTTGATTTATTTACACTGCTTTCTTGTCCATTTTTTTGCAAACTATCATAATGAGAGCAAGCAACAATGAACAGTGCTAAAACAGGTAATACAATTTTTATTGTTCTATTCATATTCTTAAAGATACTGCAATATGTTCAAAAATATTATTTTATTGATTTAATAAAATCAAAACTTATCAATATCATTATAATATAATGATTTTTTTATATGTATTATAATTGTGGGATACTATTTGAATAATGTAAATACCAGTAGGATATTGGTTAGCTAATTTCAAATTTAATTGTTGTTCGCCAACGGATAATGTTTGTCTTGTTAATATTTCTTTTACCTCTCCTTTCAAATCTAACAGGGCTATCTGGTAGTTATCTTCTGTTTGCACATCAAACAGCAAGGTAATATCCTGACGAGTCGGGTTAGGAAAAACGCCTCTCCAGTTAATTACATCTATAACAGTAACCGCTGTTTTTGCTCCGGGTAATAAGGTTTTAGATGTTGTATAAGTAAGATCTCCTGTATTGAGTTTATTGTTATCGGATGCAATTCCGCCTGCATAAAACACAATGGTATCCATTGTTTGAGGAGCAGTCCATTTAAAAGTCCATGTTTTGCTGTTGTTGGCATCTATACTGGTTGACTCATGAGTGGCATAACTATTTACCCTAACACCTGAACCTTCAGCTGCTAATAACTCTCCAACGGGTAAAAACAACACTCCTTTTTTTCTTACGTTAAGTGCAAAACCAAACCTGGTTCTGCCAGTATAATGAACGGTTACATTTATATCGTAAGTTTGTCCTGCATTATAATGGGTTGGATTACCTGCAACGCTAATGGTAATGGCCCCTTTGTTATCACTATCGGCCACTCCAGAGTGGCACCCGGTACAGTTATTTTCCTGCGGTGCGCCTGTTAATGCCATTGCTCCTGCCGACATGGAATGCATTTGTATACTCCATACACAAATAAAAAATAATAGTATACTAATCGTTAGCATTTTCTTCTTGCTCATATTGATAGAATTTTAATAAGCAAAACTAGTGGTATGCAATAAGAAGAAATTGTCAATTCTTATTCATTTGTTGTATATTTTTTATGCCTTTTCTGTAACCGATTGGCGATATACCTGTATGTTTTTTAAAGAAATGGGAAAAGTGTGTGTAGTCGTTAAAGCCATGCTCAAATGCAATATCTTTTAAGTCAATATCGGTATTGTACAATAACCTTTTTACGTTTGTTATTAGTAAATCATCCTGCATTTGCATAATGGTTTTACCTGCTATTTTTTTAACTTTTGTATTTAAATTAAGGGCTGTTAAATTAAACATAGCCGCGTATTGCTCGGTTGACAGCCGCTTCATAAAATTGTTTTCCAAAGCCTTTCTTACCAAGCGAGAAAAGTTATTTTCAATACCCTGGTTATAGTCTATAAAAGGAATTAGTTTAAGTAAAATGGCTGCACATATATTTTGCCGGTATGCATCATTTATTTCTGGCTTTTGTATTTCGTTTAAGAAAAAATCAAACGATTCAAATTCTTTAGCTGATAAATGAATCATGCGTTCTTTTTCAAATAATGCCCTGTAATTTGAACCGCTATCAAAACGGCTCAATTGCTCAATAAAAACATTGGTAAGAGCAACGGTAAATCCTTTTGTATCAGCATCGCGTGTAAACTGATGGGAGAAAAAATGTGGTACTATTTGAAAAGATTTACTTTGTAAAGGGTAAACAGTTCCATCTATCTGGTGTAATCCATTACCCTCCAAAATCACAAATATTTCGTGGTACTCGTGGCAATGTGGTTTTTCAACCTGGTAAAAATTAGGATCGTCCCATACAATTAAATCAACCAGTTTTTCTTTTCGGCCAATTTTCTGAAAATTGTATGTAGGGATTTTTGTCATAGCTCAAACAAATAACTATTACAAAAACGGGTATTAATGAATTGACTTGAACAACCTGTTCCAGCGCACTTTTTTATGACCCGAATCCCAACTCATCCAAACAAACAATGCTTTACCTACTATATGTGTTTCGGGTACAAAACCCCAAAAACGACTATCGGCTGAGTTATCTCTGTTATCACCCATCATAAAGTAATAATTATACTTAAATGTGTATGTTTTTAGTGGTTGTCCGTTTAGCAACGCCTGACCGTTTTGCCATGTTAAACTTGGGTTATTTTCATAGTGCTTAATGGCAAATTCATACACATCGTAATTGTGCTCATTCATTTCTATTACATCACCTTCTTTAGGAATGTAAACAGGCCCAAAATCGTCTATACTCCATTTGAATTTTTCCTGAAAGGCCGTATAACCACTAATATAATTGGTATCGTTACGTTCAATAGAAACAATGCCTTTGTAGCCACTTAATTGTTCTTTTGCTTTATTGGTTAAGTTAATCAATAAATAACCTTTATCCGTAGCTCCACCTTCTGTTATATCGTTATCGTTTACAAATTTTTCGCTGATGCCTTCTGTGCTGGTTACTTTATAAAAGTGTTGCATTAAATCCGGATTATCGGCCGGTTTATTATTTACATATAATTGTTGGTTCACTACTTTTAAACTATCACCTGCTATACCCACACAACGTTTAATATAGTTTTCCTTTTTATCGGTTGGCTTATCTATTTCATACGGATAATTGAAAACAACCACATCGTTGTTTTTAATACTTGATACGGCAAACAATCGTTTATAAGGCATTTGCATCCACTCTAAATACGATTTTTTCGTATCGGAGAAAGGTAGCTTATTATGTACAAACGGAAAGCTTAACGGTGTTTGTGGCAACCTGTTTCCATAGCTGTATTTACTTACAAATAAAAAGTCGCCTACCAATAGTGATTTTTCCATTGATGAGGTAGGAATAGTATAAGCTTCCATAAAGTAACCTCTGATAATAGTAGCTGCTATGGTGGCAAAAATTAAAGCATCCGCCCACTCATACGATCTTTGTATATTGGTTTTTGAAGATGGTATAAAAATTCTGAAGGAGAAGAAAAACAATGGCGAAATGACCAGCGCTATTAAACGTGTAAAATATCCGAATATAATGGCTATACCGTAAATACAGTTAATAAGTGCCAGGCCAAATGAAGCACCAGCAGCCATATACAAAACCATGCATATTAAATTAACCAGTATCCAAACAGTAATAATAATCCACTGCTTTTTCGAAAATTGTTTAGGGCTTTTATAAAAATAGTTAAACAAGTCACTAAAATAATTGCTCTTTACTGCTTTGCTTGTTCCTGTGTTGGTGCTCATGAAAAATTTATTAATCCTACATAGATAATGGTATTTTTATTTACCGCCAGCAGGTTTTGTTAAGTTGTTTTAAAAATATTTAAACGGTAAAAATTATAACTGCAATATATCATCTAAGGTGTAAATACCTTTTTTGCCTACTAACCATTCGGCTGCCATAATAGCGCCTCTTGCAAAACCATTACGGCTTTTTGCACTGTGTGTAATTTCTATTGAGTCAATAACACTTTCGTATCTAACAGTATGGTCACCTAACACATCTCCCTCGCGATGGCTTTCAATAAGCAACTCATTTGGTTTGGTACTTTGTGCCGGTGTTTCAGTATCAAATATTAATCGGTCTTTTATTTTTTCCTTCTTATCTATTTCACTCATTATTTGTTTGGCTAAACTTAATGCTGTTCCGCTCGGATGGTCTTTTTTAGCGGTATGATGAACTTCACTTATCATTACATCATAATTATCTTGCTTTTGCATAATTTGTGCTAATAGCTTATTTATTTTATAAAATATATTAACACCAATGCTAAAATTACTGCTGTATAACATGCTTTGGCCTTCCTTCAAACACTTGTCTTTAATAAAATCAAACTGATCATACCAACCTGTGGTACCTATTACAATGGGTACTTTGGCCTCAAAACATTTTAATATATTTTCAACTGCTGCTGTAGGCATGCTAAAATCAATAGCTACATCAACATTCTGTAAACTAAGCGGTAAAAAATCAAACGCATTATTTAAATCAACCCTATATACTATTTCGTGACCTCTTTCCTCGGCAATTTTTTCAATTGCTTTTCCCATTTTGCCATATCCGAGCAATGCTATTTTCATAAGCGTATTCTGTTAATTGACTTTTTATTTTTAATTGATTGCACAATATAAAACTAAATTATAAAAGGACAAATTTATTATTGAGTATTTTGGCGAAAAAACTAGTTTTAGTAAGGTTTTCCATGGGTAAGATTCACTAATTTATTAACAACAAATGGCATAGGTTTGAGCACACTTATAACCATGTTTGTCATTATCTTATTTCCAAACAATAATTGAAACTGCCTGCCAAACCATAACCTGCTCTTAAATTGCTTATTCCACTGTTTAGTATATTCAAAGGCTAAATTGTTTTTGTCAATTTTTTTCTCAAAATATTGCGGTATCAATTTACTTAATATGTGGGATGCATGCATAGCCATACTCATTCCGTTTCCGCACAAGGGTGTAATTAACCCGGCAGCATCGCCTAGCATAAGCACTCCATTTTCCGATTGGGTTTTAGGTGCAAAGCTAATTTGAGATATAACCAAAGGTTTGTCGTAAAAAGATTTAAAGTCTTGTAAATACCTGTTCAAAAAAGGATTTTTCATAAGAATCCCCTTTTCCATTTCAGCTATACTTCCATTGTGTTTTTTAAGGTTTTCGGCATTGGTTAAATAACACAAGCAATACCTGTTGTCTTCAATTTTTGAAATACCACAATACCCGTTTTCAAAATTATGTAACTCAATTACATTAGCAGGTAAATCCGCCTTTACATGGTATTTTACTCCTACATAATTATTTAATCCTTGTAATTTATTGCTTATAAAATGGCGTTGTAGTTTTATATCAATATTGCTTCGTTTGCCATAGGCACCTATTGCTATTTCGGCTGTAAAGAGGCCTTTACTTGTTTCTATCTGGTAGGCACTATTAGTAAATGTTACTTCATTTACTTTACAGTTCTCAATTATTGTTACACCACTTTCAGCAGCCAGTTGTGCTAATTTTGAATCTAATTTATAACGTGATAAACCAAAACCACCAGGCTTTAACGTATGCTTTAAATATTGTCCATTGGGTGCTGATATTTTTAATTGGGTTAATTTAGGCAAATTCAAAGCTGTTAATGGAACACCGCATCGTTCTAAGTAATTCCAAGATTCCATAGAAACGTATTCACCACATACTTTATGATAAGGATAATTTTCTTTTTCAAAAAGTACAACCTGATAACCTTGCTGTGCCAACTGTATAGCGAGTGTTAATCCGCCCAAGCCACCTCCAATTATTGCACAATGAAAATACTGCATGGCGCTTATCTGATTATCTCAACAGTACCTCTTACTTTTCTTTCTTTGGTCCCATCCAGATAATTTTCATATATTTTTATCATATAGAAATAAGTACCGGCCACCAGTTCTTTTCCGGTACTTTGGTCCTTGCCATCCCAGTTAATATCAATATCAGTTGTTTCAAATACAGGAGCTCCCCACCTGTTAAACACCTGTAATTCTATTTTCTCAATGAACCTATATGGAAATGGTTTGAAAATATCATTAAAATGATCGGTATTGGGCGTAAAGGAATTAGGTAGCACATAATACGGGCAGTTGTCTATACAGAAACTATTGGCATCAGGGCTGCTTGCATTGCCAACAGTATCAATGGCTATTACTGCATAGCAGCCTGCTATTCCATAAGTTAACTGGGGTCTGTTGTCAATATATGAGTTGGAGCCTCCACTCAAGGTAGCTAATTCTATCCAGGTATCAGTTATTTTTTTCCGATACAAAACCTTATATGATTGAATATCCAACTTACAACCGGCCGGATAAGTCCAGTTTAAAATAATATCACTTATATTAAATTTATTACAAGGTGTGGTATAACTTAATACAGGCGGACAGGGAGGTATGGTATCAATGGGAGTACCGCATACAATCTGCGAATTATTGTATAAAGTATCAGGCCAAAACTGCTGATTGTAATTGCCAATGGTTTTTACATAGTAACAGTAAGTTTGGCCATTTATTAAACCGGTATCAATATATGAGCTTGTTGAAGTAGTGGCAATAGAATCAAAGTTTACCCCATTTTGTCTGTATACTACAAACGAGGTATTTTTCCAGGGCACATCATTTTTCAGGTTTAACACTACTGCCTGGTTGGTATTATATGGTACTAAAAATGGGGAGCTGGCAATAATACTTTCATCAACCAAAGTTGTACCACTTACAAACGAAACCTTATAGTAATACTGTGCTGATTGAGTATTGATATTGGAATCAATTAAACTATCATTTATAATAGCAGCAAACGTACTGTAGTTTTTGGCTGTTCCTACGTTTACATAATTAGTGGTACCAACAACAGCTCTTTTTACCTGTACCGTATAAGGTGGCGGATTTTGATTGGAATCTAATAGAAGTGGCTTTAACCATTTAACCAAAATTGCTCCCGCTGTAACATCGGTTTTTAAAACACTTACATTGGTTATAATAGGTTTGGTTCTTTGTATAAGTGCACATACTTCAATACTGGCTTTACTTTCTGAAGGCTCTGCTAGATTAACAATTCCACCGGCATCGTTACGTGCCAAATAAAATGCTGTTACCCTGTAACAGTAATTAACCAAAGGAGAAATACCTTTGCCAAAATCATTATCAAAATAGGTACTGTTATTTACACCTTCAACAGTATCTAACAAAACAAAACCTGTTGATGCGGGAACTCCAATCTGACAATAGGCAGGATTCCAGAATGAAGAATCAATGCGCCTGTAAATTCTATAACCAAAAGCATAGCCACAGGTATCAGCAGTCCAATTTAACTTAAAGCCATTGTCTTGAATAGCAGCGGTTAAATTACGCGGGGCCGGGCCGTTTACTTTTATTTTAAACGATTGTACATCGGTCAAAGGAACAGGATCTCCATTATCAATAGCTCTGAAAACAGCTTGAAAAGAATCAGCTCTGATAGAAGTACAGGCCGGACGCCATCTGAATAAAAATCCGGCCGGATTACCCAATGCAACTGATGGTAGTGTAAAAGCAGGGCTGCTTTTTTGGGCAAAAGGCCCACCAAAACCGGTTAAAGTTATTACGTTGCCTGCATCATTGTCTTTGGCTGAAATATTTTTTTCCAATAAATCTCCTGCTATTACACAAGCATTAGTCATTGATGCTATAATTGGTGGATTGTTAGTACACAGTAATATTCTTATTTGTATATCCCTGTCAACATAACCTACCAATATGGGTTGTATAACACCATTACGTCTGTATTCTTTTATACGAATAACTATATTGTAAAAACCGGCAAATTTAGGAGTTCCCCAGGTTAATTGCCCTGTAAATTGATTTATGGTAAACGAATCGGATGTTTCAGGTATGGTAAAACCAGGTACGGGCATATTGGGACCAATGTTCGGGGCCCTTATTTCGTATACCAAACTATCGCCATCCGGGTCATAAGCACTTGGATTATGCACAAATACTTTTCCAACACAACCCCTGTCAATAGGCACTGAAAGTAATATAGGCGACTGATTGGTATAACCTGCATCAATAATAATCTGAGACTGCACGCTGAATGGAATATTAACTGAATTACCATCATTGATGTTCCTAATACCATCAACCCTGTTTGGGTCAGAAATACTTACCACAAAAACACCCGCACCTTTATATGTATGAGTTGTTTTATAAGCATTACGTTTTACTCCATAACTAGGATTCGGATTTAAAATATCAAATGAAGTTCTTGGGACTCTTTCTGTCGTGTTATCGCCAAAATCAACAGTTATGCCATCTGTGCTCGGGTCACCTGCACCAAATTGATCGGTATAGGTATAAACAATTATTTCGTAATTTAAGCCTGATATATTTCTAAAAACAATTTCACCTGCCCTATAATGAGTAGCCAATAAATTACTTGTTGAAAACAACAGTAATAGGAATAGTAGTAATTTACACTTATTAGTAAATTTAATCACTTGAATAGTTTTGATAAAATATTTGTCAGCAAATTAGCACTTTTTGTTGCACTTTATGTAAATAAAAAATCCATTAACAGTAAAATTATTGTTAATGGATTTCCTAAAATATAGTTTCTTTTTTATTTATTTAGAAGTCAACTGGGCTACTAAATACTCTCTGTTTAAACGTGCTATATTGGTTAATGATATTTCTTTAGGACACTCGGCTGAGCAAGCACCAGTGTTGGTACAGGCACCAAAACCTTCATTATCCATTTGAGCCACCATATTTAATACGCGTGAACTACGTTCAGGTGCTCCTTGTGGTAATAAAGCCAATTGTGAAACTTTGGCTGATACGAATAACATAGCTGATGAATTTTTACATGCTGCTACACATGCTCCACAACCAATACAAGCTGCAGCTGCAAATGCTTCATCTGCATCATCCTTTGGTATAGGTAAACTATTTGCATCCTGCGCATTTCCTGTATTTACTGAAATAAATCCACCAGAAGCGATAATCCTGTCAAATGCGGAGCGGTCTACCGCTAAATCTTTTATAACCGGGAATGCAGCAGCTCTCCATGGTTCTACCACAATAGTATCACCATCTTTAAAACTACGCATATGTAACTGGCAGGTAGTAACGCCCTGGTTTGGCCCATGTGGACGACCATTGATATACATACTACACATACCACAAATACCTTCTCTACAATCGTGATCAAAAGCAATAGGTTCTTCTTTACCTTCACTTACTAATCTATCATTTAACACGTCAAACATTTCAAGGAATGACATATCAGGCGATACACCTTCTACTTTGTAATCAACTAATTTACCTTGGCTTTTGCCATTTTTTTGACGCCAAACTTTCAAGTTGATATTCATATTTCCGCTCATTTTATTTAATTTTTTTGTTAATGGTGATTATGGCTGACAGGATTTAGCCTTGTCAGCAATTAACTTGTTTCTTATTTATAGCTACGTTGCGCAATTTTAATGTTTTCGTAAACTAATTCTTCTTTGTGTAAAGACCAATTACTTAAATCTTTATACTCCCAGGCAGCTACGTATTTGTAGTTTTCGTCATCGCGTTTTGCCTCACCTTCATCCGTCTGGTGATCTTCGCGGAAGTGACCTCCACAACTTTCGTTGCGCTCTAAAGCATCTTTACACATTAGTTCACCTAATTCTATAAAATCAGCTACACGACCAGCTTTTTCTAATTCAGGATTAAACTCATTGGCATCACCCGGTACACGAACGTCTTTCCAAAACTCTTCTCTGATTTTTTGAATTTCAGAAATAGCCCAGGTTAAACCTTCTACATTACGAGCCATACCACATTTATCCCACATAATTTTACCTAAACGCTTGTGGAAATAATCAACCGGCTTAGTTCCTTTAATACTTAATAACTTATTCAATCTATCACTCACTTCCTTCTCAGCAGTTACAAAAGCTTCGTGGTCGGTTGAAATAGGTTTTACACTAATTTCGTTCGACAGATAAGAACCGATAGTATAAGGAATTACAAAATAACCATCGGCTAAGCCTTGCATTAAAGCTGATGCTCCCAAACGGTTAGCACCGTGGTCAGAGAAATTAGCCTCACCTAAAGCATATAAACCAGGAACTGTTGTCATTAAGTTATAATCAACCCAAAGACCACCCATGGTATAATGTACTGCAGGGTAAATCATCATTGGGTTTTTATATGGGTCAACACCGGTAATTTGTTTGTACATGTCAAACAAGTTACCGTATTTTTCTTTCACTACTTCGTGTCCAAATTCAGTTAATTGCTCTTCAGTAGGGTTTGAAATATGTTTTAAGGTAGCTACTTGCTTACCGTATTTATACTTCATGTTAAAAGCAAAATCCAAATAAACAGCTTCACCTGTTTTATTTACACCGAAACCGG
>CAYTWI010000034.1:0-30157 GCA_964442045.1 uncultured Bifidobacterium sp.
CGAAATAACCCTCAGTTTCCACCAACAATTACCACAGTTGGATTATTAAATCCTTTTATTGCATGTACAGGTAAAACATCTGCGCAACAAACCCTTACAGTAAGTGGAATAGGTTTAACAGCTAATATAGTCGTAACAGTTCCAATTGGTTTTGAAGTAAGTACTACTTCTGGTTCTGGTTTTGGAAACAGTGTTAACTTAACGCATATGTCTGGTATCGTAAGTACTACTAATATATTTATACGCTTAACAAGTTCGGTAAGTGGTTCACCAAGTGGCAATATAGTTTTTACTTCAACAGGTGCACCTACAAAAAATGTGATGGCAAGCGGTGTAGTAAATGTAACATCAATAAGTACATCCATTAGCAATATAAGCATTTGTCCTAGTTCATTGCCTTATTTCTGGAATGGCAGAACATACAATACAACCAAAACAGATACCGTTTATTTAATCAATACCTTAGGTTGCGATAGTATTACAATATTAAAACTAACGGTAAAACAAACAAGTACATCAACAAATAATATAAGCATTTGTCAAAGTTTACTGCCTTATTCTTGGAATGGGAGAACATACAATGCTGCTAAAACAGACACCGTTTATTTAACCAATTTGTTTGGTTGCGATAGTATTACTATTTTAAACTTAACTGTTAAACCAACAAGTACCTCTGTAACCAATATAAATATTTGTCCTAGTTCATTGCCTTATTCTTGGAATGGGAGAACATACAATGCTGCCAAAACTGACACCATTTATTTAACCAATTTGGTTAATTGCGATAGTATTACCATTTTAAACTTAACAGTAAAATCAACAAGTACATCTACAAATAATGTAAGCATTTGTCCAAGTGCTTTGCCTTATACTTGGAATGGTTTAACATTTAATACAGCTGGAACACAAACCAAAACTGGTTTAATCAATTCCGTTGGTTGTGATAGTTCAGCAACTTTAAATTTAACGGTAAAAACAACAAGTACA
This sequence comes from uncultured Bifidobacterium sp., assembly GCA_964442045.1. Lineage (GTDB taxonomy): Bacteria > Bacteroidota > Bacteroidia > UKL13-3 > UKL13-3 > JAAFJM01. The sequence goes on from CAYTWI010000034.1 coordinate 988, forward strand.
TCAACATATAACATAAACATTTGCCCAAGTGCTTTGCCTTATTCTTGGAATGGTTTAACATTTAATACAGCAGGAACACAAACCAAAACAGGTCTAATCAATTCAGTTGGATGTGATAGTTCAGCAACCTTAACCTTAACTATTAAATCAACAAGTACATCAACAAATAATGTAAGCATTTGTCCTATCGCACTACCTTATTCTTGGAATGGTTTAATATTTAATGCGGCAGGAACACAAACAAAAACAGGTTTAACTAACTCAGTAGGTTGTGATAGTTCAGCAACTTTAAATTTAACAGTAAAACCAACAAGTACATCAACAAATAATATAAGCATTTGTCCTAGCGCACTACCTTATTCTTGGAATGGATTAATTTTTAATGCAGCGGGAACACAAACAAAAACAGGTTTAACTAACTCAGTAGGTTGTGATAGTTCAGCAACTTTAAATTTAACTGTTAATACAACACCAAATACCAGTAATATTCTAGGCTTAACAAATGTAACTAAGTTAGATACTGCTTCTTATTCAGTAACAGGAGCAATTGGCTCTGTATTCAATTGGTTTGTAACTGGAGCAACTATTCAATCAGGAACAGGTTCTAATAAAATTAGAATTAAATGGTTAACTACCGGTATTGATACTATAAAGGTTACAGAAACTTCTGATTTAGGTTGCGTTGGAATTCAAAAATTACTAGTAGTTAATGTATCGCCTGGTACAGGAATCTATGAATTAAAAACAAATAATCAGATAATTATTTATCCAAATCCATTTAACGAAACCATACATATTACGTTATTAAATAATTTAAAATTAGATAAAGCTATAATTTACGATTTGGTAGGTAACGAAATAATCAGTTCCAGTAAAACTGATATAGATGCAAGCATTTTAAAATCGGGTGTTTACTTAATAACAATAGTTGATAATATTGGTAATAGCTACAATCAGAAACTGATTAAAAATTAAACAACTAAACATAAAAAACGACTATTCAAAAAAGATAGTCGTTTTTTATGTTTTAATACAATGTGAATTCTCAAGCAAAGTCAAACAAATACAGTAGGTATGATAACTATCGGACTTCGCTAATTAATCTTACTAAGAAATAAAAACAATTAAGGAGCCAGCCTGTTTATTTTCCAATTATTGGGAGAGGTTAATTCAAACAAAAACCTGTCGTGTAAACGACTGCTGCGGCCTTGCCAAAACTCAAAACTGATAGGTGTTACTATATAACCACCCCAATTAGTCGGGCGTAAAAGAGGTTCTTTGGCAAATAACGCTTCCATTTTTTTTACGCTTTCTTCCAATAGTTTACGGTTGGCAATGACTTTGCTCTGAGGAGAAGCATGAGCGCCTATTCTGCTGCCTAAAGGGCGGCTGTTAAAATATAAATCCGATTGCTCATCCTGTATTTTAGCCACATGGCCAACAATACGCACTTGTCTTTGTAATTCAGGCCAGAAAAACACCAACGCAGCTTTATTATTTTTGGCTAGCTGAACACCCTTATTACTTTCAAAATTGGTAAAGAACACCAATCCGTTTTCTTCAATTCCTTTCAATAAAACAATTCTTGCCGCAGGAAAATCATTTTCTCCTATCGTTGCTAATGTCATGGCATTAGGCTCCATTACTTCCGCTTTCAATGCTTCGTCAAACCATAATTTAAACTGATCAAAAGGATTTTTTTCTAAATCGTTTTCATCAAAACTTTTTAAAGTATAGTCTATTCTTATGTCTGCTATATTCATCACCCTTTTTATTTAATACCCATTCGTTTTGCACCAAACTCCAATATGCTATCTATAAACTCATAAGGCTTATAATTGTTTAAAGCACATTGGTGAAAAATAGCAGTAGCAGGTGTCATACCCGGTAATGAGTTAATTTCAATAATGACTACTTCTACCCTGTTCTTTTCAAATATTTTCACAAATGCATCAATACGGCAGTAACCCTCTACATGTAAAACTTTGGCTGTTTTCTTTAATACCTCACGCACTTTTAAGCTTATTTCTTTCTGGCTTTTAGCATTGGTGCTAAACCTGCTTGGTGTAATGTTTTGGCCTTGTCCCGCTAAAAATTTCTCTTCTAATGAAAGGATCTCCCCTTCGGCCAATGTTTCACTAGGTTCAAACATTTCATACTCCAGCTTGCCTTTTTTATAGTGTGTAAGCAATCCGCCTGTTACTTCTAAAAAGTGTTTGGCATTGCCCTTCTCTACAAATTTCTCTACCAAAAAGTACGATTTCATTGGGAACTCCTCTTTTGGTTTCAAGCCCAGCTTATCAGCCAATAAAGCATCCATTATTTCAGCATTCCTAAAAACACCTTCTGCATAATTTACTAAATCATCAACCGATTTAATTTTTTTAACCGCACTACTGCAGCCATCATCGGCAGGTTTGGCAATTAAAGGGAAACCTATCTTCTCAATTTCCTTAATAACCTGTGCCCTGTCTTTTTTCCAGTCTTTTTGCTGAACCAACATATGTTCTGCTATGAGTATCTTATGTTTTTTCAATAGCTCATTGGTATCGTATTTATTAATGGTAATCCTGCTGCTTTCTACATCGCTTCCGTTGTATGGAATCTTCAGTTTGTTCAGATAGGTTTGAACAGTTCCGTCTTCACCAGGGCGACCATGCAAAGCTATAAATACAGCATCGGCCATTTTTTTCAATTCCTTATAATCAATTTTACGCGGAGCGAATAATTGTGCCTCCGCATCGCCATATTTTTTTATAATGGCATCACATTCTTTAATTATCTTATCAATGATGGCAGCACGTTTAAAGTGCGATAGTTTTTCTTTAATATCATCTGCATTGTCTTTCAACATCACATTAATAGGCAACAACCATAATTCATGTGCTTTATCGTTACCTGTTACAAACACCGGGAATGGCTGGTATTTGGCTGATGAAGCTAACTTTTCGTAAATATTACGGCCACTCTCCACTGATATATGACGCTCCGTTGAGTAACCTCCCATAAATACAGCTACTCGTTTTTTATTTGATTTTCCTGTCTTGTTCGCAGCAATTTTTGCATCTAAATATTGCAACAGCATGCGGTGATGAAAATGCACCTGTTGTGACTCTGCTCTTTCAGCCAAAGAGGTACGGATAATATATGTTAAGAATTGTGAGGGGTTTAATCCTATTTCTGCGGCCTGGTGAAAGAAGAAGCTGGAAGGCATCATACCACTGGTGGTATTAGGGTCATTTAAAAATATTTTACCTTCTTTATTAATGAATCCATCAATACGTGCATACACATGAAAACTGAAAAAGTTAAATAAATGCGCACATGCTTTTCTTATCTCTTCTATCTTTTTCTCTTCAATATCAATAGGTGTAATTTTACGACTTAAGCCCGGTAAATATTTACTGCGGTAATCATATACTTCTTTGCCTTTTACAATCTCTGTTGGCGGTAGTGCTACTGCTGAACCGTCTTCATTCTTCAATACGATACAGCTAAACTCCCTCCCCTCAATAAAACTTTCAATTAAACATTCTGTTTCGCTGTAAATACTTTCTAGACGTATGCTTACTGCTTGTTTAGTTGACTTGGTTTTTGCTTTTGTAGTAAATGTTTCATCAAGCAAAGCCCATAACTCATCGGGATGGTATATAATTTCATTGTTATGCAATGCAGGTAAACCTATACCTTCTTTTACATCGGTAATTTTTTGAATGAATTGTATCTTTTGTCTTTCATCTTTACCAATCCAATCTGTTTTTACAATGTCCTGTATAAAGAATGATTTTAAAACAGCATCTTCAAAAGCTGTAAAATCATCGTGGCTGATAACACTTACACCAACCGAGCTACCTTGATTGGCGGGTTTTACCACAAAGGGTAAACCTACCTGTTCCTTTACTGTATTGTATACTTTTTTTAGATTACTTAATTCAGTTTTATGAAACGAAAAGTATTTGGGTATATTCATTCCGGCACTTTGCATCAACGATTTTTGTAAACGTTTGTTCATGCCCAAAGCGCTTGGCATAATACCCGATCCGCTATAGGGTATATCTAAAAACTCCAATAAACCTTGTATAGTTCCATCTTCACCATTAGCACCGTGTAACGCTAAAAAAGCAAAATCAATCATTGATTTCAGCTCTTCAGGTTTAACACGTTTACCTATTTTTTTGATCAATGATTCACCATTGTCTTTATGTGCAGCAGGAATATTTTCTGCATATATCTGAATATCGTGTTGTTGTTTTTTTAAGGCTGATACGGGAGGATAAAAATCGCGGATAGAACCTTTGTAAATGAACTGCCAGTCCAACAAAATAAAGTTATTGAAACTGTCAACAAAAATGGGAATGGCTTCAAAAAGCGTTTTGTCTAAGTTATCATAAACAGTGCGCCCTCCGGCAAATGATACCTCACGTTCGCGGCTATTGCCTCCAAAAAAAATGCCTACTTTCATATGGGTTCAAACCTAATTGAATTTGAGGAACAAAAGTATATTTATTAGCAGAAAATAATGTGAATAGTCACAATTATTGAACTGATAATAATAAACAAAAAGAGCACCTCGCGGTGCTCTTTTTTATAATATTCCTTCTATTAATTTTTCTATTTTAATGCCTTCTGCTTCGGCACGGTAATTCTTAATCATACGGTGGCGTAGTATATTTAATGCTACTGCTTTTACATTTTCTACATCAGGTGAGTATTTGCCATGTATTAAAGCATGTGCTTTGGCGCCAATAATTAAAAACTGCCCGGCACGCGGACCTGCTCCAAAGTCTACGTATTTTTTTATTTCATCAGTAGCCCACTCGCTTTGCGGACGGGTTTTACTTACTAACTTAACGGCATAATCAATTACATTATCTGCTACCGGTGTTTTACGCACCAGGTTTTGAAATGCCAATATTTCCTGTCCGTGTAATATTTTATTCAACTCTACTGTCTTATTACTGGTGGTTGATTTTATAATCTCAACCTCTTCTGCAAAACTCGGATAGTCTAATAATACATTGAACATAAAACGGTCTAGCTGCGCTTCCGGCAATGCATACGTTCCTTCCTGTTCAATAGGATTTTGCGTTGCCAATACAAAAAATGGGTTAGGTAAATGGTGCAACTGACCATTTATAGTAACTGACTTTTCCTGCATAGCTTCTAACAAAGCAGCCTGCGTTTTAGGAGGCGTACGGTTTATTTCATCTGCTAAAATAATATTGGCAAATATAGGGCCGCGCAAAAACTGGAATTCACGCTTTTCGTTCAGAATTTCCGAACCGGTTATATCACTTGGCATTAAATCGGGTGTAAACTGAATACGGTTAAACTCCAAATCTAAAACCTGGCTTAAGGTTTTAACCAATAATGTTTTGGCTAAGCCCGGTAAGCCAATCATTAAAGTATGTCCATTACTAAAAATGGAGATAAGCAATGATTCAACCACGTAATCCTGCCCAACAATTACTTTCCCAATTTCTTTTTTTAACTCGGTATATTTTTGGTGCAAAGCATTTGCAGCTTCTACATCGTTATTAAATTGCATGTTGCTATGGTTTTATTGAGTTGTTTTACTTTGCCATGCTTCTAAGCTCGGGCATGTTTTATATTCATCGGCAATGTGAACATAAAACTGTTTACGGTTTTTATCAATCCAGCGTGCCAGGGTTTTATTTTTCTTATCTTCTTCGGCTGCTGTTTGCATTTTCTGGTAATCGTCTTTTAAGTTGGCTATATGCGGTTTGCTTTCTGATTTTAAATATAAAACACGCCATACTTTTATTGGTTCGCCTGTTTGGCTTTGTATAGTTGTTAATTCAGGCTCGGTCATTTCACCGGGCTTTAAACCTTGTATATTCAGGAAAACATCTTTAGGCAATTCATCAACAGGAATTTTAGTATTACCTGCAGAACCATCTGTTAAATAGCCACCACGCGCAGCTGAACGTTTATCGGTACTAAACTTTTTGGCAGCATCTGCAAAAGTAAGGGTGTCTATTTTTATCAGGTTAATTACTGAATCAATGCGTTGTTTCGCTAAATCTATATCGGCTCTGTAAATTTGCGGGCGTATCAATACATGGCGTGCATTTACCTCTTCTCCCCTACGTTTTATAGGCTGAATAATGTGGTAACCAAACTTGGTTTCAACAATACGCGAAATACTATCCTGAGGTGTTTTAAAAGCTGCTGCTTCAAACTCCGGAACCATCATGCCTCTTCCAAAAAATCCTAACTCTCCCCCCTGAATAGCACTCCCTTTGTCATCACTATAAATTTTAGCAATGGTTCTGAAATTATCACCATTCAATAAACGCTCTCTTAACTCGGTAGCTTTTTGCAAAGCTATGTCTTTTGCTTCCTTCGATACTTTAGGCTCTATTATAATTTGTGCCACTTCTACTTCGGCACTGTAATAAGGCAAACTATCTTTCTCTAAGGAATTAAAAAATGTTTTTATATCGGTAGGAGAAATTTTTATATCCTTCAGTATTTTTTGCTGCATTTCCTGCACCAATAAACTGGTTCTTATTTTTTCGCGGTAGTTTGATTTTATTTCGCTGATACTTTTACCGTAGAACTCTTCCAAACCTTTATCGCCACCAAACTGCCTTGCAAAATACTGAATACGTTGTTCTAACTCTCCTTCTATGCGGTCTTCGCTTAAAGGCAAACTATCAACCTCTGCTTTTGTAGCCAATAATTTCTCTGTTAATTTTTGTCTTAAAATATCACAACGTAAACTATCGGTAACACGTTCAGGGTATTCTTTTCTGAATTGTTGGTATTCAAATTCAATTTCTGAATGCAAAATAATTTTATCAGCAAAAACACCCACAATCCCATCAATGGTTTCACCACTGCCGGGTTGTGCCTTACTTATTGCAGCCAGTACAATAAATGCAAAAAGAAAATTAAATTTTATTATTTTAAACACGCTTACTTTTATTATTTCATCATTCAAACGCTCACAAGGAGCATTTTGTTACTGGTATAAACTTTTTACTACTGCTTCGTCCACAGTAATGTTGTATTTGCTACGCAATTCTTTAATCCAATCTTTCTCCAACTGGTTTTGGTATTCGCTGGTAACGGCACCTCTTGCTTCTTTTAAAGTTTTAACTTCGCTGCCAACAACACCGTTTACATAATAGAATTTAAAGTTGTTATCCATATTGGCAATATCAACAACACCTTTTTGCTCCCATAATTTATCGGCAGTGGCATCAGTTCTTTCTGATTTCACATCTTTCACCATTACTGCAGTAGGGTTTTTCTTGTTTAGTTTTGCCAATACCTGCTCGCGTGATTTGCCTTTAGAAAGCATTTTAACAGCTTCTTTTTTGGTATTATCGTCAACACAAGTGTAAACTGCATACGAAACTCTGTCTTTCCATTTATAATTATTTTTATTGACCTCATAAAACTTATCTAAACCAATAGTGTCCGATACTGCTTTAGTCCATACTTTTTTGTCGGTTAAGTCAAACAATAAAATACCATCATTATACTCCTGCATTACATTTCTAAAATCTTCGTATTTGGTATCTAAAATACTTTCTTCATAAGCAATACATTTGTTATCGGCCCACTGGCGAAACATATTTGCCACGGTCATTTGTATAGACGCTTTTTCTAATGGTTGTTGATTGGCTTTTACATAAGAGGCAAAATCTTTAACGGTATAGGTAGCCGTGCCAATGGTAAACAATGGATTGGTGCTTATTTTCTCTTCATCGTAAGTCCATGTTGCATTAATAAAGCTTGAATCTAAGGTAGCAGCAAACGCTTTTAAGTTAGCCGGGGTTTCTTTGTAATTGTTCTCTTTTTTAACACGTGCCACTACAGCTGCTTTTGAGCTTTCAGAGCGGGTGTCTTTATTGGTTTTTTGTTTAATTACATCCAGTACATCTTTGTATTCACCTAAAGGACGTGTATCTAATAATTTAATAATATGCCATCCGAAATTGGTTTTAAATGGTTTTGAAACCTGGTTAACTGATAAGGTAAATGCTACATCTTTGAATTCTTCAGGATAACCGCTTAAACTGGCAATCCAGTTCATTTCACCTTTATTTTTGCTGCTTCCCTCATCCTGGCTATATTTTTCTGCCAGTTTACCAAAGTCTTCACCGCTGTTTAATTGCGTATAGATTGAATCAATTTTGTGTTGTGCATCCATAATCTGCTCAGGTGCTGCTTCGTATGGTGTACGAATCATAATATGGGCTAATTTTACTTCACCTCTTGCCGGACGTTTATCGTTAATTTTTAAAATATGGTAACCAAATTGTGTGCGGAAAGGCATTGAAATATCGCCTTTATTGGTTTTGTATGATTGGTTTTCGAATGGATAAACCATTTGGAATACGGTGTACCATCCTAATTTAGCACCTTGTTTTTTAGCAGAAGGGTCGTCAGAATATTTGCTTGCCAATGAATCAAAGTTCTCGCCTTTTAAAGCACGTTTTCTTAAATCTATTAATTTATTGTAAGCAGCTAAAGTATCAGCAGGGCTTGCATTTTCATTACAAAACAACAATATATGGCTACCGTTAATCTCCGTTTTCATACGCTCGTATGCTTCTTTCATTAACGATTCACTTACTTTTTTATCAGTTAAATAAGGATTGGCTAATTGTTTTCTGTAACCACCTAACTCACTTTTAAAATTAGGGTTGGTATCCAATTGCATTAACTTAGCTTCTTTTACTTTCAGTTTAAAGTTAATGTATAAATCTAAATATTCACGAACATCCTTTTCTGTTGGCTTGTCTTTATTAGGTTTGTTTTTATAAAGCAATCTTTCAAATTCATTTTTAAAAACAGTATCTGAGCCATAAGTAAAAACAACAGGGTTTGGTTTTACTTCTGCTACTACTTTTGGAGCAGCAACAACGGGAGTAGCTTTTTTACTTTTTTGAGCAACAAGTTGAGTTGAAATAGATAAGGTAAGAATTGACAGTGTTACTGATGCAATTTTCTTCATATTATTATAATTATTCGTTTTTTAAATAGTTTACTAGTAAAAGGATTGCAAAAATATAAATTTTAAGCAGGCTGCCAAGTTTTATAATATAAAGGGCAAAGCCTTAAAAACACACATTTTCAACGCATTAAATAAAAACAAAATAGATTGTAAAAATTATTTTTATTTGCAGGCAGTGGAAATAACTGCAACCTGTTTACTTTTTGGCTTTATCTGCCTGCAAATAGCACTCTTTATTTCGCTGGTAAATATTGATTTAAACAAACCTACATTTTACGCAAAGGAACCTTTACTACCTGTTTCCATTTTAATTCCTGCCCGTAACGAAGCAGCCAATATTATAGCCTGTTTAAAGTCTATTGAAAAACTCAATTACCCAACTGATAAATACGAAGTACTGATAGGTAACGACCAGTCAACAGATGAAACTGCCGGACTGGTAGCAACATTTATTGCCGATAAGCCTAACTTTAAACTCATAAACATTGATAAAAATCTGGGTAAAGCCAGAGCCAAAGCCAATGTTTTAGCCCATTTAATACACGAAAGCAAAAACGATATTATTTTTGTTACCGATGCTGATATTGTAGTAAAACCGGGTTGGATAAACAGTTTATTGCCTTATTTTGAAAATGAAAAAGTGGGCATTGTTTCGGGTAGTACAGTCGTGCAGGCCAAAAACTGGTTTGGTCAGTTGCAGGGTATTGACTGGTTGTATTTTTCGGGCTTACTCATAGCTTTTGATAAATTAGGACTAAAAAGTACAGCAGTAGGAAACAATATGGCTTTTACCAAACAGGCCTATCTGGCCACGGGTGGTTATGAAAAGTTTGATTTTAGTGTAACCGAAGACTTTAAATTATTTACGCAGATACGCGCCAAAGGCTATGAAAGTGTAAACATAATGGAAGCAAAAAGTTTAAACATTTCAAAACCACAAGCACAGCTTGTCCCGTTTTTACACCAACGTAAACGCTGGCTTATCGGAGCTAAAGAGTTGCCTTTTATCTGGCAAACTATTTTTGCTTTGTTAGCCTCATTCTACCCATTGCTTATTGTGTTATTTATATTCAATACAAAAAATGCTTTAGCGCTTTGGATTTGTAAACTGGCTCTGCAAACTATTGTTATTTTATTTTTAAGTTACAGGGTGAAATACAAGCTCCATTGGAGAGCATTTTTTTCATTTGAATTGTATTCAATAGCCAATACATTCAGCACCATGGTGTTTTTTGTTTTACCCGTAAAAATGATTTGGAAACAACGCACTTATTAAACTTTACTTATGCTATCGCTTAAACAATTTACCTTTAATGATTTTGCAGAAAACACTTATGTGTTATTTGACGAAACCAAAGAAGCCGTAATTATAGACCCCGGATGTTACTATAAAAATGAAGTGGAAGAATTACTTTCATTTATAAGACAGAAAGAATTAAATCCGGTAAAAATACTCAATACCCATTGCCATATTGATCATATTTTAGGCAATGAGTATTTGATAAACAGGTTTAATCTGGGCCTGTATTTACATAAGGATGAAATATTCACCTATAAGGATACAGCACGTTGGACAACCATGTTTAACATGCCTCCATTACAGGTTCCTGAAAACTTAATTTTTATAGATGAAAGCAGTGTTATTTCGTTCGGAAACCAACAGTTAACCTGCTTGCTTACGCCCGGTCATTCCATAGCCAGCATTACATTTTATTGCAAGGAGGCCGGTATTGCCATTGTTGGCGATGCAATTATGCAAAACAGCATAGGCAGAACCGATTTGCCGGGAGGTAATTTAACTACATTGTTACAAAGTATTCAAACAAAAATATTTACCTTGCCAAACGAAACAACTCTATTTAGCGGACACGGACCTAAAACCACCGTAAAAGCGGAAAAAGAAAACAATCCTTATTTAAAAAACTGATCATGATACAATACATAATAGTTGGCGTGCTGTTTTGCTCAGCTGTATTTTACATGTTTAAATCACTGCGTAAATCAGTTAAAAGCAATAACTGTGGCGAAAGTAATTGTGGTTGTAAATAGTCTTTGCCTTTCTAATCAATTACATTATAAAACTAAGTTTCAATCCAAATTAATGACATTAAACACCAATAAGTACGAAACAATTTTAACTGTAAGACCTGACGACATTGACATGAACAACCATGTTCACAGCAGCAAGTACATGGATTATGTATTGTTTGCCCGCTTTGACCAAATGGAGCGTTGTTATAAAATGAGCATGGATGAGTTTTTAAAAAGTGGTTTTAACTGGGTACTTAAAAGTGCACAAATGGATTTTAAACGCTCGTTGCTTTTAGGAGAGACCTGTAAAATAATTACCTGGTTGGATAGTATGGAAGGTAATAGCTGTAAAGTTGGCTTTCAGATATTGAAAAGTAATGGTAAAGAAAGTTATACCGGTCATTTTATTCACACCATGATAAATATACAAACAGGCCGGGCTGAAAATGTACCAAATTGGATTATTGAACGTTACTCCCTATAAAATTAGCCAATGAAATATATAATTTATTTTTTATTTTTAATTCTGCTCATTAATAGCTGTCGTAAAGATGATGAGTTTACATCGTCACCGGTTTCGCTTAATTTTAGTACTGATACTTTAAATTTTGATACCATTTTTTCCTTAAAAGACAGTGCCATGATTGGTTTACCCAAATCAATTACGTTACAGCTAAGAGTAGTAAACCCCAATGAAAATGCAGTCAAAACAAGTATTAGTTTGGCTGGCAATCAATATGGCGTGTTTAAACTAAATGCCGATGGTATTTCGGGCAGTGGTGTATCGCAAACCATTAATGAGGTAGAGATAAGAGGAAAAGACAGTATTTATATTTTTGTGCAGGCTTACATTAACCAGAACAATCAGAATACACCTTTTGTGGTGTATGATAGCATTTTATTTAATACCAATGGTAAAACGCAAAATGTAAAGTTAGTTGCCTGGGGACAGGATGCTCACTTTTTACGTGATTCTATTTTACCTGAAAATACCACAATTACCTGGACCGAAGATAAACCGTATGTAATTTATAACTCCATATTGGTACCAAGTACATCAACCTTAAAAATGAACCCGGGCGTAACAGTATACAGCCATGTTGGCTCCAGCATATTTGTAAATGGCTCTTTAAATATTGATGGCACTGCCGATAAACCGGTGGTATTACAAGGCGACAGACTCGATGATGATTATAAAGAAGTACCGGGCCAGTGGCAGGGCATTCATTTGCTATCCATCAGTAAGGATAATAAAATTAAAGGGGCTGTTATAAAAAATGGATTCATTGGAGTGCGAGTTGATTCAGTTTCTCAAAACTCCAATCCTAAATTAACCATGAGCCAAACCATTATACGTGATATGAGTGCGGTTGGTGTGTTATGTTATTCAGCACAGGTTAAACTGGACAACAATGTGGTAAGTCATTGCGGTCAATACAATTTTATAGGTGAATATGGTGGCGATTATGATCTTACCTTTAACACTTTTGCAGGCTTAGGTGGCTCGCAAGCCAGGCGAAATGCCAGTGTGGTATTAAGCAATACGCCTTATGTTGATGCAAAGAAGGTTATAACTGTATTTTCATTAAGCTATAACTTACGCAATAACATTATCTGGGGTAGCAATGAAGATGAAATAGATTTTATAAGGGATGAAAACGGTATATTCGGAACGCGTAAAATGAGTTTTAATAATATCCGCAGTGTATTATTCAGAGATGAAATATTGCAAAACACAGCAGATATCAGCAATAACCAAATTGATTCAGACCCTTTGTTTGTTGATTTTAATAAAAGGAATTTTAGGTTGAAAGCAGGCTCGCCTTGTATCGGAGCCGGTTTATTTATCAATACATTCCAGGTAGATGTAACCAATAGATTCAGAAACAACCCAAATACAAGTATTGGTGCTTACGAAGCTGATTAAGGTAACAAGTTATTAATTTTCATAATTATCGCTTTCCCTTTTCATCAACTCTTCCTGGTGTAATTGGTTTTCTAAAATAGCCCCTACTCCATTATCCTTGTATTCTGATTGCTCTTTTATAAAAATATCGCGCTGGTTGCTTACTTTAATAATATAACTGGAAAAGTAGCGTCCTTCAAAAAAGGCATCAAAACTCATTACAGCCGCATCGTTTCTTCGGTTATAAATACATTTGGAAGCTAACAAATTCCTGATATCATTTTTCTTATTGACAGTATTGTAATAATAACGGAATACACATAAATCCTGATCACCTAAATCAACACCACTTACTTTCATTTTAAATACAGGTGCTACACTGATTATACGAATACTATAACTGCTGTGCTTTTTATCAAAATACCAATCCTCAACCACACGCAGTTTATATACGCTGCGCAATGGGTCAAATTGATTGATTACAGTATCTATTTGCGTTATATCAGGGTTATTAGGGTCTGTCGGGTTTTCTACAAACTCAGTATCTGAACCCAGCTTTAAAAAGTCTTCTACCGTATAAATAGAAGTACAACTGTCGTTTTTATAAGGAATAAGCTTCTTACTTTTTACGGCATTATAGAAGAGTACGGCAATGGCATTATGCGGGTATTGTAATACCTGGTTTTGTTTTTCGCGTAAATCAATAATGCGTACTATTCTTTTACTAAAATCAACATCGCCTTCTCTTAAATTAGTCCAGGGAACAGGTATATTGTTTTCAATGCTATTACACGGAATTCCTTGTCCCCCATTTTGCGCTAATACTTTTCTATTAGCTGAAAGTAAACTAACAATAACAAATGCATATGCAAACCATTTAGTACCCATTGCAATGAAATAATTAAAGGCAATTTAATTAAAAGTTAAATCCATTCCATCAAAAGTGCCACTACTCATTAACAACAAATTTTCTTTTTTGGTATAATGCTGTTCAATAAATTTTCTCAATTCATTTTTATCGGTAAATACTTTTACATTATTACCAAAGCCTGCAGCCACTTCTTCGTTGGAAAGCATAGGCATTTTTTTCATTTCCAAAGCATGCTTACTGAATAAAACCGCACTCACATCAGCCAGTTGCATGGTATTTAAATAATGGGGTAAAAAAGCTTTGTTTAAACTACTGAAAGTATGCAGTTCATAAACAGCTATCAATTTCCTGTCAGGGTTTAATTCTCTTACTGCATTTACTGTAGCTTTTAGTTTAGAAGGGGCATGTGCAAAATCACGTATAACAAGTGTATCATGGTTTTCAAACAATTTTTCCAAACGTTTTGCTGTGCCGGTAAATGATTGTATGGCCTCCATAAAATCATTTGTGCTAACACCCGCAGTTTCGCATGCATGCATGGCAGCCATCATGTTTTGTAAATTATGGGTACCAAATATTTTTAAGTTAATGCTTTTTCCTTTATAAGTAATACTTACTACGCCATCCTTTACTTCAAACGGAGGTGTTACATAAGGTATTTTTGTTGCTTTCACATCGGCTGATTCTATCAGTTTATTTACTTCATTATCATTGGCCGAATAAATAATGGAACCATTGCTGTCAATATCCTCTACAAAAATTTTAAACTGTTCAATATAATTTTCAAACGTAGGAAACACATTGATATGATCCCAGGCTATGCCGGTTATAATACCCACGTTGGCTTTGTATACATGAAATTTAGGCCTTAAATCAAGCGCTGAAGTTAGATATTCATCGCCTTCAAAAACAGCAATTTTAGCTTTATCGCTTAATCCAACCATGGTTTCAAATCCCTCCAGCATGGAGCCTACCAGGTAATCAAACTCCACATTACACTTATTAAGTACGTGCAAAATCATAGCGGTAGTAGTAGTTTTACCATGGCTACCTCCTATTATAATACGTAATTTATCTTTTGTCTGCTCATACATATACTCAGGAAATGAGTATATTTTCAATCCCAGTTCCTGTGCTTTCAGCATTTCAGGATTATCTTTCCGGGCATGCATACCTAAAATAACAGCATCAAGGCCTTCATGAATATTATTCAAATTCCAACCTATTTCGGTCGGTAGTAATCCATATTTATCTAATCTTGATTTAGCAGGTTCATATATTTCATCATCGCTGCCTGTAATATGGTATCCTTTTTTGTGAAGTGCAATGGCTAAATTATGCATGACCGCACCGCCTATTGAAATAAAATGAATGTTCATTATGCTAATAAGTATTTATGGTACGCAAATTACTTTTTGTAAAAATTTATGCGCTTACCTTTTATTCACATTTGTTATCTGTAAAGTAAATACTAATTAATAAAAACCACACTAATTTTAATGCTGATTGAAATAAAATAATCCTTTCGTATGTTAAAAAGTTGCATAATTGCAGCGAACAAAATTTAAGCCTTTCTTGAACTCAAGTATTATTAACCAGCATGCGGTTTCGTATTGTATTGCGTTGGTTCCTCCTGAACCTTCGTTTGGTAAATTAAAGCAATTACAGGCAGATTTAGCTTTATTACACAAAATACCGTGTAATCAAAATTTCCAACCTTGTATTATATTAATTGAGCCTTTCAGCTGGGATAGCAAAAAAGAATATTTATTAATTGATGCTTTGAAAAAATTTGCTCAAAACCACTGCTCGTTCGAAATTGAAGTAAATGGTTTTTCGAATAATGAGAAGGCTATACAATTAAATATTTTAGAAAAACCCGTTTTAAAAGAGATTCAAAAACAACTTAAGGTTCATTTAGATATACAGTTAAGGTTGGTTTATGGGCCGGATGAACCAGAAACGTACCATCCTTATTTAGATTTAGCTTTCACCAAAAAGTCAAAGTTAGCCACGAAGAAATTGGCGCAGAAATTACAGGACTTTGAGTTCAACGTTCATTTCATTGCCAACAACTTTTCACTATTTTGCTATGAAACAGACCATTACAAACAAATTGCCGACTTTTATTTAGAATAATTTTTTTACAAACTAAATTGACAATAAGAGAAATAAGCATATATTTGCGCCCAATAAAAATAAAACTACCATGTTCACACGTTTAAAAAGAAAAGACAGAAGAAATAAAACTAAATCAGATTTACGTAACCAACGCATAAAATTAAATACGCAATTAGTTAAAGTAAAATCGCCTAACGCTGAGCGTACAGTTATTATTGACTAATTTCTATACATTATTTCTAAAAAGCCAAAACTTAGTAAGTTTTGGCTTTTTTTATTTAATTGGTTTTAAGTATTTAATAGACTCAAATCTGGTTAATATTTAATAAAAAAGGCTTTACTCTTAAAGAGAGCAAAGCCTTTTTTATGATTAATTCTTTAATACCGCTTAGTTTTTGGAAGCTACCCAGGCAGCTACCTTAGGTGCTAATTCTTTTTGCGATTTAGCTCCCACAAATACCCCTATATGCCCGCCAGGGAATGCATATAATTCTTTGTCTTTTGAACCGATTATATCATTTACCGGAATGGTTGAACTATTAGGAATAATATTGTCTTCGGTAGCATAAATATTTAAAAACGGCATGGTTACATTTTTCAAATCCACTTTACGACCGCCTAATTCAAACTCACCTTTTATTAATTTATTGTCTCTCCATAAGTCTTTAATGTACTTTCTAAACATTTCGCCTGCTAAATCAGGGCAATCAGCTTTCCATTTTTCCATGCGTAAAAAGTTTAACATTTTGGCTTCATCATCCATCATATCCATTACACCAAAATATTTACTTACATCCATGCTAGGTTTCAATGAGCTAAAGCCTGCATTTAACATATCAGCCGGAATAATACCTAAATTATCAACCATGGCATCTACATTAATGTCTTTAGTCCATTTGTATAGCATGCAAACACCTTTATCGCTAAAATCGTAAGGGGTTACATAAACAGTTAACGATTTTAATTTTTCAGGATGCAAAGCAGCATAAATGGTGCTGAATGTTCCGCCCTGACAAATACCCATTTTGTGTATTTTATCATTTTTGGTGGTTTTGCGTATGTAATCAACTGCACCGTCCATAAAACCCAAAATATAATCTTCCATAGTCAGGTATTTATGTTGCTGCTTAGGATAACCCCAATCCATAATGTAAATATCCAATCCTTCGTCTAATAATTTTTTCATTAAACTTCTATCAGGTTGTAAATCCAACACATCATGCCTGTTCATAATAGCAAAAGAAACCAAAACAGGTGTTTTTACTTTTGCAGGAGTATCGCGCTTATAATGGTATAGTTTAACTAAATCGTTTTCCCATACCAGCTCTTTAGGGGTTGTACCTATTTCTACTTCTTTTATTTTCTGTAATACTTCATAACCTTTTACAAGCTTTTCACTTGTTTTGGTCATTTCTTCCATCATTGATTGAATGCTCATAGTTAAATTTTTTTAGTAATGCGAATAAATGAGATTTAACCACACTACCTAATCTATTTTCATTTTTTTTGCACTTTATGCAAAGTGCTGTCTTTTTGTATTATACAGGTAATTATTTGACTAACGGCAATTAATTAAGCTTAAAACAAAATATCTTTGCGAACCCCAATGAAAAACATCATTTTATTCTTAGTTATTGTATTTGTGAGTTCGCAATGCGCCAGTTCACGCTATCCCAAAAAATATGAAAAGCTGGGTATATTTACCAAAGACTCTATAAAAGAATATAGCATTGGTAAAGCAAAGGATAATAAAGTAAGTATCCAGTATTTAGGTTGTAATAATTACATTATTAAATATGGTACTGATGTTATTTGTATTGATCCGTTTTTTTCTAACAACAGTTTTATCAAAACAAGTAGTGGTAAGATTCAATTTAAACCCAAATACTTTAATACAGGCGCTTCTTATATCAACAAAAACAATATAAGCTTTAAGGATATTGATGCCTTTTTTATAAGCCATTCACACTATGATCATATTTTTGATTTACCGTATTTATTGCAAAGCGACTCTGTAAAAACGGACGTTAAAATATATGGAGATAATTCGAGTAAAGCCGTTTTACAAAATTTTTTAAAACCTCATCAATTTGTTAATGCCGAAAACTGGGCAAAGAAAGACTCTGTAAATAAATGGGTTTATATTAGCAGCAATTTGAGAGTACTTATTATTCCTTCTACGCATGCTTCGCACTACAAAAAAATACATATTATGAAGGGCAGTTGCGATAGCAACTATTTTAAACGTTTTACCAATGCCAAACAAAAAGTGAATGCACACCAATTTAAGGAAGGGCATAATTATTCTTTTTTAATTGATGTAATGGAAAACAATAAGGTAGTGTGCCGTATATTAAATAAAACGAATGGATGCGAAATAAATAATGGTATGATAGATGCTAAACTGTTAGAAGAACACCCGGTTGATATTGCCCTGATGCAAATTGCTTCTTCAAACTTTACTAATTGTGTACCTCAGAATTTGCTTACTCAAACCAAACCCAAACAGGTTATTATTGGCCATTGGGAAAACTTCTTTAAGCCCTACGGTAAGCAAAAAATCAAAACAGTGCCGCTTACTAATTTTAATGTGTTTTTTGACAGGGCCAGTGCCATTAAACCAGAATGGCCTTTTGAAAAATTAAGCGATAAATTTTTTATGCCAAGGCCGGGTACAATGATTAATTTCTACTACTAAATATGCTTACCAAAGCTGTTGATACGCTTCATAAAATGCTTATTGAAATGGATGCTAATACTACCTTTCAATTAAGTATCAGCGACTATCAGCTTCGTGTAGCACTTATCAATAACAATACAACTCCTGTTCAGTTAATATTTACATTGGATGAACTGGTTTACAAACCTCATTTAATTAAAGCCAGGGTCCAATCTGTTTTAGGTTTTAACAAAAAAATTCATGCCCGCCAATGTGTAATAAAACATATTGATGCCAATGAAGCTCGTTTGTTTTTTGAAGAAAACCATTTACTGGGCCATGTTAGCGGAGCATATAAAATAGGATTATATTATAAAGATGAACTGGTGGCTTTGGCTCTTTTTAGCAAAGGCAGGCGAATGAACAGACTGAGTGAAAACAAGCGCTCGTTTGAGCTAATCAGGTATTGTAATAAATGTAATTTTACGGTAGTGGGCGGGCTCAGTAAACTGATTAACTATTTTGCCACTGAAAAGACTGCTGGCGATATAATGACTTATATTGATAAGGACTTTAGTGATGGGGATAGTTTTAAGAAGATTGGTTTTAAAACCATTGATGAAAGCACACCTATTGAATTTATAATGAGTAAACAGGATTACAAAAAATATGGAAAACTGAATATGCCTAAGTCTGTTGAAGAAGCGTTTCTAGCCAATGCGGATAATTTTTGGCTGATTAAAAATAACGGTAATTTAAAAATGGTTTTAACTTTTGAGTAGAAAGTTAATTGAATTTAAACGGAGCTATCATAATAAACTCCGGTATTAAAACTTCAAATTCTTTTCCATCAATCTGGCGCTGCATGGTATAATAACCAAACATTTTACCAAACTCTCCCTGTAAAGCACAACCGGAAACGTAGGTATATTGCTCTCCCGGCTCTAATACGGGTTGCTGACCAACCACTCCTTCGCCCTCCACTTCACTAAATCCATCCAATGAATCTATGATATCCCAATGGCGTCTTAAAAGCTTTATAGTATACTCACCTTTGTTTTCAATAGTAATTCTATAAGCAAACATATGGTGTCCTTCTGCATTGTTTACCTTATCGTTCTGATAAGATGTTTCAACACTAATTTTAATATCGTTTGATATAGCTGCTGGCATAATTATACAATTATAAGTTTTCTTTCTTGAATTTTTTTTATTTCACAAGTAAGTATTATTTTTTTTACAATTAAACCGCAAAATCTTAATAATACCTTTATAATTAACCGAGTAGCTCAACAAAAAAGACCTTTAGTAAAGGTCTTTTTTACATTGAAATAAACTTGTTTTTTGATGTTACGGTACGCTATTAAACTTTTGCATACAATATTCATAACCGTCCATTTTACCAAGTATTTTATACTGGTTGGCTAAATCGGCCCATGCCTGCTTAAAGTTTGGATTCATACCTAAGCAGTATTCGAAATTAGAAGCAGCCTGTGTTGCATTGTTCACTGCTTCGTACGACTTACCTAAGTAGTAATAAATTTCAGGCGTTTGTCCATTAAACTTTAATGCGGTTTCTAAACGTTCTATAGCTCCATTGTAATTATTCATATTTAAATAGGCTAAAGCTGAGTAATAATAAGCCTCTGTGGTATTGTTTTTATAGGTAGTAGCTTTTATACTGGCATCAATACATTTCTGGTATTCTTTTTTATTAAAGTACAATAGGGATTTATTTGAGTAGGCTGAATAGTTTTCAGGGAATATGGCAATGGCCTGGTCAAATTCTTTATCGGCTGCATCAAACTGGTTGGTTAGCATTAAAGCAAAACCATACATGCGGTGTGCTTCTTCGCTCTTAGGCTCCCACTCTACAGCTTTTTTAAAGTACATAACAGCTGAGTCAAGCTGTTTGCTATCTAAGGTTTTATAGCCCATTGGCATATAGTTAACTTCGCGTTTAACTACTGCGGCCAATGGAACATTATCAGCCATTACAGTGTAAACGGTACCTTTTGGAGGGAATGAACCATTTAACAATTCATTTTTCGAATGGGTACGGGTGGTTAAAATTAAATAATCCCATTCAGGTTTTTGTTCTTCGTACTCTCTTACCCATTGGAACTGCAGATTTGGATTAATTTTGTTGGCATAGTACGAAGCTGTTAATGGCTCGTTATTAATGCAAACCAACGCCTTTTTGTTTGGATCCTGTTTGGCAATCCACTCGGCTGCTTCGCGACACGAGTTTGAGTAATAATCTGTTTCATAATTACCGTAAGCGCCATTAATACCTCCTACCAGTTCGTTAAAATACACATACTGATTGGGGTGATTTTTCACAAACCAATAGGTTGGTTTGGCAAATAAACCAAGTAAAACAACCAAGGAAACGTACTGTATTATTTTATTGTTATTGCCTATTAAATAATCAAAAGCAATGGCAGCAATAGCTACCAATGAAGGAACAATAAACAAGTAATGGCGCCAACCATTGTAATAATTAATATTTGAATACTCTACATAGGCAATAGGAAACACAACCATAAACAACAGCATTAATGACATGCCAATACCTATTTTATCTTTAATCCATTTGATAAAAACAATAAATAAACCCAGGCCAGCCAACAGATAAATAGGGTTA
Organism: uncultured Bifidobacterium sp.; assembly: GCA_964442045.1. Lineage (GTDB taxonomy): Bacteria > Bacteroidota > Bacteroidia > UKL13-3 > UKL13-3 > JAAFJM01. The sequence continues at coordinate 22,215 of CAYTWI010000034.1, forward strand.
CCTATGGCTAAAAATTTAATTACATAATACCAAGGTGCCTGTAAAAGCATATACATACGCTTGCCTTCAAATATTTCAACGTTATTGGTATAAAATGAATTATCTGATGCTTTGGCAAATGCTATAAACGGATTTTTAAACGGATTGCTTAACCCGTAAGGCCATAGTAAAATACCAAATATGTAACCTAATATGGCTACGGTTAAAAATATTTTTAAATAGTTAGGAATTAAACCCATTGGTTTTTGTGTTTTATCTTTAAACAACCACAACCATTGTACTCCTATAAACAAGGCAAAATATGCCAATATTAAAAGGGCACCAATACGCGAAGCTATACCCAAACCAACTGCCAGCGCTAACCAAATTAAATTGCTGCGCGATGGTTTTGGCATTGATTTTAACACTTTAATGAAAAAATACAACGACATGGCAAAGCTGGAAGCAAAAGGAATATCGGTAGGATTGTTCATGGAATTACCAAACCAGCCGGGGTTAAAAACCATAAACAAGATGGCTAATATACCGCCTCGCCAGCCTACTAGTTGCTTAACGGCCATACCACAAAATATAACCCCTATTAAACCATATAATGAATTGATAAAATGGCGTGTTTCAAACGGGGGCAAATCAAAGGTGGTGTATATAATAGCTGACACGGTATTAATTTGCTCGCCATAATAACGGTATGCCTGGCGTATATAGTCGGCACTGCTTTTAGAATCGGCAATAGCACTGGTATCGCTTCCCAGGCTGGCAAACCATTTATAGGAAAGTTGAGAATAATCGTTATGCTGACGCTCATCCCAGGTCATTCCAAAATCGCCACTAAAAAAAGGCATGGCAAACGTTGCCAGCAGCACCAAAGCAAAAAACACCAAACGGTACAGTGGGTGATTGCCGTTTAGAAAACTTACTTTACCGGGTAATTTTAACTCGGCTAATGAAGCGCTTACAAAGTAGTTCCAACGTAAAGTAAATGCTTTAAATGGAAATAATAAACCTTGTACTATTCCTGTTTTCGGCACTTTATTTTGTGCTACAATTGAATAATCAACTATGCTGATACCGTTGCAGTGGGCTGTGTACAATAAGGCTAAATGGCTATTGGCCGCTAATAGTTTTTGGCTGAATAGGGGTTGTGTTTCTTCCGTTTTTACTATGAGTATTTCGCCAGAAGTTTGTTTGGTTTGTAAAGGTGTAAAGAAACGTACTGCTGAGCTGTAAAACTTTAAGCCCCAGTTTTGTAATGTGCTTAGTTTGGTATATGCCTGTGTGGTGTAACCAATAGCACCGGCTTTTACATTGCGTTTATTGGCATTTACCCAGGTTACTATATTGTTGGCATTTACTTCGTCTATATTTTCAACTAAAACGCTGTTGGCTCCGCCTGCTTGTTGCAATGCCTGGGCATAAGCTGTTCCTAAAGCATTTTTATCATTATTAACTATAAAAGCTTTGTTTTTTGCAAGCAGCTCAGTGTATGATTTATTGCCTTGTACTGCTGTTTGTGCTGTAGCATTGCGGGTTATAAAAATTATTTCTAAATCGGCCTTTGATTTAAGTGTATATTGGCAAATATGTTCAATGGCCTTTTCATCAGTAGCTTGTCCGGTAACCTGTAAAAGCAATGAAATCTTTGATTCGTTTAAAACGCGTTTTTCCATCATTAGTTCTTTAAATCTTTTCGAAAACAAATAAATTATTTAAACCCAGCTGAAATGTTTTTTTGGTATGCAGTGTAAACCCGTCAGCAAATATGGTTTCGGTATCACTTGGCTTAAATCCGTAATGTTCGTGCAATTGCATACCATCAATTAATTTGAGCTTGCCTAAAACATCCAGTATTAAATCAACCTGTGGTGAAGGTACTGTAATAATTACTTTGCCGCCTTTTTTTAAATATTTGGCACAGTCAGCACCTAATGTTTTTTGTTGTTCGGTTGGCACATGCTCTAAAACCGCCAGCATGGTTATGGCATCAAACTGCTCTGTTGAGTTACCCATTGCCTCCGGAAAATAGCCCGGTAAAATGCTGTATTTACCTTTATTAACAACGCTTGTAACAGTTGGCTCTATACCAACTCCTTTATCAATCAGGTGGCCTAATTTTTCAAACATAATACCATCATCGGTACCAATATCTAAAACGCTGCTCCCTTTTTTTATAAATTGTTTTGCCTTTGAAATCCTAACGTTTTGCAGGTAAATGTCTAATTTTTTCATGTTTTATTTTTTGTTAACCCCCAATACGCTTAAGAAAAAACTGGATAATATTATTTGTAATCCAATAATGATACAAACTACTGAAGGTATTACCACCCTGAGAATGGACGAATAATCTAAATAACCAAAGTTTACTTTGTTCCATAACATTACTGAATAAACGGAACCGCCAATGCCAATGGCTGTTACCAATAAACCAACTATCAGTGACGATTCGAGGTTTACGTATTTATACATTTTGTTTAATGTTTGGTTTTGGGGTAAAAAGCCCATTTGTATAGCATAAGTGCGGGTAAATATGGCAAAGTTAATAGCCTGAAAACCGGTAATAACAAGGGCTGCTGCGTATAACAGGGTATTGGTATCGAAATATATATTGAATAAATGTACGGGACCTTGTATAATGAATATACCCATAATACTGCCTATTAACATGAGTAATATACCGGGTATCAGAAACAACCATTTGGGACTATACAGTAACAAAAAGCGTAAATGACGCCATCCATCGCGCCAGGTACGTAAATGTGGCGGACGCGAACGACCGTCAGGTGACAGGGTTGTTGGAACTTCGGTAATTTTTAACTTAAATATGGTGGCTTTTACTACCATTTCGCTGGCAAACTCCATTCCGGTAGTTTGCAGGTTTAAATGACTTACTATGTCTTGCCTGAATCCTCTTAAACCGCAATGAAAATCGCGGGCTTTGCTGCCAAAAAACAAGCGGCCTATAAATGACAAAACAGGATTTCCTAAATAACGGTGTAAAAATGGCATGGCACCTTTGGCTACTCCCCCTTTAAAACGGTTACCCATTACCAAATCATATCCTTCGCGTAGTTTTTCTACAAATAATTCTAAACGGCTAAAGTCGTAACTATCGTCACTATCGCCCATAATTACATACTTACCATGGCTGGCTTCAATGGCTGCCATTAAAGCGCTGCCATAGCCTTTACGAGGCACATCAATTACCCGTGCACCTGCCTGTATGGCAATGGCCTGGCTCCCATCTGTACTGCCATTATCGCCAATAACAACTTCGCCTTTTATATTATTTTCCTTTAAATATTTCATGGCTTTGTCTATACAGGTTTTAAGCGTTTCCGCTTCGTTTAAACAAGGCATTACTATACTTAATTCTACGTTTTCTTTATTTTCCAAATTGTTTAAAAATGAATGATGGTGTGCGAAAATATAAAAATATTGCTATCATGCATTTAATTTATTGTCTTGTTTTGTTAAAGTAAATGATTTAATAACTCAAGGGACACCGACATAAACCTAAAGACGTATTGTTTCTGACTATGCAGGCATTGTATTATCCATACGCTTCATATAGGGTTTGGCTACCGGGGCATGTAGGATATTTCTGTTCTCAACTTCCCATATTATCCAAATAAACAATGAAATACAATTGAATAAACGCCACAATGTTTGTGGAAATAAACTATTATTAATGAAACGCCTGATTACATTTTATAAGACCACCGCTTGTTTAAAACAAATATTGTAAGGCTAAGCCTATTTGGTAGCCCACGCTGTTTGCCTGTATTTATGCCTAAACTATTCAGTAAAATATGGAACCCGAGTATGGAGGTAAGGATAAAATAAACCTTTGTTAGTCCATATCAATAGAATCATCGCTCAATGAGTCGGTGCCTATTTGTGCTTTTATAGCTGCTTCTAACGAATCCATTGCATCCTGCTCGTTGTTTACTAAACTGTCTACGGTTTTTTCTTCCTGCTTGCTTAAAGGTGCATCGTTTGAGCAACTGCTCATTACTAAACTTACAAAGGCTGCTATGGCTATAACTTTACGCATATATGTTGTATTTTAAAATATCAAATTAAAGGCTTTTGGAGCATAATTGAAAATGTGAATTTGCTACAAACATTATAAAAGCCGGCCCAAAACTTTCTAAATTGTTTTAAATACAAATTAAAAAAGCTCCCTAAGGAGCTTTTTCTTACATTTTTCCGAACATTTTTTTTGTTGTGTTAAATCCTTCGAAATGCAATACCACAAAGACTTTGAAGCCAAGTGTAATGTAAGCAATATTCGAAAGAACAGAATTTGAAAGCAAATCACAACTTCTAATGGCTGGCAGAAACACAACACATAAATGTAAGCAATATTCGAAAGAACAGAATTTGAAAGCAAATCACAACTGCCGGGTGGTGGAACTACTACCTCACCAAAATGTAAGCAATATTCGAAAGAACAGAATTTGAAAGCAAATCACAACATACACAAACAGCACACCTCCCCTGACCCGAATGTAAGCAATATTCGAAAGAACAGAATTTGAAAGCAAATCACAACTATTTAACTTGTAATTGCTGCCAATAATCCAATGTAAGCAATATTCGAAAGAACAGAATTTGAAAGCAAATCACAACTTAGTAAAATGGTTCAGGTACGCAAGAAGTAATGTAAGCAATATTCGAAAGAACAGAATTTGAAAGCAAATCACAACTGTTTTTCATCGTATTTATTGCCTACCTGTAATGTAAGCAATATTCGAAAGAACAGAATTTGAAAGCAAATCACAACGTTAAAGTACAACTCGTGTATAACATATTTAATGTAAGCAATATTCGAAAGAACAGAATTTGAAAGCAAATCACAACCATTCCGTATAATTCCATTAGTTTATTTAAATGTAAGCAATATTCGAAAGAACAGAATTTGAAAGCAAATCACAACGGCTAATAGGCTCAAATCCCTGTGTGTATCAATGTAAGCAATATTCGAAAGAACAGAATTTGAAAGCAAATCACAACTAATAACGATTGGTTGGGATTTTGGTCTGAAATGTAAGCAATATTCGAAAGAACAGAATTTGAAAGCAAATCACAACCAAAACGCTGCTAAATCAAAGTTTGATTTAAATGTAAGCAATATTCGAAAGAACAGAATTTGAAAGCAAATCACAACGAAGGCTACAGGAGCATGAATGATGAAGGAAATGTAAGCAATATTCGAAAGAACAGAATTTGAAAGCAAATCACAACTGAAAACAATAACAACAATACTCATTACGCAATGTAAGCAATATTCGAAAGAACAGAATTTGAAAGCAAATCACAACGCATGTACTATGCTATTAAAGATGGTAAAAAAATGTAAGCAATATTCGAAAGAACAGAATTTGAAAGCAAATCACAACACAACCCCACACCATGAAAGCAACAGAAAAATGTAAGCAATATTCGAAAGAACAGAATTTGAAAGCAAATCACAACTTTAGGCGCTTTTACAAACTTTTTAAAGGAATGTAAGCAATATTCGAAAGAACAGAATTTGAAAGCAAATCACAACACCTTGCTCTCTTGTATTATGCCCTGTACCAATGTAAGCAATATTCGAAAGAACAGAATTTGAAAGCAAATCACAACTGGGTGGCACTAACGGCGCCGCGCCTTCATAATGTAAGCAATATTCGAAAGAACAGAATTTGAAAGCAAATCACAACCGAGACGCAGAAACTCCGGACCGCATCAATAATGTAAGCAATATTCGAAAGAACAGAATTTGAAAGCAAATCACAACTTAGAGGCAGCAATGCGAAAAAGTGCAGAGAATGTAAGCAATATTCGAAAGAACAGAATTTGAAAGCAAATCACAACGGGCGAAGAGGTTGTAATCCCGGGCGCAGAAAATGTAAGCAATATTCGAAAGAACAGAATTTGAAAGCAAATCACAACTACTAGCATGAGAGACCACGCATATAAATAATGTAAGCAATATTCGAAAGAACAGAATTTGAAAGCAAATCACAACTGGCCGCGTACTCGACAAAGTAGGTGCGCAAATGTAAGCAATATTCGAAAGAACAGAATTTGAAAGCAAATCACAACCCAGAAGCGCGAAGGGGTGAGGCACGAACCAATGTAAGCAATATTCGAAAGAACAGAATTTGAAAGCAAATCACAACTGACGGAATGCAGGATGGCGTTACCGCCTGAATGTAAGCAATATTCGAAAGAACAGAATTTGAAAGCAAATCACAACTGCGTCACGCAATGCCTTTTTTTCTTCTTCAATGTAAGCAATATTCGAAAGAACAGAATTTGAAAGCAAATCACAACTAATTCAATGCTCTCATGGATTACGTCTGCAATGTAAGCAATATTCGAAAGAACAGAATTTGAAAGCAAATCACAACTCGCTGGCATCGAAAATCCAGCCGAACACCAATGTAAGCAATATTCGAAAGAACAGAATTTGAAAGCAAATCACAACTATTGCGCCTTTGGGAATTTTACTATCATGAATGTAAGCAATATTCGAAAGAACAGAATTTGAAAGCAAATCACAACGAGAAGCCATGCTCTCCGGGTATGAATACAAATGTAAGCAATATTCGAAAGAACAGAATTTGAAAGCAAATCACAACAAATCGTCAGCAATAAAATTGTTAAGATAAATGTAAGCAATATTCGAAAGAACAGAATTTGAAAGCAAATCACAACATAAAACAGTTAATACCGATTTTGGAATATAATGTAAGCAATATTCGAAAGAACAGAATTTGAAAGCAAATCACAACTATGTCAGCTCTGCAATCTGTCCCTTGTTAAATGTAAGCAATATTCGAAAGAACAGAATTTGAAAGCAAATCACAACCAATCAAGCCATTCTATATCCGGCCATTCTAATGTAAGCAATATTCGAAAGAACAGAATTTGAAAGCAAATCACAACATTGGCTCGTAAAAAGTGGAGAGGTGAAGCAATGTAAGCAATATTCGAAAGAACAGAATTTGAAAGCAAATCACAACTATGCCGTCAAGCATGGTTAAAGTATTTGTAATGTAAGCAATATTCGAAAGAACAGAATTTGAAAGCAAATCACAACAACCCTAACCTGCTCATCAGCAATTCTTTAATGTAAGCAATATTCGAAAGAACAGAATTTGAAAGCAAATCACAACGTAACCGAGATATAACTATCAGCATCATCAAATGTAAGCAATATTCGAAAGAACAGAATTTGAAAGCAAATCACAACATCCCATATGGAATGTCGCATATCGCCAAAAATGTAAGCAATATTCGAAAGAACAGAATTTGAAAGCAAATCACAACACAATACGAAGTCTATATTTTCCATAATTAAATGTAAGCAATATTCGAAAGAACAGAATTTGAAAGCAAATCACAACTCGGGCCATCAAGTCTATTAAAATCTTTCCAATGTAAGCAATATTCGAAAGAACAGAATTTGAAAGCAAATCACAACATGATTATTTGCCGCCTGAAGTACTGGCAAAATGTAAGCAATATTCGAAAGAACAGAATTTGAAAGCAAATCACAACCTCGTAAGCGCCTCTGCAATTTTCTTTCTTAATGTAAGCAATATTCGAAAGAACAGAATTTGAAAGCAAATCACAACTCTATACCCATAGTTGCCTTGTGGTTAAAAAATGTAAGCAATATTCGAAAGAACAGAATTTGAAAGCAAATCACAACATTAGTGGCAAAGGACAAACTAAAATAAATAATGTAAGCAATATTCGAAAGAACAGAATTTGAAAGCAAATCACAACTTTTGTAGCATATTTACAATAATTGGGTAAAATGTAAGCAATATTCGAAAGAACAGAATTTGAAAGCAAATCACAACAGCGCTGCATTTGCAAAACTCATTAAATTAATGTAAGCAATATTCGAAAGAACAGAATTTGAAAGCAAATCACAACGAGAAGCC
>CAYTWI010000035.1:0-30138 GCA_964442045.1 uncultured Bifidobacterium sp.
CCTGATAGAAAAAATGAGGCAATTATTGTTGGATAAAAACGCACTGATTGATGAACAATTTGACTACGGACAATTAACTTATACGGATGGCTTGTGGCACTATAAAAATATACAGGCAAAGTATATGGTGTTTTGCGAAGGCTACCAAAACCAACGCAATCCATACTTTAACTATTTGCCTTTTGTATTGTGTAAGGGAGAGGTTTTTACCATACAATGCGCAGGTTTAACCCATGATAAAATAATTAAAAAAGGTATTTACCTGGTAAACCTGCACGATGATGTGTACAAAGTAGGGGCTACTTACGAGTGGAACGATTTAACCGAAAACACTACGGAAGCAGGCAAAACTTTTTTAACGGAAAAGCTAGATGATTTGTTAAACAGCCCTTACGAAATACTGAAACACGAAGCCAATATACGCCCTACTACTAAAGATAGAAAAGCCATTGTAGGCGAACACCTAAACCATAAAAATATGTTTGTGTTAAACGGGTTGGGCACCAAAGGAGTGATGCATGCACCTTACCTAGCTAAGCAATTATTAGCCTTTATTACACAAGGCACTGCAATAGACAAAGAAATAAGTATACGCAGGTTTGATAAAGTTATGGTTTAACAGCCAGTAGTTTTTGCAACTGTACTTCTACATCGCCATAAAATATATTTTTGGCAATAATATTTCCCTGACCATCCAACAGAAAGTTATTGGGTATATGTTCTACCTTATATAAGTTTATTACTGTACCGTACCAGCCGTTAAAATCGCAGGCATGGTATGACCATGGCAAGGCTTCCCTTACAATGGCTACTTTATACACCTCAGGCTTTTGGTCAATACTGATACTAACCACATGGAACTTTTTGGCAGCAGCAAATTTTTTATCCTTAAACTTGTTGTATATGCTTATTAGCTCCAAATGATTTTTACGCGAAGGAATATCCCAGCTCGCCCAAAACTCCAGTAAAGTAATGGAGCCTTTGAGCGAGCTTAAAGTAAATGATTTGTTGTTATCGAGCTTGGTGGTAAAATCAGGCGCAGCGCTGCCAATAGCCAAAGTGGGAGCCGGGGCTACCTGGAAACTGCAATTGATAAAACAAAAGCAAGCAATAAGGCCATATATAAACCAGTTTCTACTCAACACGGGTTATATCAGCTCCAATTTTTTTCAAACGTTCATCTATAAACTGATAACCCCTGTCTATTTGTACTATGTTATTAATGGTAGAAGTTCCTTCGGCAGCCAAAGCAGCTATCAGCATGGCAACACCTGCTCTTATATCAGGACTGCTCATGGTAATGCCTCTTAGTTTTTGCTCACGGTTACTACCAATTACTACTGCCCTGTGCGGGTCGCATAAAATAATTTTAGCACCCATGTCTATCAGGTTATCTACAAAAAACAAACGGCTTTCAAACATCCACTGGTGAATTAACACCGAGCCTTTTGCCTGTGTGGCAGTAACCAGTGCTATAGAAATTAAATCGGGGGTAAAAGCAGGCCATATACCATCTCTGATGGTTAGCATAGAGCCATTGATTAAGCTTTCTATCTTATACGAACTTTGTTGAGGTATGTAAATATCATCACCTCTGAATTCCATTTCAATACCCATGCGTTTAAACACTTTGGGTATAATACCTAAGTTTGGAATAGAACAATTTTTAATGGTAATTTCTGAATTGGTGGTAGCCGCTAAACCAATAAAACTGCCTATTTCAATCATGTCGGGTAACATGCGATGCGTGCATCCGCCCAAGCTCTCCACACCTTCAATGCTTAATAAGTTAGAACCTATACCGGTAATTTTTGCACCCATGCTGTTCAGCATTTTGCAAAGCTGTTGTAAATAAGGTTCGCAGGCGGCATTGTAAATAGTGGTTTTGCCTTTGGCCAAAGAAGCCGCCATTAATATATTGGCTGTTCCTGTTACCGATGCTTCGTCCAGTACCATATAAGTACCTGTTAAGTTTTTAGCATCTACACTATAAAATTTTTCTTCGTGGTTGTAATCAAACTTGGCACCTAAAGCCTCAAAACCTCTGAAGTGCGTATCTAAATGGCGTCTGCCAATTTTATCACCTCCCGGTTCCGGAATATAAGCTTTGCCAAAGCGGGCTAATAAAGGTCCTATAATCATTACCGAGCCACGCAAGCTGGCACCTTTCTTTTTAAAATCGGCACTTAACAAATACTCCAGGTTTACATTGTTGGCCGTAAATGAATAAGTATCGGTATTTATTTTTTCAACTGCTACACCCATTTCTGAAAGTAGTTCAATCAGTTTAATTACATCGTGAATAGCAGGTATATTTTCAATAACAATTTTTTCAGGCGACAGTAAAACAGCACTGATAATTTGTAATGCTTCGTTTTTTGCGCCTTGCGGAATTATCTCGCCTTTTAACGGATTGCCTCCTTTAACTTTGAATGATGCCATTTTTATTAATTTATGATACGAAAGTATAGGTTTAAGGTTTTAATACAAGATTAACAAATGGAAAGATGTAAAGACTTTAAGGTTGAAAAGATGAAAAATATTACACGATTGGACAAAGGTGAAGAAATTATTGTTGGGTGTTATATTGTTGAATTGCTGTATTGTTAAAATGGTTGAATAGTTATATTGTTAAACTGTTGAATTGTCAATGGATAATGAACAACTATTAATTAAAAAGTAAATGCTTTGCCTACGGTAAGTACTTGCAGTTCGGCTTTTAATAAAGCTTTGTTTGCCGGTTCCTGTAATACCTTTTGTGGCTCGCCAATAGGCTCATCGCTTAAGTCGAAAGTGCCAAAGTGCATTGGTATCATGGTTTTTGCGTTCATTTCATTTACAGCCTTAATAGCGTTTAAGGGCGATATATGATTGGCTCCCATAAACCACTCAGGCTTATAAGCACCCACGCCAATAATACATACATCAATACCATTAAATAAATCGCCTGTTTGCTTTAAATGGCTTCCGTAACCTGTATCGCCACTGAAAAATATTTTTTTGCCATTGGCTTCAATTACAAATGAGCCCCATAAATGTTTATTGGTATCAGTTAATCCGCGCCTGCTCCAATGCCTGGCAGGCATAAAATAAATATTAACAGCAGTATTATCTGTTTTGTATTGCTGATACCAGCCGGCCGTTTGTAATTTGGGTTTGGTTAACATTTTATTTAACCACTCTTCCATTTTTAGCCCGCTTAATATTTCAGCCTGCGGATTGTTTTTATAAACCAGGTTGATACTTTTTTCATCCAGATGATCGCGGTGGTCGTGGCTTAATAAAATATAGTTTAAGTTCCTTATCAGCGAAGGGTCAAAAGGCATATCAACTTTACGTTTTAAAAAAGTGCCGGGGCTGCCAAACACAGGGTCGGTTATCATGCTGATACCGTTGATACGGATAAAAAAAGTAGCATGCCCTAACCACACAATCACATCATTTTTACTGTTTAGAAATGAAGTATCGTTTTTAGCCAAAGCCAGCTGAAAAGTATCTTTTTTCTTTTCGGGCTTTTGCTTGTTGTTTTCGCGTTGCCATTTCCATAAATCGCTAAAATAAGGCCAAAAGGGAAACTCATGGTTCATAAATAAACCTTTTTCATCAAGCGGATTACCTTTCCAGGTATTGGTATCAATAATAGTTCTTAAATCAGGATTGTGCGTATAGTTGCTTACTTTCATGTGTTGTGCCTGGGCTATGAGTGCTAATTGACCCATTAGTATCAATAGTGTTTTTTTCAATGAATACATTTTATAGGGGACGAATATCTGTATTGAACATAAAAAAGCAATTGCTGTTTTAATAATTGTTTTAACCGGTATTTTTATTTATAGTTTTAAATTGTTTTTTTACTTAAAAATGAGCCTGATTGAATGACAACAGAAAATTTAAAATTTACGGAAACCGATTCCCGTTTAACGATAGAAATTATACCGCTTATTAAACCAATTGAAAAGATAGTTTTTATATTTAAAACTTTGTTTTATGTTGGAATTGCTTTGGGGTGCCTTGCCTTAATTATATTCCAATACAAGGATTTTAATTTAGTTGTATTGTATTTTTTTGGAGTGCTTATTCTTTACTTTTTGGCTGGACGAAACTATTTTAACAATACCTTTTATAAAGAAATAATTGAGGTAACCAAAGATGATATGAAAGTAATTGACCAATACCTTTTTGCTGAGAAAATAAGAATATATCCTATAGCTGAAATTGCACATATTGGTTTTGTGGGGCAAAGAAAATATACAAGGCATCCACTTGATGGAGATAGCATGGATTTTAACGGGTTTGCCACCATGGAAAAAGAAATGCAGTACCTGATTAAAGATGGTACCATAGAAATTTTTTATAATGGTGCCGGCAGACGATTTGGTAAAAATCTTCCTTCGTGGGATGCAGAAGAAATTATTCAGCGGATTACCGCTTTTGCAGGCAACAATTTAAGCATGGATGATAAAATGGAACAGATGCTTGAAGAGTTAAACAGTACAAAGTTGAATAATGAAAATATAAGTTAAACAAATAGTATCAAACTAAAAAGGCTGCTTTATAAGCAGCCTTTTTAGTTTGAATGATATATGGAGTTAAGCTAATTTAACATTAACCGCGTTCAGCCCTTTTTTGCCTTCCTGCACCTCAAAAACTACGGTGTCGTTTTCGCTTATTTTATCTTTTAAACCTGTTACATGCACAAATATTTCTTGTCCATTACCGTCTTCTTTAATAAACCCGAATCCTTTTGATTCATTAAAAAATTTTACTGTTCCTGTTTTCATTATTTTTTTGTTAATTGTAAAGAATCAAAAATAGTATTTTCTATTAAAGAAAAAACAAAATAGGTAATCACCCTATTTTTTTCCGGTAATTTATTTATATCTACGCATAAAAATTATTGCACCTTTTATATATAAGATAGAATGAGTACGAATAAAGAAAAACAACATGCCGCTTTAGTTGATTTATTAAACAATTTTGACAACAGGACATCTGCTATTGTTATACAATATAAAGAAACCGAGCAGGCTTTACTTAATGCTCAATTAGCTACTTATTTTGCTGAACAGGAATACAATGAAGTTGCAAAAAATAGTATAACAAAGGAAGCAATTATCAAAAAAACGATTGAATGTAAGCAAGCAGGCCACAATGTTTTGAATATTATTACTCATTTAAAAGAGTGCAGTAATCAGACCATTACACAAGCTTCAGTTAATGCCGGTCATATGGCTAGAGCGAGCCATGGTATATTACTGATTACATCCGATATGGGAAGTATGTATAGCATTATGCAAGCCAGCGAATTTGGCTCCGAGTTATTCATTTTAACACAAGATGTATTCAAAAAAACAGAAGACATAGCTATGTTGTCAGAAAAAGCATCGCAATTGGCAATGGAAATAGCTGCAGATACAGCAGGAGTAGCTGCAACTGCGTTGTTGGATAAAGCAACGTATAGCTATTCTTTATTGGATAGCTTGCTAAAAAAATTAAACGATAGTTACCAGGAAGCCAAAGCCGAGTGGGATACTAAAGCCGATACACTTGCCGAAAATAAAAATACTGAAATCTTAGCGGAAGGAAGTTTAAAAAAAATAATTGCCGTAAAAGAGGCCGTTAATGAAACATACGCAGTAACGAATACATTTTTAAATCAGCAATTACAGGTAAAGGTAACAGGAACAGATATACTTATTAGCTTTAATACCATACAAGCACCGTTTAAAGAGGAAAAAACAGAGCAGGTTAGTACAAATATTTTGTACCCTGTAAAGGATTATTTTTTATTTTTTGTTAAGGATAGTAAAAAAGGATTGTTTGATTTAAACCATGCAGAAAGTATTGTAGCAAATGAGAAAGCTAATCAATATATTCAAATTAACCCAAAGCTGGCTGGTAAAACAATTAAAACAGATAAGAAATTAATTACCTGTACTATAAATACTGGTAACTTAAAATATAAAGACAACGATGGAGCTGCCATTGAAACCAATACACATTATGTAGTATTTTTAATGGCAGTATATGAAGAAAAATACCAACGATACATCAATCAGTATGGTGCTTATTTATCAGCACCTTCATTACCATTTTATATAGCTCCCAAATTAGCTGACACTAAAAAAAGTAAAGCTTCGGATAAGCTGAATTCATTTATAAAAGAAGTACAAAATACTAAAGAGGAGATAGATTTATTAGAAGCAACTGTAAGCGATTTAAGTAAAAAAGCAGTTTGGATGCAGCATAAGCAGATAAGAACAAGAACTTATGGTAACAGCATTTTAGAGTACAGGAATAATTTATTGCAAATAATTGAAACGGTAAATGATTTAATGACTAATGAAAGTATTCTAAGGTTAGAAGTGATTGCGGCCAATAAAAAGATTAATCAATTAACAAAAGTAGTAGATGAGCTGCTTAAAAAGCTGTTATTTACCATGGAGTTAGTTAATAAATTGAGCAGCACAATAATCAGGAAAAAAGCACTTAATCCTTTAATTTCTGATGATTTGCTTAGAAGTGTGTCAATTATTGCTGAAAATAGCAGTTTGGCTGTAGATGTTAGCCTGTTGGCTTTACAATATACTTTCAATACCCTGTCGGCCAGTAATGAGTTAGTAGCCATAACTAAGCAAACACAATTGCATTTAAGTACTTATTACCGCTTATTGGCCGATGACAAGAAAAAGCAAATGAGCTTAAGTTATTTAATAAATCAGGAAGAAAAAGAAACCCAACAGCAAGAGCAACAGTTAATAAAAGATTTAAACCAACTGCAAATACAAATAGAAAAAACTAACCAGGAGTTAGCTAAAGTAAGTATAAAGTATGAGCACAATGAATTGGCACAACATGCAACAAAGCAGCTAAGCTAAAATAGATTCTTTAAAAGCTAAATGAGCTTCCGTAATCCAATCTCCATCTGCAATTTGGTTTATTGTGCTTGTTACAAGGTATCTTTTATTAAAGCTATCACCAATATTGCTTAAAGAAATGGTGTCGCCTGCATCAACCCGTGATGTGCCCTGTAATTTTAATATTCCTGTTGTTTCATATAAACTATCGGCTGGTAAAACTGCGGTGGAGTTTTTATTTGTAGATAAATTCAAGCCCATTATATTTTCTCCGTATGTAAAATTGACTACTGAATTGTAAGGTATGGCATTATTAATAACAGACTTATTACCTTTACAGGTAATAATAACAAACAAATTGTTTAAATCATTTTTAATAACACCCTGAGCAGAAACAACGCCTGTGAATATTGTTTTGTTAATAAGGTCATAACCGGCTTCAATAGTTACCTCCGTATTATATGCAAATATTTTGGTAATAAGGTTACTCGCATCATTAGCCTCATTTGTGGGACATAAAAATGTAATTTCAGCAGTTGAATGATGGTCGATATGTGAAGTGCACTTAATAATGGATGCCATTAATTCACCAGGTAAAGATGCATCGTTGGCTTTGATGGTAAATGAGGGAATAATTTTCATAGTTAATTTGTTTGAAGGCTTATATTCAAAGTGTGCAATATATTATTAAAAAAGTTTTCAGTTTAAAGGGAAATAAATTTTAATGTAACAGGTTTTATTTTGTTTTAGTTAAGTAGTTACTAATCATTAAGCTTTTGTTAGCACCATGTTAAAAACATCAAATAGTTATTTAATTGAGGCATTTTTGTATAACCAATAATTAAAGTTAAATTCGTACACTTTAAAATTACCCAATGATACAACAATTAAGCGCTAGTCGTTCAGAGGTGATGATTCACATAGGCAAGTCTGTAGAAGAAGTGAACGAGGAATATTTGAAGCCGATTGAAACCAATTGGCAGGCTTCGGAATTACTTCCGCTGACTTCTGATACCAATTTCATTGCTGATTTGAGAACAATACAAGAACAAGCACAAAATTTATCATACGATTTTTTAGCAGTTTTAGTAGCCGATACCATTACTGAAGAAGCATTGCCAACATACGAAAGCTGGTTGGCTGGCGTACAAGGCATAAACCAATATGAAAATAATGGCTGGATGAAATGGTTGAGAAGGTGGACAGCAGAAGAAAACAGGCATGGTGATGTTTTAAACAGGTATTTATACTTATGTGGCCGCATTGATATGCGCCAGTTTGAGGCATCAACACAATATTTAATTGCCGATGGATTTGACAACGGAGCTGCATCTGACCCTTATAAAAACTTTGTTTACACCAGTTTCCAGGAATTAGCCACCAATATTTCGCACCGCAGGGTAGCATCATTGGCTAAAAAAGACGGAAACAATATATTATCAAAATTATGTGGTTTAGTAGCTGCTGATGAGGCCCGTCATGCCAAAGCCTATAAAACATTTGTAAGCAAAATATTTGAAGTAGATACAAACGAAATGATGCTGGCTTTTGAAGCCATGATGCGTAAAAAAATATTAATGCCTTCGCAATGCTTACGCCAGTTAGGAGAAGAGTTAAACCTGTTTTCTAATTTCAGCGATGCTGCACAGCGTATAGGTGTTTATACCGCTCACGATTATGTTGATATTTTGAAATCATTGGTGGAAGAGTGGAAAATAGACAGTATGACAGGCTTAAAAGAAAACGGTGAAAAAGCCCGTGATTATTTGATGGCTTTACCGGATAGAATGTCGCGCATTGCTGATAGGATTACTATACCCGATACAGAATATAAATTCAACTGGATTTTAGGTTAAAACAATACCTTTAGTTTAATGTATACCTTCCCTTATTTATTTTAACATTCGGTACTTGGTGCGTAGCATTGAAAGCCGAATCTATGGGGCTTAACTGTTTCCAGAAACTATAATTGCCGTTACTGGTATACTGCTGCATAGTATTTGCCATATTAGCAAATGGAAATATATGTACCATTATTTTTTGCTGTCCACAGGTAAACGAAGCATGCATTAAAGTCCATATTTGCTCTATTACAGCATCAGTCATGGCAAAACAACCTATAGAAACACAATTGCCATGTACCATAATGCTGCTTCCTGTATAATTATAAAACTGATCAAACTGGTTAGGGTAACCCACATTAAAAGATAAATGGTAATTACTGTAAGGATTCATCTGGTTTGCGGTAATGCTATAAATACCTTCAGGAGCCTGGTTGTCGCCACTTCTTTTTTTAGGGCCTATAGTTCCTGAAAAATAACAAATAGGGTAACTTTTAAATAATACAAACTGCTTTTGTTCCTTTACCCAAATTTCAAGCGTTTTACTTTGTTTAAAAATACGGATAAAAAGGGCATTACCCCAGGTTAATTTTTGTTTCTTAAATTCACCTTTTAGTAAATTAGAATAATTCTCAATGGCAGCTTTAGAGCGTTTGCTTTCGGGTATGGTTGCCGGCTTTAACGATTGTAATACAATAATCATTAGCACTACACCTGTAAAGTATATGAAGCTGTTTTTTTGAAACATTTTATTTAAGTATGGTGATAGTCCCTTTTAATTCCTTTGGTTCCGTATTGGCCAGCGAAGCATAGTTAACAATATAATAGTAAACATCACTTTGGGCGCTAAGTTTACCAGTTTCTCCATTCCATTTAACATTAAAGTCATTCGACTCAAATATTAAATCGCCCCAACGGTTAAATATTTGCAGGTGAAAATAATCAATATACTTACCTGTAAAATTTAAATACTCATTTAAGTTATCATTGTTGGGTGTAAAGGCAGTAGGCATAAAAAACTGAGGTTCGCAGGCATTTTTTACTTTTATCGTATCGGTAAAACTGCATCCATATCCATCAGTAACCGTATGCCAGTAGGTCCCACTCAAATTTACAACTAAGCTATTTTTTTCAACCCCGCCCGGATACCAGGTATTATGCAGAAAAGAAGGGGTTGTTAATAGCGTTTTTTCCTGCTTGTCTTCACAAATAACGCTTTTACCGCTAATGCTAAACTGTGGTAAACTTCTTTCAGTTACCGTAAACGATTTAGTATTGGTACAAAAACTATCGCTATAACTTACCACATGAGTTCCTCCTGTATTAAGGCTTAGTAAATCGGCTTTAATCGTATTATCCCATAAAATAACATAAGCATTCGGGTTGTCAGGTTGGAGTGTAATAGTGCTGTTTTTACAAAAAAATGTATCACTCAAATTGATAATAGGAACCGGTTTTTCAACTATAGCAAAAGTATCAAAGCGAATGCAACTACCTTGCGTTGATTTTAACCAGTAAGTGCCGCCTTTGTTAAAAGTGAGTGTTGAAGTAGTATCGCCCGTATTCCATAGCAAATTGGTAAAAGGCAATTCTTTATTGAGCGTAATGGTTTTAGCTGCACATAAAAATGTATCTCCAATAATGGGGTTATAAATAAAAGGAATCTCTTTGATATAAAAAGAGTCGTAAGTAGTATTACCATTGGGAAATATTTTAGCTATTACCTCATGAATCGGCTTGGTAAAATAACGGGTTCTGTTCACCGAATCATTGTCGAACCATTTAAATCGGGTATACTCAGCCTCTACTTCTATTTTAATACTATCGTTTTTGTTACATAAGTACTTTACATTATCGCCATTCCATTCTGTCATGCTTACATCGTCAATATAAACATAGGAGTTACATAAGGCACCTGGAGCTACACTTTTTATAGCAATATCATATACCGGTCCACTATTTACATCCGTCTTAAAATTACCAATGGTGAGCCATTTTTCTCCACCTTTAGCGGTATAAATTCCCGAAACTTCAAACCAACTGGTGCTATCAGTAATAGTAGCTTTATTAATTATTTGGGCTGGTAAGTCCAATTGCTTTTTACTACTAAAATTAGTAGCCCTGGTCACATCCAGATAAGCACCAATATCAGGTACCGAAAAGCGGTTAGCTGCCGAAACATAAAACTTAACCAAATACTTTTTATCAGCTACCAATGTTTGCGATAAATTAATTTGAATGTATTCCCTAAAATCGTCAAAAGCAGTTTGAAAATAATAGTAGACAAAGAGGCCTATATAAGCATTGCCTGTTCGTGGTACCTGGTATCCTCCTTCGTTTTGAGGAGTACCCACTGTGTTTTTAGAACAGGAGTTGTAGTAATCAGGAGTACCTTCCGTTGGACGAATCCAGTTTTTTACATATTTAAAATTAGTTTCAGAAACATCAATGGCCGAGTTGGCTGTGGGGCAATCATTAAAATCTTCAAAACTACCATTGGGCACGAGATTAACCTGGCCATACATATTACTGCATAGCACTAAACATAAAAATATGTTTACCAGTATTTTTAACATATTTCTTTTTGCCGGCCCTTCTTTTATAATTTCAAGGTTTTATTGACTATGTTTTAATTGTCAGTATTTTATATCATAAGGTTGCAAAATCGCCTTTATCATAACCTAATTTATAATGCGTGAAAATATTATTTTTAAAATTAATAAATGTATTCTTGTTCCCTTTTATAAAATAGCACTCAAAAATGACAATTACCTTATTTATCATAATAGTTACGGCTCTTATCAGCGTAACTTGTTTTAGTAATCGTAATAACTTAGATAAACTTATTTTTTCACCTTATACCATTAAAAGGCACAAAGACCAATGGTTCAGGTTTATTACTGGCGGTTTTATTCATGCTGATTTTGTGCATTTATTCTTTAACATGTTTGTACTTTATAGCTTTGGAAGTGCTTTGGAGCAAGGATTTTTCCCTGAAATATTCGGTTCGTATTATCGCTTGGGATATATTGTTTTTTACATAAGTGCCATAGGTATGGCCGATGTTTACACCTATATTAAACATCAGGATAACCCAGGGTATAGGTCGTTAGGAGCATCAGGAGCAGTTTCTGCCGTTACTTTTGCCTGTATTTTATTTGCTCCTAAAATGAATTTATGGGTAATGGGAATAAACATGCCGGGTTATATTTATGGTGTACTGTATCTAATTTATTCAAGCTATGCGTCAAAGAAAAATATTGGTAATATAGCTCACGATGCCCATTTGTGGGGTGCTATATATGGTTTAGTGTTTCCGTTATTGTTTAATCCCGGCTTATTAACCAATCTGATTAAGCAAATTACACACTAAAATATATAACCAATCCTTATATCAAAAGGGCTGCCGTAAAAGCTTGTTTTTTGGTCGTAGGCAAGGTCGTATAAAACAATAAAATACATGCCACCGGTTGAGTTTCCGCCCGGCATATAACCACCGCCTACAAAAGCACTATTGCTGAAGCGGGAAATGTTCTGCCCATTGGCCTCGTTATAAATGGTATAGCTTAACCCCAAATACTCTGCATTTGCAAAAATTTCATCATTGATAAAGTATCTGGCAAAAATGCCCGGTCCGTAAGCATTTACAGATTGTGAGAACTTTTGGCCTGTTGTATAGGAAATATAGTTTCTTGAGTTATAAATATACAAAGGCGATAAACCCGTCCAGAATTTCTCTGTTACTTTATAACCAACCGTTGGTTGTATCATAAAAAAAGAGCCATACGTTCCGAAGGAACCACCTACGTTACCGCCAAAAAAAATCTTATCCTTCCAGGAGTCATCATTGCCATAAACTTCATTGGCTTTTTTTTGTTCATCTTCTTTTTGAGTATCAAGTTTAGGTACTTTTCGTTGGGCTTGCGAAGCATTGTTAAATAAAAACACCAGGCTCATTATTAATAATATTCTGCTCATCTGTACATGTTGATTAATTTACTTCAAATTTATTAAGTTTAAATTGGTTATTTCAATGCTTAATGATTTAATTTGACAACAAACAATTCAATAAAGTTGCAATATGACTAAAATTCACAATTTTTCGGCCGGACCGGCCATTCTTCCTCAATCAGCAATTGATGCGAGCATTGAAGCTTTAAAAAATTTTTCCGGAACAGGTTTGTCATTAATTGAAGTAAGCCACCGTAGCAAAGATTACGAAGCAGTCGTAAATGAAGCTTGCCAGTTGGTGAAAGAAATATTGAATTTGAGTGATGAATATGCAGTTATATTTTTACAAGGTGGTGCATCTACCCAGTTTGATATGATACCTATGAATTTTTTAGGTGATAACGAAACGGCTGCTTATGTAAATACAGGAGTTTGGGCAGGCAGAGCCATTAAAGAAGCTAAAATGTTTGGTAATGTAAATGTATTGGCCAGCAGCGAGGATAAAAACTTTAGCTACATTCCTAAGGACTATACCATTCCAACCGATGTGAAATATTTTCATTGCACCAGCAACAATACCATTTACGGTACAGAAATGTTTTCGTTCCCGAAAACAAGCGTTCCAATGGTGTGCGATATGAGTTCAGATATATTCAGTCGCCCGTTCGATGCATCACAGTTTGATTTAATATATGCAGGCGCACAAAAAAATATGGGTCCTGCCGGAACAACATTGGTTATTATTAAAAAATCAATGTTAAATAACAGGCCAGGCAACAGGAAATTCCCGACTATGCTGGACTATGCACCACATATAGAAAATGGTAGTATGTACAATACACCAAGCGTATTTGCCATTTTTGTTTGTATGCACACTTTACGTTGGATAAAATCAATTGGTTTAGAAGCCATGGAAGAACGTAATAAAGCCAAAGCTGATTTGTTATATGCAGAAATTGACAGAAACAGTTTGTTTGTAGGTACTGTGGCTAAAGAAGACAGAAGCCGCATGAACGTAAACTTTGTTTTAACCAACAAAGATTTGGAAGCTGAGTTTTTAAAACTATGCGATGCACGCAATCTGAGCGGGTTAAAAGGCCATAGGTCAGTAGGTGGTTTAAGAGCGAGTTTATACAATGCTTTACCAATTGAAAGTGTACAGGTATTGGTGGATACCATGAAAGAATTTGAAGCCAGTAAGAGTGGCGCTCAATTGAGCTAGATTAAGTTATAAGTTGATTAGTTAATTGAGTTGATTGGTTATGTTTTCAAGTTTTGAAGAACTGGAAGTATGGAAAGAGTGCAGAAAACTAAGGCTAATGATATCAAACTTATCTAAACTATTTCCTGCTGATGAAAAATATAAATTAACAGATCAAATAGTTAGAGCATCCCGTTCGCCTTGTACAAATATTGCTGAAGGTCATGGAAGGTATCATTTTCAGGAAAACATTCAGTTTTGCAGAATTGCAAGAGGCTCGTTATCTGAAACCCATAATCATTTAATTAATGCACTGGACGAAAAATATATTTCTACTGAAGATTTTGAAATACATGTTAATCAAATTAAACTTTCTACCCGCTTATTAAACGGTTATATTAATTATTTAGAAAAGCAAAAAGTGATAAAATGAACCCTAATTTATAAAATCTAAAACAACCTTAACCTATCAACAAATTAACCCTATTAACTATTTAACTAATAAAAGAATGATAAAAATATTAGCAAATGACGGCATAGATGCCAATGGTAAACAAATATTGGAAGCTGCAGGCTTTACCGTAGTAACTGATAAAATTGCACAAGAAAACTTAGCTAAAGAATTAAATAATTTTGATGCTATTTTGGTACGTAGTGCTACCAAAGTACGTAAAGATTTAATAGATGCATGCCCTAATTTAAAACTAATAGGCAGAGGTGGAGTTGGTATGGATAATATTGATGTAGAGTACGCAAAACACAAAGGTATAAAAGTAGTTAATACCCCCGCTTCATCATCAGTAAGTGTGGCCGAGTTAGTATTTGCCCATATATTTTCAGGAGCTCGTTTAATACAGGTAACCAACAGGGTAATGCCTGCTGAGGGCAATACTAAATTTAACGATTTAAAGAAAGTAGCCTCGAACGGAATAGAAGTACAAGGTAAAACAATGGGTATTTTTGGTTTTGGCAGAATAGGCCAGGAAGTAGCAAAAATGGCTATTGGATTAGGTATGCAGGTATTGGCTTTTGACCCTTATGTAGATAAAGTAGACTTAAGTTTAAACCTACCTGCATTGGGACAGAACTCACGTATAAAAGTGACTATAAACACCGTAAGCGATGAAAGTGTATTAACCCATGCTGATTTTATTACTTTTCACTTACCATTTAGCGAAGGCGATAAGCCAATAATAGATGCAGCAAAAATAGCTAAAATGAAAAAAGGAGTAGGGCTGGTTAACTGCTCACGTGGCGGTGTAATTAGTGAAGCCGATTTACTAGCCGCCTTAAATTCTGGTCAGGTTGGTTTTGCCGGCTTAGATGTGTTTGAAAAAGAACCACCGGTAAATATGGATATATTAAAGCACGATAATGTAAGCTTAAGCCCTCACATAGGTGGTAGCACCAAAGAGGCTCAAAACCGAATAGGTATTGAATTAGCTGAAAAGGTTATTGAGTTTTTTAAAGAAAAATAAACATTACTTTATAAAAACAAAAAAGGCTCCTGATTAATCAGGAGCCTTTTTTATATAATGCAATTATTAAGCAGCTTCGTTCTCTAAAAATTTATCGTAGCCAAAAGTTTTGGCGTAACCTATTAAGTCATTTCTTAATTGGCGTTTAGCCACAAATATTCTTGTTTTAACAGTACCAATTGGTATATGCAAAATTTCAGCTATTTCATGGTATTTAAAACCTTTATAGCTCATAGTGAAAGGTTTTTTTAGGTTTACCGGTAGTTTATCAATAGCAGCTTCTATGTCTTTCATAATGAATTTTTGCTCTCCCAAATTTTTCTCGGTAATAGCAAAACTATCTAAAAAATACTCATTGTCAGTCTGGTCTATAAACGTATTACGTTTAACCATACGCCTGTAATTGTTAATGAAAGTATTTTTCATAATGGTGTATAACCAACCTTTTAAATTTGTACCTTCTTCAAATTTTTCCTGGTATGTATACGCCTTCAGTAGTGTTTCCTGTACTAAATCGTTTGTGTCTTCAACATTGCGCGTAAGCTGGTAAGCGTACTTTCTTAAACTTTTTGCTTCTCGTTGTACAATGTTTTTGAAATGTATAGCAGTCATGTTGTTTAATTTTTTATTGTAAATGTTAAACAAACATTATGCTAATAAAATTAATATCCTAATATTTTTGTCAAACTTATGTTATAAAAAATTAAACAAATCATAAATATCAGTAAATCAACAATATAAATTGATTGCTGATTTGTGTTACCTGACATGAAGTAACTAACGATGTCATGAAATTATAATTGCATTAAAATAAGCTCGCCTTAATGTCATTAACTACTGAATAAATAAGGTTTTATAAGATAGCTGAGAAATAAAAATTAATTTATTTTTAATTTTAAGGTCCGCTTCATTAAGAATTAAAATAAGTTTGAAAACAAAATTGAATAGTCTAAGTTATTACCTTTGATAATTCAATATATACTTCTATAATTATTAATGGAAATTTCAGTTTCAAGAAAAACTCATTTCAATGCTGCTCACAGGCTTCATGTTTCCAATTGGAGTGACGAACAAAACAAAAACTATTTTGGTTTGTGTAATAATATAAATTACCATGGTCACAATTATGACTTAGTAGTAACCGTTACCGGTGAATTAGATAAGGAGAGTGGTTATTTGATTGACATGAAATTTTTGAAAGAAATTGTAAAAACAGAAGTAGAAGACAGGTTTGACCACAAAAACTTAAACCTGGATACCGAAGAGTTTAAAACTTTAAATCCTACTGCTGAAAACATAGCCATTGTTATATGGAACTTAATAAGAAAGCATATTGATAAAAATTTAAAACTAAAAATAACATTATTTGAAACTGAACGTAATTTTGTAGAATACTGTGGAAACTAAAAATATAAAAAACGATATGATAGGGGATGAGCACGCTGGTTTTTCAATGGAGACTCCTTTAAGAGAAGATGCTTTTGAACTGGATGATGATTTAAAAATTGAATTGATTGAAAAGCATTTTAAAGAAATAATGCAAATATTAGGTTTGGACTTAAGCGATGACAGTTTAAGCGGAACACCGAACAGAGTTGCTAAAATGTATGTAAAAGAAATTTTTAAAGGTTTAAACCCTAAAAACAAACCTGATGTAAAGCTATTTGATAACCGCTACCATTATAAAAATATACTGTTAGAAAAAAATATATCTTTTCATAGCGTTTGCGAGCATCATTTTGTGCCAATTTCCGGTACTGCTCATGTAGCCTATATACCTAATGATAAAGTAGTAGGTTTATCAAAGCTGAACAGAGTAGTGCGTTACTTTGCACAACGTCCGCAGGTACAGGAACGTATGACCGTTCAAATACTCAATATGCTTAAAGAGGCACTTAATACAAACGATGTGGCTGTTATTATAGAAGCCGATCACATGTGTGTAGCCATGAGAGGTGTGCAGGATGTAAGCAGCAGTACCGTTACAAGTGAGTTTTCTGGCAAATTCCTTGATGCCAAAACTCGTGAGGAATTAATGAAATACATCATGTTAGGAAAATAAAACATTTAGTAAATAAAAATAAAAGAAGGCAGTTGTATAATTGCCAACTAAAACACAAAACAAAATATATATGTCATTAAACAAACTTAAACTATTAAGTGCTTTCATTATTACTATAGTGTTAGGCAATGCAAACGTAAATGCACAACAATTAAAAGTACCGGCCCCAAGCCCGGCTCAAACTATTAAACAAGCCTTTGCTTTATCGGAATTGGTTATTGATTACTCACGTCCAAGTGTAAAAGGAAGAACTATTTTTGGCGATGTAGTGCCTTTTGGAAAAATATGGCGTACAGGTGCCAATGGCTCAACCAAAATTACTTTCGGTGAAGATGTAAAAGTAGAAGGTATGCCGGTTGCTGCGGGTACTTATGCTTTATACAGTATTCCTAATGCCGATGTATGGGAGTTTATGTTGTATAAAGATTTAACATTAGGTGGTAACGTAGCTGATTACAAAGCAGACAATGAAGTAATCAGGTTTAAAGCAAAATCGAGCAGTGCGCCTAAAACAGAAACATTTACAATTAATGTGGCCGATGTTACTGCAAGTTCAGCTAACGTAGAATTAATATGGGATCAAACCAAAGTTGCTTTTTCAGTGGTAGCTGATATTGATTCTAAAATAATGAAAACTATTGATAACACTATTGTTAAAGATAGCAGACCTTATTTCCAGGCAGCAAGCTATTACTATGACAACAACAAAGATTTGAAATTAGCTTTGGATTGGGTTAACAAAGCCATTGCACAAAATACAAAAGCTTTTTGGGTTGTTCTGTTAAAAGCAAAAATCCAATTGAAAAGTAATGATAAAAAGGGTGCTATTGAATCAGCTAACCAGGTTATTGCTTTAGCCAAAGAAGAGAAAAATGATGATTACGTAAAAATGGCTGAAAAACTAATAGTTGAAGCTAAAAAATAATCAATCAGATTAAATAATAATAACAAAAAAGCCTACATGAAATTTCATGTAGGCTTTTTTATTGTTTGTACCTTTTAGCTTTTGTTTTCAATAGCTTCAGCCAGGCTTAGCAATTTGGTAATTGTTTTCCAGTTTCGGGTAGTGGCATTTACTTTTAGTTTATTTTCAAAAAAGTTGTTATTTAATTTAGTATTTCCATACCCGTTAGGACAAAATATATAAACAGCATCATTGACTATAATATATTCATCTGCACCAAACGACAAGTCTTTTATGTTATCAATATGAGTTTTTTCTGCTTTGTTTGAAAGCAGGGTAACATGCAGCCATTGTGTATCTTCCTGCCGCTTAGTAATAAAAGGGTTATTGTTTGCAATAACTGTTAGTTCGGCTAATTCCTTCACCATTACAGGCACATCAAAGCCAAAACTTTTCTGTATTTGTTTGGCTATAGTTTCTTCCAAGGTTTTAGTAGGTGTATGCTTATATTGAAAAATTACATTACCACTCTGAATATAGGTTTGGCTGTTTTTAAATTGTAAGTCAGTATACATTTTTTGTAATGCATCCATTTTTATTAATTTATGTCCGCTCACATTAATGCCCCTGAGCATGGATATATATGTTTTCATCGTTTAATCTCTATTATTTAGACAGTCTTTTTATTGAAGAAGTATTGAATAATATAAGCAAACCCCATTACAGATATACAACCAATTACATTTAGCCATAAAAAGGCAGTTAAATCAATATACCAGGCATAAATAATAAATGCTTCGGCTAATAAGGCCGCATAAAACACTGCTTTACCATTGATGCTTTTCATATAAAAAGCTACTAAAAATATGCCCAGAATAGTTCCATAAAAAAGAGAACCTAATATGTTTACTGCTTCTATTAAGTTGCCCAACTTGCTGGCATAAAATGCAGTAATAATACAAAATACTCCCCAGCCAACGGTGGCTATACGCGAAGCATTCAAATAAAATTTTTCACTTTGGTTTTGTTTGAATATACGTTTATAAAAATCAACAATGGTAGTTGATGCCAATGAGTTTAACCCGCTGGCGGTAGAGCCCATGGCTGCTAAAAATATAACGGCCATTAAAACACCCACTACACCCACCGGTAACTGTTGAGTAACAAAACTTAAAAATACATAATTGGTATCGTGTACATCAGCCTTTGGGTCGTTTTTTTTCATTAAGGCTGTTACTTTTTCTTTTATATTATTACTGGCCTTATTGCTTTCCTGTAATTCAGTTCTGGCTAGGTTTATAGCTTCTTCGTTGTTGCTGTGTATGGCATCAACCAACTGGTTTACCTGTAATTTCTTTTGTTCGTGTATTTGCTCAAATTCACTTTCCAGTGCTTTAAATTCATCTTTATAAATGCTGTTTTCAATACGTGTTACTTCTACTTTATTAAAAAAAACGGGCGATTGATGAAACTGGTAGAAAGTAAAAACCAAAGTACCTATGAGTAAAATGAAAAACTGCATCGGTATTTTTATTAAACCATTCATTATTAAACCCAGCCTGCTTTGGGTAACAGAACTGCCGGTAAGGTATCGCCCCACCTGCGATTGGTCGGTTCCAAAGTAGGAGAGTTGCAGGAAAAACCCACCTATAATACCCGACCATATATTGTAACGGTTGTTTAAATCAAAATGGGTATCAATGGTATTGAGCTTATTCATTTTACCTGCAATATGCAAAGCATCGACCAGGCCAACATTGGCCGGTAATAAATGTACTACCATATAAGCCGCTAAAAACAATCCGGCAAATATGATGGTCATTTGCAGTACCTGCGTATAGGAAACTGCTTTGGTGCCACCATACACCGTGTAAGTAATAACCAGCAATCCGTTAAAAAGAATGGTATAAGTTATATCTACATTTAAAATGGTGGAGAGAATAATGGCCGGTGCATAAATGGTTATTCCTGTTGATAAACCTCTTTGTAATAAAAAAAGGAAAGCGGTTAAAGAGCGGGTTTTATTATCGAAACGTTTTTCTAAAAACTCGTAAGCCGTATATACATTTAGCTTACTGAACATAGGAATAAACGTAATACATAAAACCACCATGGCTAAAGGTAAACCAAAGTAAAACTGTATAAAACGCATGCCATCACTGTAAGCCTGTCCTGGTGCTGAAAGAAATGTAATGGCACTGGCTTGTGTAGCCATTACCGACAGGCCAACATGGTACCAGGGTAGTTTCCTGTCGGCTAATAAATAGGTTTCAATATTTTTAGCTCCTCTGCTTTTCCATATTCCGTAAAGAATAATACCAAGCAGTGTAATACACAGTACCAGCCAGTCAATTATACTCATTGGAAATATTGTTTAAAGCAAAATAATAAAACAATGGTTAAAGCTAAAAATACAATAACAAAGCCATAAACATGGTTCCATGTTTTCCATAAAAATTGTTTTTTAGCCGGCTGGGTCATATAACTATTTTGTTGGTTTTAAACTTAAAATATTAGCAAATAATCGGTAAGCACCGGGCACACCCGCAGGCAATTCCCTGAAAAAAGCCAAGCCCGTGTATACGTAATTGCCTTTACCATATTTGGCTATAATTAAACTGCCTTTGTTTGGTTTTTCATTAGGGTCGTTCATGCTTAAAGGGCATTGAAAGTTGCTGTCAATATCAGTAGCAAAATAAATTCCACGTTCCTGTATCCATCCTTCAAAATCTTTAGCTGTAATTTTATTGGGTGTATTCAATACCGGGTGTTCAGGTAGTAAAAAGGTAACAGGTGCCTCTTCAATGGTTACCCTGTCGCGGCTTAGTTTAAAAGGTATAGGCGATATTTGTTCTTTTAATGGCCCTGCAAAGCTATTAGTATTGTATTGCACAATTAAGTTACCGCCTTCTTTTACGTAATCAAACACACGTTGTTTGTATTGCTGCAATTTTTCGTTGGTATTGAATGCACGCACGCCTAACACAATAGCAGGAAATTCATTTAAGTTAGCATTTTGTAATTGCTCATCCGTAATCATTACTACTTTATAACCCATTTGCTCCAGGCTTGCAGGTACTTCATCACCCGCTCCTTGTATATAACCTACGGTGTTAAATGTTTTCTTTACATCTACTTTTACCAGTTTGGCTTCTGCTTCAGGAAATAAGGTTTGTACTGGAATATGGTCATACTTAATTTCTTTGATGCCTTTGGTATATTCTTTACCATCAACTTCGGCTATGAAGTGGATGGTTTCTATTGTTGAATTATTTGATGGTTTAATATAAAACGAAACAATTTGTTCTTCGCCTTTTTTAGCTAAATTGATATTAGCAAATGTGGGTTGCATGGTCCAACCCAAAGGTAAGTTGGCTTTTATTTTGGTTTGAAAATTGTCTTTTCCTGCTTTAACAATTACTTTAATTTCTTTTGCGTTTTCATCGGTAAATACAAAACTTTTTTGTGTTAAGTTTATCATAACCGGTGGGGTAATTACCAATGGACGATACAATTCTCCTTTTTCAGGGTCAACCCATTTGTATTGCAGTTGGTCTATCAGTTTAATTCCTTTACTATTTTGCATAAAATCATAACTTGATACAATGTATGGTTGAGATTCATTGTTATGTAACAAATTATTTTTATCAGTCAAAACAAACATGTTATTCTGTATTGCATTTTCGGTCCAATACAATGGCGTGGTTTTATTGGTTGTAAAAATGGTCGTATCTCTATTGAACGAATTAAAATTATAACCTTTCAATAAACTATTGGGTACTCTAATAATTGTTCCATCAGCTATTTTTATTTTCTCATCAATACTATAATTGGGCTTATCTGCAATAGATTCTCTAAAATAACCATTACAGTTTAAAATAATCTTACTTAATAAATCTGTTTGATAAGGATTTTCTTTTTCGTTAATGGTATTATAAATTTCAATCAATTGTTTAGAAACAAGATCCGGTTGTTCTGTATTATAATCTTTTAGCACTTTTGCAATTTGATTTCCAATTTTTTCTCCATTTTTTACCCTTTTCCATGTTAAATCAATACCATCAAAAATATCTTTTAAACCTGTTGTATCACCTTTAATGGGTTTAAAGTATTCAAAGCTTTCACCACGTTGCTTAGCACTGCCAAATCCCTGGCTTTTATGCATGCTTCTGCTTTCGGCAGCTATTTCACCATAACTTTTTCCTAATAATGTATTGTAGCCACCCACATCTAATTTTATTAAATGGCTTAAATCGGCATTGGGATTAAAAAAACGGGCAGCGCTGTTGTAAAATAATCTGCGGGTTTTCCAAACGCTTACATATTGTAGTTGTTCAGGAAAACGTTTTGGGTCTGCTGCTGCATCAAATGCTTCTTCGGCTAATATAGCCGAAGCGGTATGGTGCCCATGACCTCCGCTACCATCTGTAGCAAAACGGGTAATAATTACATCAGGTCTGAAATTACGGATTACCCAAACTACATCGCTTAACACAGAATCGTGGTTCCATTTGGTAAATGTTTCTTCCGGATTTTTACTAAAGCCAAAATCGTAAGCACGGGTAAAAAACTGTTCACCTCCATCTATTCTGCGAGCAGCCAATAATTCCTGAGTACGTATAACACCTAACTCAACACCTTGTTCCGGACCAATTAAATTTTGTCCGCCATCGCCACGGGTTAAACTTAAATAACCGGTACGTAAGTTTTTTTCATTGGCCAGGTATGCAATGAGGCGTGTGTTCTCATCGTCAGGATGTGCGGCTATGTACAATACAGAACCTACTGTGTTCAGCTTTTTAAGCTGTTGCAAAATTTCGGATGAGGTGTATGATTTGGGTGCTTGTGCAAATAGTGAAAAGGAGGTAAGGCATGTTATTGCCAGTAATATAATGTTTTTTTTCATGGTTTATTACGGAACTGAAATAAGGTGTAAATAAATACATATTAAATGTAATATGCATCATGTTTATTGCTATATTTATACAAACAATTTCTTAAAAATTTGTTTGTTCAGTCTGAAAAAAATAGTAACCTTGCTATACAGAATATGCTTCAAATAAAAGCCCAAATTGGTCAGGACCATTACACTACACAAATAAATTCAAGTACAAATACTTTAGTTGCCGATGAACCGCTTTCCAATGGTGGGCAGGAAAAAGGCTTTGCCCCGGCTGAATTATTAACGGCTTCGTTAGCGGCCTGTACTGTTATTACTTTGCGTATGTATGCTGATAGAAAGCAATGGCCTGTTGATTCTATTCATGTATCAATTAATTTTGAGCATAACAATGAATCAAAGTCATCACAATTTGAGCGGAACATAAGCATCAATGGTAATTTAACAACAGAGCAAAAAGAACGTATGCTGGCTATTGCCAATCAATGTTATGTTCATAAAATACTCAGCAACCCAATACATATTAATACCAAACTGTTATGAAAGATATAACTAAAACATACAAAACTGACGATTTAACGGTTATATGGAAGCCCGCTATGTGTATTCATTCACGCCTTTGCTGGACCAATCTTTCAGCTGTATTTAATCCATCAGAACGTCCCTGGATTAAGCCTGAAAATGCTACTACTGAAAGGTTAATGGATCAGATAGATAAATGCCCATCAGGTGCATTGAGCTATACTAAAAACAATGAAGATGCTACCCAAGTTGTTTCAGGCGAAAGTATAGTGGAAGTAGCTGAAAACGGACCTCTTTTGGTATATGGAAACTTAGTGGTTAAAGACAAAGAAGGAAAAATGGAACAAAAAAGCAAGGTAACTGCATTTTGTCGTTGTGGTGCATCGGGTAACAAACCTTATTGCGATGGTACCCACAGAAAGATTGGATTTGTAGGTTAATTGATTTGTTATTTTGACCCAAACGCAGAAAAAGTATTTAGTAAGTATAGTAGGCCCTACTGCTGTTGGTAAAACAAGCATGGCTATTCAGCTGGCTAAATACTATAAAACAGTAGTAATTTCAGCCGACTCAAGGCAGTTTTTTAAAGAAATAAGTATTGGTACTGCCAAACCGAGTGAGCAGGAACTAAACGAAGTTACCCATTATTGTATAGGCCATAAAAGTGTAGCTGATAATTACTCAGCCGGAGATTTTGAACGCGAGGCCATGGATTTATTAAACCAGCTATTTAAAGAACACGATGTGGTTATTTTGGTGGGGGGCAGTGGTTTATATATTAAAGCTTTATGGGAAGGATTAGATGAAATGCCTGAAGTGGATATGGCTTTAAGGAACGAGCTGATAGCCGCTTACGAAAAAGAAGGCATTGATTATTTACAAGCCCAATTAACACAATTAGACCCGGAAAAGTATAAACAAATAGATACCCAGAATCCGCAACGTCTCATGCGTGCTATTGAAATAGCAAAACAAATGACACCTGAGCTGATAGCTAAAAATGCAAACAATAAAGCCGGAAGAAATTTTGAAGTCGTAAAAATTGCTTTGAATATGGACAGAGAGTTGCTTTACGACCAAATTAATAAACGCGTTGATGTAATGATGGAGCAGGGTTTATTAGCCGAGTGTAAATCAATGCTGGCTTATCAAAACAATTATGCTTTAAAAACAGTAGGTTATACTGAAATTTTTGAATTTTTAGAAGGGCAGCATTCATTAGAAAAAGCCGTTGAATTAATTAAACAGCACACGCGTAATTATGCTAAACGACAGATTACATGGTTTAAGCGTGAGCATGATATAGTGTGGTTTCATCCAACTGATTTTGTGCCTATTTGTAACTTTGTAAATCAAAAAATAGCATAAATTTTCTTGGAAAAAGATTACTTTCGCACCCACAAAAACAACCGCCTTTCAAATTTATGATAGATTTTTTTACTTCGCCTGAAATATGGCTGAGCCTGTTTACATTGACGATTTTAGAAATTGTTTTAGGTGTAGATAATATTATTTTCATTTCTATTGTTACGGGGAAGTTACCAAAAGAACAGCAATTAAAAAGCAGACGTTTAGGTTTATTTTTAGCACTGTTTATCCGTATTATCTTATTATTCTTTTTAAATAAAATAGTACATGATTTAACGGATGATTTGTTTACTCTCGTTGGTATTGGTTTTAGCTGGAGAGATTTAATTTTACTGGGAGGAGGGATTTTCCTTTTATATAAAAGTGGTATAGAAATATATGAAAAGCTTGAAAAAGGACACGAAGAAACGGTTGAAAAGAAAAAATACAAATCGTTTTGGAATGTAGTAATGGAAGTCATTGTAATTGATATTGTATTCTCGTTTGATAGTATTTTAACAGCAGTGGCTATTTCTGATCACATTGAAATTATGGTTGCTGCCGTTGTTATTTCTATGGTAGTAATGATGGTGTTTTCACAAAAAGTAGGCGATTTTATCAATGACAATCCATCTATGAAAATATTGGCATTGGCATTTTTATTAATGATAGGAGGTTTATTAACCGTAGAAGCTTTCGATATACACGTAGAAAAATCATACATTTATTTTGCATTGGCATTTAGTATTTTGGTTGAAATGTTGAACCTGCGCTATAGAAAAAATGTAAATAAGGGCAAAATAAACAAGCACTAAGCTATATGCAATTATTAAACGGAAACGAAGTTTCAAAAGCGCTGAAATTAACCATTAAAAAACAGGTTGATGAATTGAAGCTGGTAGGTGCAAAAGTACCCCATTTAGCCGCTATTTTAGTAGGAAATGACGGAGCCAGTATGACTTATGTAGCTGCCAAAGAAAAGGATTGTCAGGAAGTTGGTTTTCATTCAACTGTGTTACGTTTCGATGCTACTATTACCGAGCAGGAGTTGTTGGCCGAAGTGGAAAAAATTAATAACAATGCCGATATAGATGGCTTAATAGTACAGTTGCCTTTACCCAAACACATCAATGAGAAAAAGGTAACAGAAACCATTGACTGGCGTAAAGATGTAGATGGTTTTCATCCGTATAATGTAGGTTTAATGTTTAAAGGCTTGCCTTGTTATTTACCTGCCACGCCTTATGGTATTATAAAACTATTGGAACATTACCAGATAGAAACCACAGGTAAAAACTGCGTGGTAATTGGCCGTAGCGATATTGTTGGTAAACCTATGAGCGCTTTAATGCTCAATAAAAATTGCACTGTCACGGTTTGCCACAGCAAAACAAAAGATATTCATTCATTTACTAAAAATGCCGATATTTTAATTGCAGCGGTGGGTATACCCAATTATGTAAAAGCAGATATGGTTAAACCCGGAGCCGTAGTTATTGATGTGGGTATAACACGTGTGGATGCTGACAATGCAAAAGGCTATCAATTAGTGGGAGATGTTGATTTTGAAAATGTAGCACCACATACCGGTTATATTACACCGGTGCCGGGAGGCGTAGGTCCAATGACCCGCATAGCACTACTGCTAAATACTTTGCAGGCTGTTAAAGTGGCAAAATAATATTGTATATTATCTATCAATAAAAAAGGCGTTTTACAACGCCTTTTTTATTACAAGTGACTCTGTTCTTCGTTTTCTTCTACTCTTTCCGGTTTCTCAGGCTTCTCCGGTTTGTCATCATCGTAATAATGATTGTCTCGGTTTAGTATATCATCAATAGTAAACCAATATGAATCAGCATGGTCATAGTAATCAATCACATCAAAAGCCTTTTGCGATGTTTCCGATAAATACACTTTTGTTTTTTCAGGAATATAAAAAGTAATGCTGATGTGCTGGAAACTAAAAGGCATTTTTTTACTTAAAAAGAAATGCGTTTTAAAACGAATGGTATCGCGGTAATTTTTACTATTTTCAAAATCCAACTCTTTCAAAAATTCATCTAAATATTCAGCATTGCTGAATGAATGGTTTAATCTGGCCGTAAAACTTGCTGAGTCTTCCAAAGTTCTTTTTATGTTGTATTCTATAGGTATATACAAGCCACTATCGCAAAGCTGTAAGTTAAAACCATTCGTATTGTAAAAGGTACTTTCCTTTTCACCAATTACTTCCTTTAAGTTAAATACCAGTGAATCTGTTTTAGGTAAAATAGCCTGAGTAGTGTTAAAGTATTTATGCTTATTGGTAAAATTAGGAATTACCTTAATGGCTGAATAACCTAATAATCCGATCCCAACAAAAAATAACAAGGCCAAGGCAGAACCGGCATATTTAAGCTTAATATTGGCTTTAAAGGCAAACTTGGCAATAACCGCCAATACAAATAAAACAGGGCTGAATAAGCATAATAATGCACCAATAACTACTACTTCCAGACCTGTTTCAAATGGAATAGCCGATTTAAGTAGGGCATAAGTCACATCTATTTTAAAAATATCAAAAATAGCAGCAGAGAAAAACGCAGTTACTATAATAAAACCAAGCAGACAAACGGCTGTAAAAGCAATAATAACTTTAAACAGGTTCCTGATGAAATTTACCTGACTATTGTTTTGTTCAATATAATCGGCCTTTTTATTCATTTGTTTATTACTGCCATCAAAAGGTATAATAAGCCAGGCTATCAGGTAAATAATAAAAGTACTGCCAAATACAAATAAGCCTACAAAAAAGGCTAAACGAACCACCCATATTTCTAAACCAAGGTGCAGTGCCAATCCGCTGCAAACGCCTGCAATAGCTTTTGTTTCCTTGCTACGGTATATTTTATTGGTATAATTTAATTCGTATTCTTTTAATGCTTCAGCCTCTTCGCCCGTAGCCTTCGGAATAACAATCCAAAGTATAATATATATGGCTATACCCGTTCCAAATACCACCAAAGCAGCAACAAATAAAAAACGTACAATACTTACATCAATTTTTAAGTAAGCAGCTATGCCGCTGCAAACACCACCAATACTCTCGTTGTATGGATTTCTGCGTAATTTATTCAGTGTTCTAGGCTGGTTATAATAAGGGTTACCGGGTGGTGGGGGAGGGGTTTCCGTTGTTTTGGCACTCGTTAATTGTTCAATACTGCCAATGGTTTGTATTACTTCATCAATGGTTTTGGCATCAATTATTTCAATTCCCTTAGCCGTACTTTGTAAAGTAAGCAGTTCAGCAATACGTGCCTCAATGTCAAACAATACATCAGGCTCATTTTTAAAATGTTTTTGTAAAGCAGCAACGTATACATTCAGCTTGTTATAAGCATCGTTATCCAAAGTGAATGTGGTTTTGTTTATATTTATTTTTATTGATTGTATCATAATCTTAATTAATAATAATTTTGTTAACCGATTTCACCAGCTCTATCCACGATTGATTGATTTCATTTAAAAATACCTGCCCTTGTTTGGTAAGCTGGTAATATTTTCTGGGTGGGCCACTGTTACTTTCAAACCAGTTATAGTTAAGTAAGCCCTCATTTTTTAAACGGGTAAGCAAAGGATAAAGAGTACCTTCTACCACAATTAAATTAGCTTGTTTAAGTTCATTTAAAATATCGCTTGCATATACTTCGCCTTTGCTTATTACTGAAAGAATACATAATTCAAGTATTCCTTTTTTCATTTGCGCTTTGCTGTTTTCTATATCCATTTTATATTATTTGATACACAAACGTACGTATTATTTAGTACTATGCAATACAAAGTACTAAATAATTTGATTAACCACCGCTTTGATTTGTTGAAAGGTAGATTTACAGGTTAAGGAATTTGCACTCCGGGGTTTATCAAAGTATTAAACTTACCCATGTTTTAGCTGTGCAAAAAAAAGTGGCACTGTATAGTACATATAGTTATTTTGCACACAAATTAACTATTTATGATACTGATAGCAGACAGCGGATCGACCAAAACCGATTGGACTTTAATTGACAAAGAGGGTAAGAACAGGCAAACATTTCATACCATTGGTTACAATCCTTATTTTATTGATACCGAAAATATATTCTATTCACTGAGCGAAAACTTATTGAAAGATTTAGATGCCAGTAAAGTAACAGAAGTTTATTTTTATGGTGCGGGTTGTTCTACTCCGGAAAAAAAAGACATTGTACGCAGAGCTTTGGTACGCAGCTTCCCTGATGTAAGCAATATATTTTTAGGTCACGATCTGTTAGCTTCTGCCCGTGCATTGTTAGGCAAAGAAAAAGGCTTTGCCGCCATTTTAGGTACCGGAACCAATACCTGTATTTACGATGGTAACGATATAGAATTAAACATAGACTCACTAGGTTACCTGATGGGCGATGAAGGAAGTGGCAGTTATATTGGTAAAAAGATTTTACGCGATTTTATGCGTGGTAATTTACAACCCGAATTACAAGCCCGCTTTAAAGAGCGTTTCCATATAGTTGATAACGAACAAATATTTTCAACGCTGTATCAAACACAATTCCCTAACAGGTATTTAGCCAGCTTTTGTGCCTTTGCCGATGAGTATGTAACCCATCCGTATATTAAAAACAAAGTACGCGATAGCTTTAGAGATTTCTTTAAAAACCTTACTTCGAAGTATCCTAATTATAAAAGCTATTCTTTTAATTGTGTGGGTTCGGTAGGCTTTGTGTTTAAAGATATTTTAGAGGAGGTAGCATTGAGCTACGATATGAAAATAGGCCGTGTTATTAAATCACCTATGGACGATTTGGTGGCTTTCCATTTGGCTCAGGCCAAACAATAAATATGTAAAGACGTTGCATGCAACGTCTCTACATGCTGGGTCAGTTCGAGCGAAGTCGAGAACATACATTTCGACTTCGCTATATGTCTTTATTTTAAAAATTTGGTTTGATTGATTTCTCGGCAAAATAATCAAGTATATAGTTCACCGCTTCATCGGCTGTATCAACCAATTTAAACAGGTCTAAATCTTTTAAATGGATATTACCTTCCTGTTC
>CAYTWI010000036.1:0-29702 GCA_964442045.1 uncultured Bifidobacterium sp.
GTAAGCCCACAAAACATATATATATCAATTGCAAGTCCTTTTTGGCAGATTTGGTGGTTTTACGTCATAGTTTTTTCTTTAACCATTGCTATTATCTTTTTAATATTCTATTTGAAAAATATATCGACCAGAACAAAAATTGAGTTAAATGATAAAATAAATAGAGCCGAAATAACAGCATTAA
This sequence comes from uncultured Bifidobacterium sp., assembly GCA_964442045.1. Classification (GTDB taxonomy): domain Bacteria; phylum Bacteroidota; class Bacteroidia; order UKL13-3; family UKL13-3; genus JAAFJM01. The sequence goes on from CAYTWI010000036.1 coordinate 185, forward strand.
GGTTACATATTAGTCCTCATTTTATTTTTAATGTATTGAATTCGCTCCAGTACTTCATTTTATTCAATAAAAATAAAGAAGCCATTAAGTATCTTTCTTTGTTTTCAAGCATGATAAGGTTAATAATGAAATACTCTAAACTAAATGAAATTAGTATGAAGAGTGAAATTGATTTAATTAAAAAATATGTAGCATTAGAACAAATGAGATTTAAGGAGCAGTTTGATTTTAATATAACATGCGATGAAAATTTATTGGCATTTAAAATACCTCCTTTAATTATTCAACCGTTTATTGAAAATGCCATTAAATATGGAATAATTAATAAACAAGGACAGGGTTTAATATCAATGAATATTGTTGAGTATAAGGGCTTTTTAAAATGCACTATTATTGATAATGGAATAGGCAGAGTGGAAGCGGAGCAATTAAAAAAGAAAAATGCATTGCATTTTTTTCATGAATCTACAGGTATAATGTTCACCAATGAAAGGTTAAAAAGACTTTCAAATTATAAATTGAAACAAGAAAATGTTATAGTTACGGATCTTTACTTAAATGATAAAGCAAGTGGAACTAAAGTAGAGATTTTAATACCCGTTATAAATTAGTTATGATAAACGTAATAATTGTTGATGATGAAGAAAAAAGTATAGCAGTGCTTCAAGAATTACTTCTGCAATCCGATTTTGATGTTAATGTTTTAGCTTCAGCAAGTAGTGTGGAAGAAGCAATGTTTGTAATCAATAAAAATATAAATAAAGTTGATATACTGTTTTTAGATATTGAAATTATTGGAGGAACCAGTTTTGAAATATTACAAAAAATAAATACGGAACAGATTAAGATAATTTTTACAACGGCACATGAAGAATATGCATTAAAAGCAATAAAAGTATATGCGTTTGACTTTATTTTAAAACCAATAGATTGTTTTGAGTTATATAACGCTGTAGAAAAATACTTGGCTTATACAAGCAACGAAAAATCTAAACTTAATAACACAGATAAAATAGCTGTTAAGGACAAGTTTTTTGAGAGATTAGCAATCCCTACCTTAACAGATGTAACTTATTTAAACAAAGAAGATATAATATATTTTTGTAGCGATAAAAATTACTCCACTATTTATCTGTTAAATGGAGAAAAAATTGTTACATCAAAAAACATTGGGTTCTATGAAACGATTCTAAGTGATTATGGATTTATTAGAATCCATAACTTTTATTTGGTAAATGTTCTCCAAATTAAAAAGTATATCAAGGGTAAAAGTGGCCTTATTGAATTATATAATGGCACAAAGTTAGAAGTGGCTTTGAGTAGGAAAAAGGAAGTGCTAAAAAGCCTTCGATTGGATTAATGTTCAGTAAAAGAAGTCAAATATTCAACCAATAATAGTTTCTGTTCATTGGTACTTTAAGGAGTGTTCTGAGTAGTCTAGTTTCGTATAACATTTAAAACAAATAAAATATGAAAGTAAATTACAAAACGAAACTCGCCATTGTTTTGGTTTCAGTTTCAATCAATTGCAAACACTTGTTTGCTCAAGGTTGGTTAGGCAACTCAACTACCAATTCATTGTACACCAGTTCAGCTACCGGTGTACTTAATTCTCCTTCTGTTGGGCTTGGAACCAATACTCCTAGTCAGCAGTTTCACACTACAGCAGGTGTACGCTTTCAGGGTTTACCCGTTAATACCGTATTTGATTCAAACATGAAATTTGTTACTGGCGATAATAACGGAGTATTGTCCTATACAAGTTTAAATGCATCAGCGTGGCAATTAGCAGGTAATTCAGGTACAAATGCCAGTACCAATTTTGTAGGTACTACAGATGCTCAGTCACTTGTATTCAGAACAAATAATACCAAGAAGTTGGTTTTGTACAATACAGATAATACTTATACTACCAATAATGGTGGTATGCGTTTGAGTGGTGCTAATAGCAACAGCGATTTGTTTTTCAGAAACTCACCTAATGTTAGTGGTGAGAATGATAATCTTTCAATTGATATGGTAAGGAGCGATGCCAGTGATGTTCCTACTTTGTCTAATACGAAAGCCAGAATTCAGTTTGACGGGTATCCGTTATCATTTAATGCAGGTGATATAAATAAAGGCTATTTAAGATTTTTCACAAATGATAACACTTCACTTAAGCAACAAATGATAATAACTCCGGAGGGTTTTGTTGGTATAGGTAATGTTTTTACTTTTCCTGCATCAGGAGGAATTACAGTAGCAAGAGTATTAGATGTTAATTGCAATAATGATCCTATAAGGTTCAGAGATTTGCCTAGTGGACAAGGTTACTATCTTGTTATAGATGGCAATGGAGATGTTTATAAAAGCCCTTGGCAAACGCCTTTGTCACCACCCGATAAAGAAAGTTTTAACGCAGGTGAATTAAAAACTGAAATAGAAAAATTAAAGGCAGAAATACAGGCAATAAAAAGTGGTAAAATGAATAATGTTTATGAAACAGCAATTGATGAAAAAAATAATGCAAGGTTAGAACAGAATAGACCTAATCCATCAAATAGTGAAACAGTTGTAGAATATTATTTACCGCTAAATACCACATCTGCTTTTTGTATATTCTTTGATTTACAGGGAAAACAAATGAAAAAAGTGGAAATTAATCCAACCGAAGGAAAAGGTATAATTAAAATTGGAGCAAATGATCTTCCTGCAGGAATGTATAACTATTCTTTAATTGTTAATGATAAATTAGTAGATACAAAGAAAATGATATTAATGGACTAAGATTAGATTAATATTTTAATAAATAAAAGGGGCATACTTAATCTAAATAAGTATGCCCCTTTTATGTTTATGCAGTTAAAAATAATTATCAGGAGGTTTTTTAACTAAATCTGCGTTGTATTAATTTTTCTAAATCTTTTACCAGTGTATTATCGTGACTCCAGTTATGTGCAATTTTTAATTCGGTCCAGATTAAGTTGGCTTCTGTTAAATCGTTTGCACTATTTATTTTATCAATAGATTTGGCATATTCCACTACATTTTCTTTGAACAATTCATTTACAAAAGCTATTTTTTTGTTTAATGAAATGGCCGTTTTTAAACTATCAATTTTAGGTTCAATAATTTTTTCAGCATGCTGGAAGCCTTCTTTGTTCTGCGCCATTTTCTCATTTAAACTCACTTCAGTTGCGGGCATTACCGTTTTGCCAATACTGAAAAACGGAGTGGGTTTTTCTTTAGGCTCCTGGGTAGGTGTGTTTATTTCAAAATGAGGAGCCGTAACCGGGCTTCTGCTTTCTATTATATTTTCCGCTTTTGGTTCAACTGTTTCTTCAACTGGTTCCACTACAGGTGTTGCTGCTATAATCGGTTCTATCGGTGCGTCAGCTAACACAGGCGATTCATTAGCAATAGTCGGTTGTTCAACAATTTCTTCTACAGTTATTGGCGCCTCTTCTTTTATAGGAGCAACTACCGTTGGTTCTGTTTCCATTACCACTATGTTTGGGGCTACTTCTTTATGTTGAATAGTTGTTTCAGCCACCTCTGCAATATTATTAATGCTTAACTCTTCCTGTGAGCCCATCATAACAATATCTTTAAAGTTAAGTTCTTCTTTTTTCAACTCGTTCGATATGTTCTCTTTTAGCTGAATTTGCTCTTCGTTTAAATCATTCGTTGTTTTTAAACGCAAAATAAGCTCGTACAAATCAGCACAATTTCTTTTTAAAACCTCTTTTTCAATTTCACTTAAATCGGCATGTGGTTTTAATATTTCGCTACTGTACATAGCCAAATCTTCTATACGGGTATTTATTTTTGTAATTAATTGAATAGCATTCATAAGGGCAAAATTCATCAAATAAAATAATCATACAATAAATAGTAATAAACATGTGTTATTAACCTGACCCCATATTTTACACCTAATTCTTCAGCTATTTTCCAAAGCCATCGTATAATTAAAAAATAAAATAATTACTTTCGCCTGACTTATGTTTATTGAACCTCGCGCACATACCGATAAAAAGAAAGGCTGGATTGAAGTTATTTGCGGGTCTATGTTTTCCGGTAAAACAGAGGAACTCATACGTAGATTAAATAGGGCAAAAATTGCCAACCAGGAAGTACAAATATTTAAGCCGACTATTGATATCCGTTATGATGAAACGGAAGTCGTATCGCATAACAAAAACACTATTTCCTCTACACCCGTTAATTCCTCTCTTAATATTTTGCTAATGGCAGGTGATGCCAGTGTAATTGGCATTGATGAAGCGCAGTTTTTTGATAGTGAATTGATTTTTGTTTGTGAAAAACTGGCTGAACAAGGAGTAAGGGTAATAGTGGCAGGTCTTGACATGGATTATTTAGGTAAACCATTTGGTCCCATGCCTGCTTTAATGGCTATAGCCGAGTATGTAACCAAAGTACATGCTATATGCATGGTTTGTGGAGATATTGCTACCCACTCTTTCCGTAAAATTAATAATGCAAGTTTAGTTATGCTAGGCGAGCAGGATACTTACGAAGCTCGTTGCAGGTATTGTTTCACCGAAGGGATGAAAACAACATCATAAGATATAATTGAAAAAAAATAAACTAGCTGCCTGCTCCCACACCCGCTAAAAAGCCGGTTGTCCATGCAGATTGGAAATTAAAACCTCCGGTCACACCATCAATATCCAATACTTCTCCGGCAAAGTATAAACCTTTTATTTTACGGCTTTGCATTGTTTTAAAATCAATCTCGTTTAAGTTTACACCACCGCAGGTAACAAACTCTTCTTTAAAGCCTGTTTTTCCCTCTACCATGTAACTGTCGTATAATAAAGCCTGTACCAATTTATTCACTTGTTCCTTGCTTATCTCAGCCCAGTTTAATTTAGGGTTGATAGTGCTTTTTTCAAAAAGGTAATCCAACAAACGACCTGGCAATTTAAAAGGAAACAGGTTGTTTACCTGTCTGTTAGGATTGGCAGCTTTTATATTCATTAACTCGTTACGGCACGATTCTTCTTTTTTGTCGTTTAGCCAACTTATTATTACTTCAAAATGGTAATTTTTTTCAGCTATTAAACGGGCTCCAAAACTTGATAAACGTAAAACGGAAGGACCACTTAAACCCCAATGGGTAATTAGTAAAGGGCCATTATTCTCCAGTTTTAAATCGGGAATTCGTATTTTCACCGGATTAACAGATACGCCTGTAAGTTCGGTAATAGGGTTATTAGGTAGGTTAAAGGTAAATAAAGAAGGCACCGGGGCTATTATTTCGTGGCCTAGGGTTTTTATCCAGTTAAACTGTTCTTCTTTAGGACCGCCACCAGTTGTTACTATAACTTTGTTGCACTCAATGTTTTCACCGTCAGCTATATAAACTTTAAAGCTTAAATCGCGGGTTTCAATTCGCCTTACTTCTTTATTGGTTAAAATTTGAATTTTAAGTTTTTTTACTTCCTTCATCAAGCAGTCTATAATAGTCTGACTATCATCGCTAACGGGAAACATCCGTCCATCGGGTTCGGCTTTTAGTTTCACCTTTCTCGATTCAAACCATTTAACAGTATCAGTAGTAGTAAATCGGCTGAAAGCACTTTTTAAGTGTTTTTCGCCTCTTGGGTACGAAAGCGAAAGTTGTTTTAAGTCGGTACAAGCATTGGTTACATTGCATCTGCCACCACCACTTATTTTAACTTTTTGCAATAATTTAGCCGTTTTCTCTAAAATAATTACTTCGGCTTCTGCGTTAGCAGTAGCTGCATTAATTGCTGCAAAAAAGCCTGCAGCCCCACCTCCAATTACAACAATTCTCACTATAAATATTTTTTTAGTCTTAAAATTTGAGGCTGCAAAAGTAAGTGATTTTGAGGCTTAAATCCAAATTAAAGTTTCTTCAAACATTTTAGCGCATAAAAAAAGCTGTCTGGATTCCAGACAGCTTTTTTAGTTGTTTTTTGATTAAATATTATTCAATTACCAAACGTTTTGTTGCGCTTGCTCCATTGTCTAATTTAATATTAACTAAATAAATTCCTTTGTTTAAAGAGTCAATATGAATAGTTTGTTCAAAGCTGTTTAAAGCTGCAGTTGTATTTACCAATTTACCGGTAACATCAAAAATGTTAATTTCATTGATACGGGCATTGTTTCTGCTCATGCTAATGGTTAACACATCTTTAGCAGGGTTAGGGAATAATAATACGCTGTTAGCATAGTTTACTACTTCTTTTACACCAACACCTAAACTAAACTGAGCAGCAATTCTTGGAGCCACAAAACGTACAATGGTATCGCAATAAGCTTTACCTCTGCTTGCACTCATCATAGGGTTAGTTAACATTGATAACGAGTCTGCTCTTCTTCCTGCACCGACACTTGGAAAATTAATAGATTGAACAGTTGCTCTGTCCCACCATTCCCAAGGAGCACTTTCGTAAGGGAAACCAGTAATAAATGGATACAAATTTTTAGTATTGTTAGTAACAGATAAACCTCTTTGGCTGATAGCATCATTGTAGTTTTGTGCATTTATTTTGTTATTAATACCCAAACTGTTAGCTGCAGGAATTACAACACCAGCACCACTTGCATTTGGAATTACAACGGCTCCTGTAGTTGGAACAACAACATTATTAGTTAAATAGGGTGCAAAAGGATCGCTAGGGCATTGAAGACTAACAATAGGTAGGGTATTGTTGTCCATCCATGCAGAATCACCCATAGCTCCTCCGATATTAAACACCATATGTGCATTGCCTGAAACATTGGTTTCTCCACTATAGTTAAAGAAAGGGATACCGCCTATACCATTCCAGTCACCCAAAGTGTCAATGTTAATCATTGGATCGAAACCAATCTGGAATTTAGGGTTGGTAACAATATCTTGTACTTTATCAACAGATGCAAGACCCAAAGCTACATATCCACCTGTTCCTTGTCCACCAACAATAATTTTTGAAGTATCAACCCCATATGTGGTAGCATTCGATCTAACAAAACGAATAGCATTGCGTACGTCTTGAATAGCTCGGTAAGTGGCTTTAATCAATTGTTGTGAGGCTTCAACCTGAACGGTGGTTTGCGGATTCCAACCTAAACGGTAATTAATGGCAAATACCACATAACCTCTTTTAGCAAATTTGGTAGCCATTTCAACAATAGAACTATCGTTTTTGTTGCCTGTAGGTTGTTGATTAATAATAGCAGGTAAGTAACTTCCTGTATGGGCTAATACAATAACGGGTCTGTTTGTTATAGTATCTCCTGCAGGGGTGTAAATATCGCAACGTAATTTAGTAGTAATAATAGGTGAGTTTACTCCCTGTTGATATTGAAGATTGATAGCGCGATTACTATCGTATTCAATGTCTGAAACTTTGTTGTAGTTTTGAAAAACCTCATCAACATAACGCGTTTGTGCATTTACACCTAGGCTAATTAGTGCCAATGTAACAATGCTAAGTACCTGTAGTAGTCTTTTTTTCATTTTATTTTTTCATTTTAGTGACGGCAAGTAAATACTTTTTCTAAAAACAAAAAATCAAATTTTACGGGATAAATCTACTTTAGTATACACTGTTACTTACCATGCTTACTTAAGGTAGTAAACAAATTAAAGTACCTGTTGATTGTAAATGATTATTGAGTAATGAATTTACCAATACAGGTTTCCAATGTTAAACCCGGGCCAAAGCCGCATGCAAATACATTACCGCTTCGCTTTTCATGCATCATTTTTTGCAACACAAATAAAATAGTAGCTGAGCTCATATTGCCATAATGCTTTAGAATATTGTATGAAGCACTTACCTGTTCATTGCTCAATTGTAACTCCTTTTGTATACTTTCTATAATCTTTCTTCCTCCGGGATGAATAGCCCAATTATTGATATCGCTTGTTTCTAATTGCGCCAATTGTAAAAGTTTATGGAGCATTTTACTGATACCACTTTCAATCAGTTGCGGAATAAAAGCACTTAAAGTCATTAGAAAGCCATTTTCATTGATGTGCCATGCCATGTCTTTTTTACCATCAAACATTACCTCGCTGTAAAACCGGTTTAACTCAATTACATTTTTATGTAAGGCTTTTCCACTCACTATGCAGGCAGCAGCCCCGTCAGCAAATAATAAATTGGCTGCTACATTATCCATAGAATAGTGCTTTTGAAAGTGAAGTGTGCATAGTTCAACCGATACAATTAATACTTTACTGTCTGGGGCTGCCTTGCAAATAGCATCGGCTATTTTCAAAGCATGGAAAGCAGCATAACAACCCATAAAATTAACTGATGTTCTGTTGGTATTGTTAGGTAATTCCAGTTCCTCCAATAAAATTAGGTCAAGCCCCGGTGCTGCCATCCCTGTGCAGCTAACGGTTATTAAATGAGTAATGGTTTTTAGTTCATCGGGGCTTTCAAGGCAATTCAAAATAGCTGTCTTACACATTTGTGGAGCTATCTTAAAAAAAACATCCATTCTTTTGTTTACAGAAGGAAAGCTGTCATTTAAATCAGAAGGTAAAAGTTCTCTATAGCTGGCTTGCATTCCATAGTCGGGAATGGCGCTGTAACGTGTTTCTATACCCGACTTTTCATACATCAGTTTAATGCGTCTTTTGTCTTTTTCATCAATGGAATAAAAATTTTGCATAAAGGCTGCAATATCCATTTGATTCATTTTGTAGGGGGCTGTGGCCGTTCCAATAGTATTAATAAAGCTCATTGTGTAATTGTTTAACTACTATTTCTAAAATAAAATAGGCACTCAGGCTTACTGACGATAACATATTCATTTGCATAGTGTTTTTAAAATTAGCCTTTGAATAGTCATTAAATACTTGGTAAGCCCACCATAAAAAATAAACAACCACCGGTGCCAAAAAGCCTTGAAACCAAAAAAAATGCAGGAAATTTGGGGTGATAAATACGGTTTGTATAAAAAATAAAAGGGTTCCTATAATAAACAGCGTGGCTGAAAAAATAAAAGTGCCTTTATAACCCAGTAATAAGCTCAGGGTAAAATCGCCCGAAGCTTTGTCTTGTTTGTGCTGATAAATTTGCGATAACGGGTAAGTAGCTCCTATAAGTAAAGAAGGAACAAAGAATATAAAGGATGGAAATATTTCTGCTTTTATATTACTGCTTAAGCAAAAAAACAGTACAACAAACAAATAGCTTCCCTGAAAAAAACTAACAGTTACCCAACTGGCAAAAGGAAATTTCTTTAAACGAATACCTTTAAAGCTATAAGCACGTGAGGCTAATACATATAACATAATAAAGAAGGCAAAGCTTAAACTAACAGCACAACATAATGTTAGACCAAGCATATCAAAAATAAAACTTGCGTAGAACAGATTTTTGCCTGGTATGGGTGGATTTTTTAAACCGCCAATGCTTTCCGTGTCTTTATCCATATAGCTATTATAGCCATTGCTGGCAGGATAAATAAATAAGTGTAAGGCCAAAAATCCTGTAATGGCCTTAGCCAGATCAATATTGTTTAAGCAGGCCAGCGCAAATAAATATACCGGCATTAGGAAAAAACTAAAGGGTATACGCAATAGCTTGATGGTATTTTTATCAAAAATGTTAAGCACACCGCATATTACAGCTTTAATATTAAATTGAAGTTACATCAATATGTTTTTGTTTTGTAATATGTCAGTTAACTTACTTTTGCAGAATATATTAAATAAATAAGCGAAACAGGCTATGGACCCACGTTATCATAAAAATAACTTAAATATATAGCTACAGCCTTATTTTTTTTAAAGTATTAATAAATTCGTAAAAAAAACAACGCGTATGGCAAAACAAGTTACACCTCATATTTTATTAGTAGAAGATGAAAGTACATTGGGCTTTTTATTAAAAGAAACCTTACGTGTAGAAGATTATACCATTCGTTTGTGTAAGGATGGTGAAGAGGGATTACGCTCTTTTCAGAACGAACGATTTGATTTGTGCATTTTTGACGTGAATATGCCTAAAATGAGCGGTTTTGAATTGGCTGAGAAAGTCCGTGAAAAAGATGAGCATGTACCTATTATATTTTTAACAGCTAATTCAAACGAAGAAGATAAGTTAAGAGGTTTTCAAATTGGTGCTGATGAATACATTACAAAACCTTTTAGTACACTGGAATTATTGGCCAGAATAAAAGCTATTTTAAAACGCAGCTCTGCCAAGCCTGAAACAGAATTATCTGCCAAGGATGAAGTAATAGAAATTGGACACACTAAAATTGATTTAATCAATAATACTATCCGGGTAAGTGGCATTGATAAAAAGATAAGTAATACCGAAGCCACTTTGTTAAAGCTATTGGTTGTTAATAAAAATGCACTGCTACCAAGAGCCAATATACTACTACATGTGTGGGGCCGCAATGATTTTTATACTGCCCGCAACCTGGATGTTTATATTAATAAGATAAGGAAACTGCTTAAAGAGGACGATTCTGTTTCTATTGATAATATACATGGCAGTGGATTTAAAATGGTGGAAGTATAATTGATTTTGAAAGCATATAGCTTTTATTAGATTTGCTTAAACGCTTCCTTATACTTGTCAATAACATGCGGTTTATTATTTCAATTTTTTGTTTGTATTTAGTGGTAAGCTCAAATAGAATTTGTGCGCAAACAAACAATGGAAATAATTATTCAAAAAATGACAGTATTACTTTGTTGGTTGAAAAAGCCAATCAAATAGGATATGGCAATATTTTTAAAGCATTGGAGTTCGCCAAGCAGGCTTCTATACTTGCTGATGAAACAGACTCTAAAGCACATAAAATAACAGCATATAAAACCTTAGGCGCTTATTATTACTTGGCAGGAAACTTTTATCTTGCTATAGGCGCCTATCAGAAAACACTCAAATTAGTTGATGAAAACAGCAAAGAGCAAGCGGAGCTATTATTTGCCCTTGGTAATATTAACTACGCCTTAGGTAATTTACCGCAAGCCATTAGCTTTCACCTGGATGCTTTAAAAATTTTCGAACAATTAAAATCATCTGCGGATTTATTAAATTCTTATGTTTCTATAGCTGCTGTTTACGAAAGGCAAAACAACTTTACCAAGGCTATTGAATACAATTTAAAGGCCTCAAGTATTTTTGAACAAAACAAAGCCCCGTTGCGTCAATTAAATATTATTGAAAACATTGGTAATATTTATTCGCTGCAAAAAAAATACGAACGTGCTATTGCTTATTATAATAAGGCATTACAAATTTATGTGTCATTAAACAACAAAGCGGGTGAGGCCGTTACTTTACAAAGTTTGGGTAAACTATATTATCAGTTAAAGGAATATAATCAAGCGTTAAAGTATTACCAGCAGTCCTATAAAATTGCGCAAATGGCACAGTCGGAAGCTTTGAGTACCAGTAATCTGATTGGTTTAGGTAATGTGGAGTTTATGCTAAACAACTATGGCGAGGCAGAAAAATATTATAAAAAAGCCCTGCAAAAAGCCAAATCGCTAAACCAGCGATTTGAGTTAAAAGATGCCTACGATGGTTTGAGTTTAATTGCCAAAATAAACAACCAAAGTTTTAGCTCAAAAACCTATTCTATTTTAAGTAATCAAATAAAAGACTCGCTATTTAACGATTCCATATTGGCCAGTATTACCAATATTCAGTTGTTTTATGATAAAGAAAAATCGCAACAGCAGGTTGCCTTATTAAAGCAAAATGAGGAGCTGAGTAAGGAGCAACTGGCTAAAGAAATACAAGTGCGTAATATGCTATTGGCTATTGTTGGCTTAATGATTTTACTCGGCTTTGTGTTTTTCTATTTTTACAGGAAAAATAAATTAATAGGGCAGTCATTGGAGCACCGCAACAAACTGCTGGCTAATCAAACTGATGAATTGCGCGGATTGAATAAAGTAAAGGATAGATTTTTCAGCATTATAAGCCATGATTTGAGGAACAATTTAACCACCATGAAATTGTATTTTGATTTGATGAGCAATAAAAAGTACAAGCCTGAAAATACGGAAGAACTAACGAAACAAATTGCTTCATCAGTTGAAAACAATATTGATTTATTGGAAAACCTACTGGTATGGGCTGCTGCACAAATAAAAGGAGTACCTTTAAAGTTTGAAGCCATTAATATATTTGAAATGGTTGAAAGTAATATTAAACTGGCTTCCAGTGCTGCACATCAAAAAAACATTGACCTGCAAAACCGTTGTGAAGCAGATTATTCTGTTTATGCTGACTTAAATACAATTAACCTGGTGTTGCGCAATTTAATCATGAATGCCATTAAGTTTACCCCTGAAGGTGGTGTGGTTGGAATTGAAACCATTAAACAGGCTCATGTTGTTAAAATATCGGTTATTGATAATGGTGTGGGAATTAGTAAAGATAAATTAGAGAAGCTTTTTACAGAACACCAGAACCCAAGTACACAAGGCACTGCTAACGAAAAAGGTACGGGTTTGGGTTTAATGCTCTGTTACGATTTTATTAAGCAAAACAAGGGCACTATATATGCCAATAGTGTGGAAGGGCAAGGCTCTACTTTTACTTTTGAATTACCTCTTTTTGTAGGGTAAAACCAGTTGTGATTTTTCACCGACAATTTTTTACGGTTCACCGACTTTTTTAAACGCTTCGCCTAAACACTATTTGATGTTTATTTATTGATTTTACATTTGTACTATAATTATAAAAAAAATGGAAAATTCAATTAACAACAGAGCTAATTCAAAGGGCACAGGCAAAGTGTTGGGTGGGATAGTTTTATTAATTGTGGGAGTCGTTTTATTCGCTCGTCAATTAGGTGCAGACCTACCTTATTGGTTGTTTCGCTGGGAAATGTTCTTAATTGTATTGGGTGTTTTTATGGGAGCAAAAGAGTCTTTCAGAAGAAATGGCTGGATAGTTCTGGTTTTAATTGGCTCTTTCTTTTTAATTGATGATTTAATCATAGATATAAGATTGATTAAGTTTTTCTGGCCTACAGTTATATTAATTTTAGGAGCTACCATGATTCTCGCTCCCAATAGAAAAAAAAGATGGGATAGATGGAATAAAAGACATGAAAATTTTGACAGGGAACCGGTAAATAATACCAATGATTTTATTGATTCAACGGCTGTATTAGGTGGCGTGAAAAAAAACATTGTAAGTAAGGACTTTAAAGGGGGCGAGATTTTTAATGTTTTTGGTGGCACGGAAATTGACTTATCGCAGTCTGATATTAATGGGGTGGTGGAGTTGGAAATTACCCAGGTGTTTGGTGGTACCAAATTAATTTTACCGGCACATTGGGAAGTAAAATCGGAAATAACAGCAGTATTGGGTGGCATTGAAGATAAACGTAAAAACTTATCGGCACTTAATATTGCAGATGGAAAAGTACTCATTTTACGTGGTACGAGTGTTTTGGGAGGAATAGATATTAAATCGTTTTAAGTAATAATTAGTTAAACATTACAAGTATGGTATTTTTAGTAAAATTAGTATTTAGTATTTCAACAGCTGACAATGGTTTTCATTTTGACGATCAGTTACGTGTTATCATGGCAGGTAATAAACATGAAGCATTAATGAAAGCTAAAGTTTTGGGAATTAAAGAGGAAGAGCATTTTATGAACGATTCGCTTACTTCGGTTAGCTGGAAATTTGTTGATGTAATGGAAATAAAGCCATTGACAGATTTGCAGGATGGTATGGAACTATATTCACACATTCGCGAAAATGAGCCAAACGATAATTATGCTGTTTATGTGCAGCAAACAGCCCGTAATCTGGCTGTAGAAATGATTGAATTGTAAAAAATAAAGTATTGAATAATAATACACGTATACTCATTTTTTTCGGCAGCTGGTTTTTACTTTGGGCTGCCATACAGTGGGGTATTTTACTGGGTTTTAATTCATCACTTTCATTTACATTGGTTGATTCTGTTGTAACCAACTCGGTTATAGCAACCATTGCATGCGCTTTGTTTTACATTGCCAAGAACACACAACCTACCCGTAGGTTACTTACCAACCCCATCATTATTTTAGCAGCCTGTGTTTTTATTGCCTATCATATAGAAAGGCTGCTTATATTTTATATTCTTGACAATAACGAAGCATATTATCAGTTTTTTACCGGAGCCATGAATCTTAGGCTGGCGTTTAATTTCCTGATGATTTTAAGTGTAGCTATTTTAAGCTGGATGTGGAATTACAAATCGACTATACATGAAGATTTGCAGATTCAGAATGACAATGAAAAACTATTACGGGAAGCAGAGCTTTTAAATTTACGTCAGCAGATACAACCGCATTTTTTATTTAACAGCCTTAACTCTATTAGCGCTTTATTAGGTTCAAAGCCTGAATTAGCACGTAAAATGATACAGGAATTAGCTGATTTTTTGCGAGGCACTTTAAAAAAGGATGACCAGCAAATGCTTACACTGGCTGCGGAGTTACAACATGTACAATTGTATTTAAATATTGAAACCATTCGTTTTGGGCATAGGCTTCAAGTGGAAACTAATATAGAAGAGGGTGCAGCGCAATTATTAGTTCCAAGTCTTATTATTCAGCCCATAGTAGAGAATGCTATTAAGTTTGGTTTATATGGTACTACCGAAAATATTGTAATAAGTATTACCTGTAAAAAAGTTAATGATATGCTGCTGGCTATAGAAATCAGCAATCCCTTTGATGCAGAAACATACCAGGCAAGCAAAGGTGAAGGCTTTGGGTTAATGAGCATTGAACGCAGGCTTTATTTATTGTTTATGCGCAATGATTTGTTAAAAATAACCAATGCTAACAATACATTTAATGTTCAAATTTTTATTCCTCAACCTGTAAAAAATAAAGATGAAAGCTGTACTTATAGATGATGAACCTCTAGCCAGAAGTTTGGTGGCAGAGTACTTGCAAGCTTATACGCAAGTGAAGGTCGTAGCTGAGTGCAATGATGGTTTTGAAGGAATAAAAGCCATTATACAACACAAGCCTGATTTGGTCTTTTTAGATGTGCAAATGCCTAAAATAACAGGGTTTGAAATGCTGGAGCTATTAGACTATAGGCCACAGGTTATTTTTACAACAGCTTTTGATGAATACGCTATTAAAGCTTTTGATCAAAATGCAATAGACTATTTGTTAAAACCTTTCAGTAAGGAGAGGTTTGATCAAGCTATGCTTAAACTAATAAACAATACCGATTCGGGTGATATGCAAAAAGAAAATGAAGAGTTGATATTAACCACAGCTAATAATGAAGCAGAGAAGAGGGTAGTAGTGAAACATGGTGGAGTTATAAAGATTATACCTACGGTTGATATTTTTTATTTTGAAGCGTATGATGATTATGTAAAAATACATACAGCAGAAAACATTTTTGTGAAGAAAAAAACAATGAGCTATTTTGAGCAAACCCTTCAACAAACGCAGTTTGTACGCGTACACCGCTCTTATATTATACAGGTTAACCAATTAACTAAAATCGAACAATTAGATAAAGATACCCACGTGGCTATTTTAAAAACCGGTGTACGTATTCCTTTAAGCAAAACAGGTTATCCTAAATTAAAAAGTGTTTTGGGACTTTAGCTTATTAAAGCGTAATTGCGGCTATATTCAATTGTAACAAACATGAAAATTTCAATGATTGTAGCTGCTGATGAGCAAAACGGAATTGGTAAAAACAACCAGTTACTTTGTTACTTACCGGCTGATTTAAAATATTTCAAAACTTTAACTACAGGCCATGCTATTTTAATGGGTAGAAAAACTTTTGAAAGTATTGGTAAACCTTTACCTAACAGGGTAAATATTGTTATTTCCAGGAATGTAAGTGTTATAGAGGGGTGTGTTGTTTTTGATACTATAGCAGCAGGTATTGAGTATGTAAAGTCATTGAATGAAATAGAACTTTTTATTATTGGGGGAGACAGTATTTTTAAGCAAAGCCTGGAACAAACAGATGTTGTTTACCTAACCCGCATTCATCATACCTTCGAAGCTGATACTTTCTTTCCTGCATTGGATAATAGTTGGAAATTAATAAAGGAAACTCCTTGTAAAGCGGATGAGAAAAATAAGTTTGATTATACATTTCAAACTTTTGCCAAAACGAATTGATTTATTTTTTCAATAACAGTACTACGGCATAAGCTACTATACCTTCTTCGCGGCCAATAAAACCCATGGTTTCGTTGGTGGTGGCTTTTATGCTGATATCATCGGTGGTAATATTACAAATCTGCGCTATGCAACTTTGCATAGCAGCAGCATGAGGCATAATTTTAGGTTGCTGACAAACTACTGTAGTATCAATATTACCAATTTTATAACCTTTACCGATAATTAATTCCATTACTTTTTGTAACAGAACTTTACTGTCAACTCCTTTAAATGATTGGTCAGTGTCGGGAAAGTGTTTACCTATATCGCCTAAAGCGAGCGAGCCTAAAATAGCATCGCAAATTGCATGTAATAACACATCGGCATCACTGTGCCCAAGAATACCTTTTTGAGCAGGGATTTTAACACCCCCCAGCCAAAATTCACGACCTTCCTGAAGCTGATGAACATCAAAACCAAAACCTATACGCATGTTCTTGTATTAATTATCTAAAGGAGCTGCGTCAGCGTTTTTCTTTTTACCTGTTTCATCTTTTTGCTCCACAAATGCATCAAAGTCAAATGTTAAGCTGAAACGTAAAGTGTTTTCTAACGGATGGCGCTGTTGGAAAGGCCATATATAAGCCACATCTAATCCGAAAACATTGTACTTTATACCTACACCAAAGGTGGCATATTGCCTGTTACCTTTTGAGAATGGTTCATGGAAATAACCACCGCGCAGCGCAAATTGTTTGTTATACCAATATTCTAATCCTGAAGCAATGTTAATTTCGTCCATCTCTTCACTAAACCCACCCGGAGCATCGTAAAATGATTGAATCATTCCTTGTACTACCGGTACATTAGGATCCATTCCTTTATCGTAGATGGGTTTTCCGTTACGCAATGAATCGCCATTGTTTCTTGAGTTACGTAATTTATAAGGATTGGTAGGCACCAATAATTTATTGGCATCCACCATAATGGCTATACTGTTGTATTTGTCAATATCTACATTGGCATAACCTCCTAAACGTAGATTGATAGGAATAAAGTTTTCGAACTGAGCCGAAGTGTAAGTTAACTTTGAACCAATGTTTGAAATAACACCACCAAAACCGTAACTGATTTTATATTTATTGCCTGATGCTCTGTCTTTATAAGTATAATCGTTACGATAATAAGCACTGATATCACCTGCATAAGAAACACCCGCATCAATTGGGGTTTGCGACTGGTTAAATCCACCGGCTAAGTTGGAGTAGATGTAACGGAAAGCCACACCTAAACTGAATTTTTCATTTAATTTGGTACTGTAACCTAAGTCAATAGCAAACTCATTGGGTGTGAAATTACCGGTGCTTGCACCATAATTATCGGTAAACTGAATTTGCCCTAATGAAAAGTAACGTAATGAACCTGCTATGGCGGAACGTTTATCCAGTTTATAATAAGCCGTTAAGTACGATAATGAAATATCGGGAACTAAATTACGTAACCATGGAGTATATGAAATGGCAACTGCTCCGTTTTTTGTATTGAAAGGAACTTTTGCCAGGTTCCAATGCATCGCATTCACATCGTCAGGTAAAGCAGCTCCTGCATCGCCCAAAGCACCTGCACGGGCATCAGGTGAAATACCTAAAAAGGGCACAGCAGTACTTATTGAGTTTTGACCATTCTGTAAATCCTCAGTAGTGATTTTTTTTGCTTGACTAAAAGCATTTAAAAATATGTGTGCGCCAATGATGGCTAATCCTAGTTTCTTAAAATTCGGCATCGTTATATTTCTCATCTCTTTAACTGGTTGCAAAAAGATATTTTACAACTTGTTTTTTTAATAATGTAATTAATGTTTAGTAGAGATGTGTCTTCTATAGGTTTTAGTTCAAAATTTGAACGTGCAATATAGGTTTTTAGTGGAAATTTGGGATATGCTAATTTTTTTTTACGTAAATAAGTAATTTTTAATGGTTTGGTAACAAACGGATAGGAGGAATATTTTCCTCAAAATGAGATTTTTTGCGCTTATGTTAATGAATGGTATAGTGTAATTGTACCAATCCTTTCTCAAATTGTTTGCTGCTCTTTAGCTTAAGGCATTGTTCTGGTCCATTATTATCAAACATGGGTATTCCTTTGCCTAGCAAAATGGGAATAACAGAAATATAAAATTCGTCAATCAGTTTGCTTTTAAGTAGCTCGTTAATTATTTGAGCCCCACCATCAACAAATATGTTTTTTCCCTGTTGCTGCTTCAGGTCTTTAACCAATTGTTGCAGGTTGTCGGTATAAAATTTCAGTTTATCTTTATCGGGTTTAGGTGTGCGTGTTATGACATAAACGTCCTTATCGGGGTATGTATGCTCCGGAACTATAGTTAATACTTTGTCGTAGGTTCTACGGCCTATAATAATGGCATCAATACCTTTCATAAATTCCTGATAACCGTAATCTTCTCCTTCCTTTTCAACTATTTTTAAAAAGCTAAGGTCATCATTGGGGCTGGCTATATAGCCATCTAAACTGGTTGCTATGTAGACAATTACTTTTCTTTCGCTGTTCATGGTTTATTTTTTAGCAAAAGTATGGAAGTGTAAACAAGCCAAATTGTACAGAATTTACCTGTTTACGTTTATTATTTCTGAATGCGTTGGGCGATAGGTTACAAAATGACTTAAATGTTTTTATAAAGTGAGACTGGTCGTAAAATCCAACTTGTAAACCAATATTGGTTAATGATTTAGCAGGATGTTTTGTAATAAGTTGAATGGCTTGATTGACTTGCAATAAATGAAGGTATTGAATGGGGCTTACGCCAACTGTTTGGTTAAAACAATGAATATAGGTTTTGGAGCTTATTTTTAACTCACCGGCTATTTTTCCTATGGCTCCTTTTTGTATTTGGCCGGATTGAATGCTATGAATAGTTTGAATGACTTCCTGTTTAATTTTTTTGGGCTTGAAATGTTTAAGCATGAAATTTTCAAATGCGGGTAAGAAGTTATCCAGGCAAATGTTTGCTGTTTCTTCTTTTACAAACTCTTCCATCAGCTTGTTACCAATTATTTGTGTATCCATAGCTGTATTGGTTAATTCTGCCGGACTAATGCCGAATGTTTGGTACAAACCCCAGGGCTTAAAAAGTATGCCGACTGAAAGGTGTTTACCTTTGGCTTGTGTGAGGATGGGCTTTGTTTGTAATCCACTTACCCAACTGCTCAGATGTTTGGTGCTATAAGTGCCATGTATGTCTTTTACTTCAAACCATTCCCCAAGGTTAAAAACCAATTCCTGATTAAGCATGGGGTAGGTAATGAGCGATGTTTCAAACTGATCAGCCTGGTTTAAATAAAAGCAATCTATTGATTGGCTTAATGTACTTGTTGGTATGTGTATTTTTGATATCAATACTTGTTTGAAATATAATGGCATAAAAAAACTGCTTTTGAAATAAAAATCAAAAGCAGTTTTAAATTTTATAGTTTAATTAAGCTTCAGGGTGTGTATCGGCAAGCGGGCTTGCCAATGGCTGATTGTTTTCTGCTTTCTTTTCTGCTATTCGTTTTGCTTCTTCGTCCAGCTGTAATTTTTCTGCATCCATTGCTTCTATTTCCTGGTTGCGGTATTCGAACGGACGTTTTCCTAAAATAACTTCTAGGTCTGACTGGAATATGATTTCTTTTTTCAATAGCTCTTGTGCTAATATTTCCAAAAGGTCTTTCTTCTCCGTTAATAAAGCTTTTGTTTTCTGGTAGCAGGCATCAATTAATAAACGCACTTCGTGGTCAATTAATTCAGCTGTTTTATCGCTGTAAGGTTTTTGAAAACCGTATTCCTGGTTAGCATCGTAAAAACTTAAGTTACCTACTTTATCATTCATACCATAAACAGTAACCATAGCATAAGCCATTTTGGTAATACGCTCTAAATCGTTTTGCGCACCGGTGCTTATTCTGTTAAATATAATGTCTTCTGCTACACGTCCACCTAAGGTCATACACATCATATTTACCATTTGTTCAGTGGTATATAAATACTGGTCTTTAGGTAAATACTGCGCATAACCTAAAGCAGCTACTCCACGAGGTACTATACTTACTTTTACCAATGGATCAACATGTTCAAGGAACCAGCCTGCAATAGCATGTCCTGCTTCGTGGTAAGCTACTATTTGTTTTTCTTGGTCTGAGATTACTTTGTTTTTCTTTTCTAATCCACCAATTACCCTGTCAATAGCTGCCTGGAAGTCGGCCATGTCAACCATTTCTTTATTTCTACGGGCTGCAATTAATGCGGCTTCGTTACATACGTTCATTATTTCAGCACCTGCAAAACCAGCTGTTTGTGTAGCCAATTTGGTCTCTTCTACATCGTTGGCTAATTTAAGTGGTTTTAAATGTACTCTGAATATAGCAGCGCGGCCTTTTAAGTCTGGTTTGTCAATTGATATTTGTCTATCAAAACGTCCCGGACGTAATAAAGCGGAGTCTAAAATATCGGGACGATTGGTTGCGGCTAATATAATAATACCTATATCGGTACCGAAACCATCCATTTCTGTTAATAATTGGTTTAAGGTATTTTCTCTTTCGTCATTGGCTCCCTGCATGGCATTTTTACCACGTGCACGCCCAACAGCATCTATCTCATCAATAAAAATAATACAAGGCGCTTTTTCTTTGGCTTGTTTAAACAAATCGCGCACGCGGCTTGCACCAACACCCACAAACATTTCTACGAAATCTGAACCTGAAAGAGAGAAGAAAGGCACTCCTGCCTCACCTGCAACGGCTTTGGCTAATAAGGTTTTTCCGGTTCCGGGAGAGCCAATTAATAAAGCACCTTTTGGAATTTTACCTCCAAGGGTGGTGTATTTTTTAGGGTTTTTAAGGAAATCAACAATTTCCATTACTTCTTCTTTGGCTTCATCTAATCCGGCAACATCTTTAAAAGTTATATTTACATTACTTTCTTTATCAAATAACTGGGCACGGCTTTTTCCTATATTAAATATCTGTGCACCACCACCGCCACCGCTGCCACCCATTCTGCGCAGCATAAAAAAGGTAAATCCAATTAAGAGTAAAATAGGTAACCAGTTTACTAAAAAGTTAGAAGTTTCGCGGGTATTGGCAAACTCAACAGGAATTTTTTCATTTTGGGTAAAGTCTTTTTGTACTTCATCCATGTTTTTTTCAAACTGTTGTAAGTCACCAATTTCAAAATAATAGTGCGGACCTACTTCTTCTACAAATGTTCCCTGTCCTTTTATTTCTTTATATTTTGCGTTATTTAAAGCTGCTTTTTTAATAAATACTTCAGCCCGCTCTTTATTCACTACCATTATGCGTTCTACATCGTGGGTTAAAATCATGTTGTTACGCACATCAAACCAGGTGGTTTTTTTTGCAAAGTCGCGTGGCATAAGCCATAGCACCAGCATTACCACTGCAATAACACCATAAATCCAATAGAAATTGAACTTAGGTATATTTGGTTTCTTAGGTATGGGGTTGTTGTCGTTTTTAGGTTTTAAATCATTTGAATTTATATCAGCCATTGATTATTGAGATTATTATTTGTGTTTAAGTTATATGAAGATTTATTGCTTTGTCAAAACTACAAATAGTTTTGAGCCGGCAAAATGTATTTTTAGTTCTGTATTATATTTTGCTTTGGATAAAACCACGCTTTCTCTATGGGTATTATCCAGTTGTTGTCAAATTCCTGTTTGGTGCTTACCTGATTGTTAAATGTTTTGGCCAGCGGACTTACTAAATGCTGGTGGATGCTCGCCAATAAATCGGATTTCCTGTAAATGGTTAATTCTTCATTGTCTAAAACCTGAATCGCTAAACGATTAAACAGGTTAAGACCTGTTTCGGCTTCTATTTCTTTTACTAAATGAACTGATTTATCAATTCCACAACCGCTTATTTCGTTAAAACTTTCATCAACCATAAATACTAAAAAACAATTGTGTAAAACAGCAAATGCTGCTTTTAACTGGTTGCTGTGGGCTGTCCAGCTTTGAATAAACGGAGCTGCTTTTTCTTGTATATAGGTTACCTGATTTGGTGTTAGTAATTTATCACTTGCATATACCCAAACTTTAGCGTGGGCCGGCATATTTTCAAATGGTGTTGTCATTCAACAAGTATTAATTTTTCCGATTCTGTTACAAAAATCAAACCAATGACAGTATGGCTGAATTGTTTTGGTTTTAACAAAAAAGAGCGAAAATTTTAGTTTTCGCTCTTTATATTTTACTTAATAACGCCTAGTTCTTTTCCTACTTTGGTAAAGGCTGCTATGGCTTTATCTAAATGTTCTTTTTCGTGTCCGGCTGATATTTGTACTCTTATACGGGCTTGTCCTTTAGGCACTACCGGATAATAGAAGCCGATTACGTAAATACCTTCTTCCAGTAATTTTGAAGCAAAGTCCTGCGATAGTTTAGCATCGTATAACATAACAGGTACAATGGCATGTTCGCCAGGTTTTACATCAAAACCGGCTTCTACTATTTTGCTTCTAAAATATTTGGTGTTATCCCATAATTTATCGCGCAAGGTGGTAGTCTCTGTTAACATATCAAGAACAGCAATACTTGCACCTACTATACTAGGGGCTAATGTGTTGCTGAATAGATAAGGGCGTGAACGCTGGCGTAACATGTCGATAATTTCTTTACGGCCACTTGTAAAACCACCACTGGCACCACCTAATGCTTTTCCTAATGTGCCGGTAATAATATCTATTTTACCCATTACTCCACAATGTTCATGTGTTCCTCTTCCTGTTTTACCCATAAAGCCGCTTGAATGACATTCGTCAATCATTATCAGGGCTTCATATTTATCTGCCAATTCTACAATTTTGTCCAGTTGTGCAATGGTTCCATCCATACTGAAAACGCTGTCGGTAACAATAATCCTGTTACGGCAGTGTTTGGTTTCTTGTAATTTGGCTTCCAAATCAGCCATATTGTTATGTTCATAGCGGTGGCGTTCGGCTTTACATAAACGTACGCCATCAATAATACTTGCATGGTTTAAAGCATCGCTTATAATAGCATCCTGCTCGTTGAATAATGGTTCAAAAACACCACCATTGGCATCAAAAGCTGCTGCATATAGAATGGTATCTTCTGTGCCTAAAAATGCTGAAATTTTAGCTTCTAATGTTTTATGTATATCCTGTGTGCCACATATAAAACGTACGCTGCTTAATCCAAAACCATGACTGTCGATAGTGTTTTTTGCGGCTTCTAATACTTTTGGATGGCTTGATAAGCCTAAATAATTATTTGCACAAAAATTTAATACTTCGGCTCCTGTACTTACTTTTATAGCTGCGGCTTGCGGGCTTGTAATAATACGTTCACGTTTATAAAGACCAGCTTTTTCAATTTCGCTTAATTCGGCTTGCAACAAGGGTTGTAATGTTTTATACATGGTTTGGTTATTTATGTTTTTAAGTTAACAAAAATATAAATACTTATGTGAAGGCAAAGTTTAAAAGTACAATACCCATTAAAATGAGCAATATCAAATAAGGTGTTCACAACAAAATTTTTTTGGTTTGAATAGATTTTGCTTAATTCGTAGCTATCAGATGGGCTCAGAACAATCATTTCATCAGGGGGTAAAAAAATCTTTGCAAAACAAGGAATTGCAAAACCGAACGCAAAATGCTTCGGTAAAGCATCAGCTTGCTATGAAAAGTGCTTTGGGCCAGTTTGCCGACTTGGAGCTTGCACGTAAAAGGGCTGCTTATATTAAATGGCGTGTTAACGAAAATTTAGATAAGTATCTGGTTGACTTTGAAGGTAGTTTAATGCGCAAAGGAGGTAAGGTTATATGGGCTGACTCTGCTGCTACTGCCCTGAATGAAATTGAGCAAATTATTAAGCGTAACAACGCTAAAAGTATTGTTAAATCCAAATCATCTATTTGTAACGAAATTGGTCTGAATGAATTTGTGAGGGCTAAAGGATATAAACTTCACGAAACTGACCTGGGCGATTTTATAGTAGATGGTTTTCATGAAAAACCTTTTCATACTATACTTCCTGCCATACATAAAAGCAAAGAGGAAATTAATAATTTACTGAACCAAACTATCAGCTCTTCGCTTGATATTGAGCCTGAGCAGATGACCAGTGATGTACGTGAGTACTTACGCGAAAAGTATTACAAAGCTGATATTGGTATAACGGGTGCTAACTTTTTAATAGCTGATAGTGGTATGGCTTGCATTACTGAAAACGAAGGTAATGTGAGGCTTTGCAGTACGTTTGTAAAAACACATATTATTATAGCGGGTATTGATAAAATTATTCCCACGCTGGGCGATGTGGATTTGTTTTTTTCTTTGTTGGCCAGCTATGGAACGGGGCAACATTTAACAGCTTATAATACTATTGTTGGTCCTAAAAATAGTGATGAGTTTGATGGTCCGAATGAGTTTATTGTTGTGCTGGTTGACAATGGCAGAAGTAATATTTTGGCCGCACAGGATCAAAGGGAAGCATTGAGTTGTATAAAATGCGGTGCCTGCCATTTTGTGTGCCCTATATTTAAAAATATTGGGGGGCATGCTTACGAAAGTAATTATACAGGGCCTATTGGCATGGTAACTGAACCTTTGGCACAGGGTCTTATTGAAAACAGGCATTTAGCAGAGTCGAGTACAAGCTGTGGCAAGTGTAATGATGTATGCCCTGTTAATATTGACATCAGTAACCACATTATCAGAAACAGGCGTGATGTGGTGAATCTGGGTAAAGAATCTGCAGGTAATAAATTGGCCTGGTATACCTGGACTAAGGCCATGTTGAGTCGCAAAAATTTAAATAAATCTACTACGCTTAAAAATTTTACGTTTAAGCAACTATATAAATCGGAGTGGGGTAATGAACGTGAGTTTCCTAAAATAGAGGATAAATCGTTTAACCAACTATGGCGTGAAAAATTTGGCGGTGCTTAAAAAGCATTTTTATTTTTGTAGCCATTAAATTACTCAAAAGCCCCGCGTAATTCATTTACTCTGTTTGCATCTAAACGGATAAAAATAAATAATAAGATAGTAAAACTTAACAGGGCGGAACCTCCATAACTAAAAAATGGAAGAGGTATACCAATTACAGGCATTAAACCTAAGGTCATGCCTACGTTTACAAAAAAATGGAAAAATAAAATGGAGGCTACACTATAGCCGTAAATCCTGTTGAATTTGCTTCGCTGACGCTCGGCCATTACTAATAAACGCCATAGTAAAAGCATATATAGTATTATGAATATAAGTGAGCCTACAAAGCCGTATTCTTCGCCAATGGTACAGAATATAAAATCGGTACTTTGCTCCGGTACAAAGCGGAATTTGTTTTGTGTGCCTTCTAAAAATCCTTTACCTAAAAACCCGCCTGAGCCAATGGCTATTTTTGATTGCTGCACATTATAGCCTGCACCTTTTAAGTCTACCTCTTTACCTAAAAGCACATTGATACGTGTTTTTTGATGTGCCTGTAAAATGTTTTCGAATGCATAGTTTACTACGCTTACATAAGCACTGGCAAAAATGAGTATACCTGCACTCAGGTATATCAACAGCATGGTTCGTTTTACCAATAACAGGAACGCAACACCAATAACCACGAGGCCAATAATAATGTACAAGGGTGGAAATAATAAGGCTAACACGCTTAATAAAGCCATTAATACGCCTATTACTAATATCCAGCCGGGTAAACCTTCGCGGTATAATACTAAAAAGAATGAACCGAATACGAGTGCCGAACCTGTTTCGTTTTGCAACAGGATAATGAGCATGGGTAATACTATAATTCCAATGGCTATTACTTTGGTTTTAAGTTTACTGAAATCAACATTATAACCGCTCAGGTATTTGGCTAAGGCTAAAGCTGCACCAAATTTGGCAAACTCGGCCGGCTGTAATTGAAAACCTCCAATCCTTATCCAACTGCTTGAGCCTTTTATTTCTGTTCCTACAGCAAAGGTGGCTAAGAGTAATAATATTGATAAGCCAAAGAAGCCATAAGCAAATGCATAAAAGAGCTTTTCATCAACAAGCAGTATTAAAAGCCCTACGAATGAAGAAATACCTATCCATAATAATTGTTTGCCATAGTTCTGGCTCATATCATAAATAAGTGGATTGGTTTCTTTATATACGGAAGCGTAAATGCACAATAAACCTGCAAATACAAATACAAAATAGAGGACTAAACAAATCCAATCAATGCTTGCCGGTTTTGGTTGCTGTTGAGTCATTAGGTTTTGGTTTATTGGTTAAGTTCCCTTTCATCATACGCTCAACCAGGTAAGGCCGTGTATCATGTTTTTTGGTTAAATACTGTTCTATCATTAAACTGGCAATTGGCGCAGCCCATGTTGCTCCAAAGCCTGCATTTTCTACTACTACGGCTATGGCTATTTTAGGATTATCTTTTGGGGCAAATGCAAAAAAGATAGAGTGGTCTTTACCATGTGGGTTTTGTGCTGTTCCTGTTTTACCACAAATGGTTATACCGGGAATACGTGCAACATAAGCTGTTCCATGGTTTACTACATCTTCCATTCCATCAATAACTACCGGAAAATAGCTGGTATCAACTGTACACCAGTGTTTATTGTTGTATTCGGGGTTTGGATTTTTTTTGCCGTCAATGCTTTTTACAATATGTGGTGTAATGTAATAACCTCTGTTAGCTACCAATGCTGTTGCGTTGGCCATTTGCAAGGGGGTAATACCCAGCTCTCCCTGGCCTATTCCTAATGAAATAGTGGTAAGTGCCTGCCAGCGATGGCGGCCATATATTTTATCGTAGTAGGTGGCTTTGGGTACAAAACCGCTTCCTTCGCCATATAAATCAACACCCAGTTTATGGCCCATACCAAAACTGGCCAAGTGCTCGTATAGTTTGTTGTAGGCATCTTCTGCATATTTATAGCGGGGGTTGTTTACTACCGTTCTGTATACATGGCAGAAATAAGCATTACAACTAACAGCTATAGCTCCTCTCAGAGGTAATGGTGAACCGTGTGCATGACAACCCACATGTAAGCCACCATAAAAAAATCCATGCGCACAACCATAGGCGGTACTGGGTGTTAATACCTGTTCCTGCTGGCCTATTAAACTCATAATAACTTTAAAAATAGACCCCGGAGGGTATGGTGCTGCAATAGGCCTGTTAAATAATGGTTTACTGGGATCGCGCAATAATTCCATATAATGGTTTCCCCTGTCGCGGCCTACAAATAAATTGGGGTCGTATGTCGGGCTGCTTACCATAGAAAGTATTTCGCCTGTTGCAGGCTCAATGGCTACTATACTGCCGGTTTTGTTTTGCATTAAAGCTTCGCCTAACTCTTGTAATTTATAATCGAGGGTTAGGTTTATTTTTTTACCGGCTACGGCTGCTGTATCAAATTCGCCATCTTTGTAACGTCCTTGTGTACGGCTTTTGCTATCAACTAAAACGTAGCGTACGCCCTTGGTTCCGCCTAATTCTTTTTCGTAGGTACGCTCAACTCCGCTAATACCAATAAAATCGCCCATGCGATAATAACCGTTTGATTGTTCTATCATTTTTTCGGTTACCTCACCTATATAACCCATAATGTGGGCGGCATTGCTATGCTTGTACTTTCTGTCGGTTCTTACATCCACATAAAAACCCTGAAAATCGAAAAGCATTTCCTGGAACCGGGCATAAGTGGTTATGGTTAATTGTTTCTCGAAAACGGAAGGTTTATAAATGGCATATCCTTTCTGGCGCTTAATGCGTTCAAAGCGGTCAATAAAATCTTGTTTGGTAATACCTAACACTTCGCAAAAAGTTACGGTATCTAAGTCTTTTACCTGTTCGGGTATAACAAACAAATCGTAAATGGCATCATTGTAAACAAGCAATTCATTATTTCTGTCAGAAAGCAAGCCACGCGCAGGATAAATGGTTTGTTCCTGTAATACATTATTTTGGGCGTAACGAATGTAACTGTCGTCAAAAATTTGGAGCGTTAGCAGGCGTATAACATATACTAATGCTATAAAAATAAAGACTCCTAATAATATTTTTTGCCTGAGTTGACCGTCCATGAAGTGTATTTGAAACAGTTTGCAAAGTAAGTCGCTTAAAGGGCTATTTTAAGCTAAGCTTGTTTTTTTTATAAGAAATAAATTAACAAATTGGTGTGGATTGAGCGGAATAATAATGAAGCAATGATATATTGCCCGCCTTTATTATTTTAGTATGTTTAAACAAAGTTTAGCTCTAATGGCAATAGTATGTTGCCTGGCTGCCTGCAACTGGAAACAGGAAGCAAGTTATACCACTAAATATCATTATTTTTTAACGAGGCGCGATATGATTACGGATTCATTGGTGAAGGAGTTATGTAAAGGACCCTGGAAAATTTTTGAGTTTGAAAACCGAAAGTTTAATAAGCAAAAAATGGTTTTTGACAATAGCCGCCAGTATGTGAATGACAGTAATTTGTTTACCTTAACTTTTAAGGCCGATAGCAGCATTGTTACACAAAATCCTGCAGGAAAAGGAACCTGGAGTATTAATAACAAATATTTTATTGAGTTCGATTTTTTTAGTGCTGATTCTGCCAACCATTTACGAGGCAAGTTTGATGTAAAAATGCGTTATGATGATTTGGTGTTTAACCAGGGTATTTATACCAGTGATACCTCCAGCGAAACTTTACGTATGCACTTTTTTAGAGATGGTGGTATTGTGGTGCATTGATAAATAATGTAAAGGCAAAATAGAATATGAAAATAGATTTTAGTGATATAAAAATATATAGTTTAGAAGAACTTTATGAATCATTTTATCGAGAAGAGCTAATTAACTTGAGAAAAAAGGATAAGATAATAGATGAATTAAGAAATTTATTAAATCAATTTAGTAATGAATCTCTAGTAAATGGGGTATTTGGTTTTTCCTTGAATGAAAGACAGGAAGAAATAATGAGTATTGCAGATAATTTTTTTAAAACTACTTTTAGCCAAAATGTATATAATGACTTTATTAAAGAACACCAGGTTCTTACAAAATTTAAAAAGAGTAAAGAAGATAGTTTTTTTATAGGTATACTTAAAGATTTCAATGAGTTAAAATATCAAGAAAGTGAATCTTCTGTGCGGAAATGGAATCATAAAAAAAGAAAAATTAAAGAGATTTTAGAGAATTTAGAAAATTATGGTTTACATCCGAATATTTATAAAAGAGACAAGTCAAAAATTCTTTACAATGTAATTATTAAGCACAATACATTTAAGACCATTGAAATAAACAAAAGATTTTTTGTTTCAATAGAAGAATTAAATAAATTTTTGATAGACCCTTACTCTAAAAATGGAAAAATTTTG
>CAYTWI010000037.1:0-29602 GCA_964442045.1 uncultured Bifidobacterium sp.
CTGTTTAATTTTTTGAAATGAAAAAATATTGTTGTGTAGTGGTAGGTATTTTATTGGCTAATTTGGCTTGGTGCCAAACTAGCCAAACAGACTCTGCACACCAGTTAAACCAGGTTTTTATAAAAGGTTTGCGTGCTACCAACCTGAATAGTGCCAGTGTTACCCAAACGCTGTCAGCCACCGATTTATTGAGCAGACAAGGCAGCACAATGGCTGAAGTATTGCAGGAAAATACACCGGTATTTATCAGGAATTATGGCTCCGGAGGTTTAGCTACCGCCAGTTTCAGAGGTAGTAATGCCTACCATACTCCCGTTATCTGGAACGGTATTAATATACAAAACCCAATGAATGGTCAGATAGATTTTAGCTCCATTCCTGTGTTTTTGAGCGATGAAATTAGTTTGCAGTATGGTGGCAATGGCGGAGTTTGGGGCAGTGGAGCCATGGCAGGCTTGCTTTTTATTAACAGTGCAGTCAGTACCAATCAAAAATTAAAAGCAGAGTTATTGTCCAGTGCCTTTAATTATGGAGTATTTCAGCAGGGAGCCAAAGTAAGTTTTAGTTATAAAAAATTGTTTTCAAGTACAAAGCTGTTCCTAAATACAGGTAATAATAGCTTTATGTATCGTTACCAGGCGCAGGATTTCTACCAAAAAAATGCGCATTTAAACGACAAAGGATTTCAGCAAGTATTGGCTTACCAGGCCAATGCAAAAAATACGGTTAGCGGACTGTTTTGGTACAATGAAAGTGATAAGCAAATTGCCCCCAGCTTACATGCAGCATTTAATAATGCCAATCAAAAAGATAAAAATGTAAGGGCTGCTATTACCTGGAATAATAAAACAAGTAAACATAGCAATGAAGTAAAGTTAGCTTATTACTACGATGAAATATTTTACAGCAGCTATGATATTCCACAGTCGTTAAGCAGGAGCAATACCTTTAACTTAACTGAAGAACACCAAATAACCTTCAATAGCCAAAACAGTATTCATTTTGGTATTAACAACTGGCTTGCATTTGCCAATGTAGACGGTTACGACCAACAGGTAAACCAGAACAGGCTTGCCGGTTTTGCTTACTACAAAATAGGCTTTAAGAAAATAAAAATGCAACAGCAGTTTGGCTTAAGAAGCGAGCTGGTAAATGAAAAGTTTATTCCGCTGATGCCAAGTTATTACATGCAGCTACCTCTTGTAAAAAATATATTGTTTAAAATTAATGTAGCCCGCACTTATCGCTTACCCACCTTTAACGATTTATACTGGAAAAACGGTGGTAATATAAACCTGCAACCGGAGCAAGGCTGGAGCAGCGATTGTGCTTTTTCATATGCAAAGAATAAGAACAAATGGAACTATGATGTAACCCTATCGGTTTTTTATAGAAACACCGAAAACTATATACAATGGATTCCTATGAATGCCGCTATTTTTTCACCTATTAATATTGGCAATGTAAATGCAAGGGGCATTGAGTTCATTGCCAAAACAGCTGTTCAAATTTCAGAGAAATCAAGTATTAAAGGCAGTTATTTAGGTAGTTTTTTACAAGCCGTTGACCAAAACAACGACTTGCAATTAATATTTACACCCAGGATAAAACATGTATTCAATGTTTTGTTCCTGTACAAAAGCTTAACGTTAAAATACAACCACATTTATACCGGGGTAAACTTTACTAAATCAGACCACAGCGAGTGGAACGATGATTTTGACATAGGCAACTTTGTTGTTTCAAAAAGCTTTGTACTTAACCAGCAAAACAAGTTCAGTTTACAGGTAGCAGTAAACAACGTATGGGATAAAAGTTACCTGGTTATGCCAGATAGGCCCATGCCTTTGCGCAACTATCAATTCACCCTTCAATATACTTTAAACTAAAACTAAATATATAAAATGAAAAATAGAATCTACACAAAAATCAGCGTTTTAGCGACTGCTCTTTTACTGGGAGTTGGCGCTAATGCACAAACGGTTTCCACTTTCGAATCAGTTGAACTAAGTGGAGTAAACAAAGTAAAAATTCCCAGCAACGGTAGTGTTGTGAGCCAGTTTACAAGCGGCTCATGTAATTTTAAAAACGTTTACCAGATTGATTTTGGTGGGTATTGGAGTACAGGATGGGCTTATTCAAAAGTGAACGATACCACTACCGCATCGTTTGCTAATTTATACGCGTCCTATGCCAATACCGGATTTAACAATAGCAAAGCATATGCAGTAGGACAAAACAATACCGTGCTTAGTTTAAGTGCAACAGCACAAAATACTACGCTAAAAGGTTTGTATGTAAGCAATGCAACATTTGCTGCATTAAGTATGAAAACTGGCGATGCATTTGCCAAAAAATTTGGTGGTACAACCGGCAATGATACTGATTGGTTTAAATTAGAAATAAAAGGATACAGTAGTGGCGTATTAAAAAACCAGGCAGTTGATTTTTATTTAGCCGATTTCAGATCAAGCAACAACGCAAACGATTATATTATTAAAGATTGGACCTGGGTTGATTTATCGGGTCTTGGTAATGTAGATAGTTTATTGTTTAATTTAAGCTCAAGCGATGCAGGACAGTTTGGTATGAATACCCCGGCTTTTTTTGCAATTGACGAAGTTATTTCGCAAACAGATACAGCTACTTTCGAAAATTTAACTTTTCCTTATGGTCAAAATTATTGGAACAGGGGCAGCAAAGTATTTACCGAAGTGTATACCGATGGTAATGCCAGCTTTGTAAGTGCTTACAGTGTTAGTCCTTCATACAACTACTGGAGCAAAGGCTTTGCTATTTCTAATTATACCGATAGTGTTACCGAAGGCTTTGCCAATATTTACGCAAGTGCAAACGGAAAAGGAAGCAATGGTTCAGCTAAATATGCTGTAGCAAGTAATAACTCAATTATTAAACTAACCAATGCTGCTATGGGAAAAAGAGTAGCAGGCCTATATGTAAACAATGGTACCTATGCCTATTACAGTATGTTAAAAGGCGATGCCTTTGCTAAGAAATTTGGTGGTACCAGCGGAAACGATGCAGATTGGTTCAGATTAAATATAAAAGCATGGTACAACGGAACAAAATTAAACGACAGCATTTTGTTTTATTTAGCCGATTTCAGATTTGCAGATAACAGCCAGGATTTTATATTGAAAAACTGGGGATGGGTTAATTTAACCGGCTTTGGTAATGTAGATAGTTTACAGTTTACTTTAGAGTCGAGCGATGTAGGACAATTTGGAATGAATACCCCTGCTTATTTTGCTATTGATGATTTTACCACATTAAACTCAGGTGTTGGTGTAGCTGATATTAATAATTCAAAAAGCTTAACAGTTTATCCAAACCCAAGTTCAGATAATATTCATATTGATTACGAAAATAACTTTACCACTATTAATATTGTTAACTTGCAAGGTAAAACAATATTGCAAAGCACCCATAAAAACATTGACATCAGTGGTTTAGAAAGCGGTGTTTATGTGGTTCAGATGATGAGTGAAAATGGTGTTTTAAACAGTAAGTTTGTAAAACAGTAAGAATAAATAATTCATAAAGGTAGAGGCATTAAATAGTGCCTCTGCCTTTTGTTATAAGCAATAAAAAATGAAGCATAAAATATTAATAATAGCCTTACTTATTGTAAAGTTTACATTTGCCCAATTCGACCCGCAGGTTGGTTTTGGAAGTACCAAAGCTATTAATAAAGACAGCAGTATTATAAAAGGGTGGGCTACCACTTGCAAAGTAACACGCGGCTGGCAAAATTATTTAGATACCTCTTTGGGTAAAGCTTCTGTAGGCAGCGAGTTTTATGGAACCGAAAAAGCCGATGGACAAGTAATTAGTTTAGGCGATTCAGGTATTGCTGTCTTACAATTCGATAACCCCATTTCCGACAAGGAAGGTCCCGATTTTTGTGTATTTGAAAATGGATTTATTGTTAACAATACCGTAGGTGAATCGCATACCGAAATGGCTTTTGTTGAAGTGAGCAGCGATGGCATTCATTATGTCCGTTTTCCTTCGCAATGTTTGTTGGACTCCACCATTCAAAAAGGAAATTTTGAAGGCTCCGATGTAAGTTTAATTGATGGCCTGGCCGGCAAATATATTGCGGGTTACGGCACCCCTTTCGATTTAAATATATTTGCCAATCTGTCGTCAATCAATATCAGTAAAATAACCCATGTAAAACTGATTGATGTGGTAGGAGATAAAGATGCTGCTTACCCGGCCAGAGATAAAAACGGACGAAAAATAATTGACCCATGGCCAACGCCATTTCCTTCTGGCGGTTTTGATTTAGATGCCGTTGGTGTGATTAACCAATTGTATAATACCAATATATTTCAGGCCAGAGAGTTTCCGTTTTCTTTGTTTCCAAACCCGGTTAATACAGGAGAAAATGTAGTCATTAACCATTTAAATAATGCCACCATAACACTTACCGATTTGCAGGGCAAAACCCTGTTTAAAGGGGAAGCAAATACCAAAATAGAAATAGAAACAAACAACCTGCTACCGGGAATTTATATATTGAATGTTTCACAGCAAAATAAAGTTTATCATCAGAAAATAAGCGTTAACTAAAAGGTTTTGAAAAACAAATTTACACTCCTGTTAATTGTACTATTAGCCATTGCAGCTTGCGATAAAGCACCGCAAGCGCCTCCTGTAACGGCCGCGCCTGACTCTACATCAGGTGGAGTGTTTATTGTAAACGAAGGCAATTATACCCAAAGCAATGCCTCATTAAGTTTTATTGATTATAGCTCCAGTAAAAAATACGATAATGTTTTTGAAAGCAAAAACAACAGGAAGCTGGGCGATGTTTTTCAATCCATGACCCTTATAAATGATAAGGCATACCTGGTTATTAATAATTCAGGTAAAATAGAAGTAATAAATGCCAAAACATTTGAGTCAGTAAATACCGTTAAAGGTTTGCGTTCGCCACGTTATATATGCAAAACGGGTTACAACAAAATATATGTAAGCGATTTGTATGCAAACAAAATTTCAGTAGTTGATTTAAATACGTATGAAACCACTAAAACCATTGATTTATTTGGATGGAGCGAAGAAATGCTCTCCTATAAAGGCAAAACATATGTAACCAATGTTAAAACAAACCACATCAGCATTATTGATGAGTTAACAGATAACATTACTGATAGTATAGCAACCCCATTTGCACCCAAAAGCATTGTGCAGGACTCCGCTCATAACTTATGGGTTTTGTGTGGCGATATAAATGCTACAGACAAAAAACATTTTATACTTCATATAGATATAAATACCGGGGCTATTATAAACCAATGGCAAATAACTACCCCGCAAACAGCTGCCAGTAAACTGCATATAAACAAGGCAGGCAATACCTTGTTTTGGATAGATGAAGGCATTTTTAAAATGAGTATATACGGGCAGCAGTTACCTGCACAGGCATTGATTGAAAAAGCAGGCCGGCTGTTTTACGGTTTTAATATAGACAATAAGCGTAGCCAGCTATGGGTAAGCGATGTAAAAGACTTTAATACCACCAGCGATATATACCGTTACGACCTGAACGGAAGTTTACTGGAGAAACTAAGCGGGGGCAAAATAACCAGCGATTTTTACTTTTATACCGATTAGCGATGGCAAACAGAATGAATGAAAATATTAAAGCCCAGAAACTACCCGCTAAAAATGAGTTAAAAGAAGGCATACATTTTTATTTTAATGAACAGGGCTACATGGTTTTTACCGAAACCTATCACCAATTACGGGGTTACTGTTGTGGTAATGGATGTAAACATTGTCCGTACAACCATAAAAACGTTCAGTTTTAATTTTGTAAAATTACCTGCACCCGTTTGTAAGCAGTTGTATTTTAATCAATAATCAGTATTTTGCCAGTCTAATTATACATCATGAAGAGAATTTTTTTACTAAGTTTACTTTTAGTTGGGACAAGTGCGTTGTTTGCTCAAAGAAGCAATTGTGCCGTTTCACCTGAACCCAATACATTTACCCAGAAAGACGGAAGCGAAATTACAGTGTACGCTTATGGTAATGAGCAGGAACATTATTTAGAAACCAAAGATGGTTACACCATTTTAGCCAATAGTGAAGGCATTTTTGAATATGCCGCTATTGATCATACCGGTAATTTAGTACCGGGTGGTATCAAAGCCAATAACAATGTTACCTTTAAAGGTAAAACAGCACCCGAAAAACACCTGCGTTACAGCAACAGCCAAAAAGCTATTTTGGCTGAAATATTTGCCCAGTTAGAATCAAAACAAGGTTTAGGTAAAAAAGCACCACAAGGATTTCCTAACAAAGGAGTGAATAAAGTTTGTGTACTGTTAATTCAATACCCAGATTTACTGGCAACCGTTGATAAATCAGTATACCAGAATTTATTTAACCAGGTAAACTATGCCTCAACAGGTAGTTTTAGAGATTATTACCTAAAAACATCTTACGGCCAGTTAACCTTAAACAGCGATGTGTATGGGTGGTACACGGCAGACAATGGCTATAAGTTTTACGGAAAAAACAATCCTAACTATTCAGCAAATACACGTGCTTTAGTAAGAGATGCAGTAGAAGCAGCCGATTCAGCAGGTGTAGATTTTTCTGCATATGACAATGATTTAGATGGAGAAGTTGATGGATTAATGATATTACATTCAGGTATAGGAGCAGAAGAACAAAGTGCACCTAATGCCAATGATTATATATGGAGTTTCAGAAGCAGTTTAGGTTCAAATGCAGTAAGCACCAACTCTGGTGTTAGCGTTAATTCATACTGTATGTTTCCTGAAAAAAGATACAATGGAGGAGCATATACAGCAGTGGGCATAGGTGTAATATCACATGAGTTCGGAC
Organism: uncultured Bifidobacterium sp.; assembly: GCA_964442045.1. Lineage (GTDB taxonomy): Bacteria > Bacteroidota > Bacteroidia > UKL13-3 > UKL13-3 > JAAFJM01. The sequence goes on from CAYTWI010000037.1 coordinate 6,889, forward strand.
ATATACTTGATTTACCCGATTTATACAGCACACAAAGCAGAGGCGAAGGTGCCGGTAACTTTACCAACATGGCCGGAGGCCCCTGGTTAAACAACGAAAAAACACCTTGCCTGTTTGATGCCTGGAGTAAAACAGTAATGGAGTGGCTACAACCAACCGTTATTTCACAAAATGGTACCTACACTATTAAAAAAGCAGCAGTTGACTCTAACTTTTGCTACAGAATTAATACGCCTAAAGCCAATGAGTATTTCCTGTTGGAAAACAAACAACTAAAAGGTTTTGACAGGTATATACCCGGAAAAGGTTTAGCCATATGGCATATTAATACCAATACCGCCAAATTACTTTCACAGGGAGGAGGAAACAACGTAAACAATGATACCTCAAAATACGGAATGGGCTTAATGCAGGCAGATGGATTAAGAGGTTTGGAAAAAGGAACCAACAGGGGTGATGGAGGCGATTTATTTCCGGGTACAACAAACAACAGAAGTTTCAGCGGTACTACCAATCCTTCATCAGCGTTGTATCCTACCACAAGCGGTGGTGTAAGAGTATCGTCAAATGTAGTTATATCAAACATAACGCTGAATGCCGACAGCTCAATTACATTTACTTTGGGTAATAAAGCCTCTGCTTCATACAGTGCAGCCAGCTTAAATGGTTGTGCCCCCTACACCGTTAAGTTAAATAACAATTCATTGTTTGCCGATAGATACAAATGGACTTTTGGCGACAGCATAGGCGAAAGTTTTGAAACCAATCCTACACACGTATTTACACAAAAAGGAAGCTATAAAGTAACCCTGTATGTGTTGGATTCTATTAACAATGTAATTGATTCAAATGTGCAAACATTTGTTATTAATGAAAGCCCTAAGGCAGCCGCTTTAATAAACAGATTGGGACGCGATTCATTCTTGCTAACCAATACCTCAACCAATTTTGATTTTGTTACCTGGCGTTTTGGCTCAAGCAGCAACAGCAGCCAGGAACCGGTTACTTTAAAAGCAACAGGTTCTGGAAAAGTGGCGGCTATGCTCATTGCTTACAAAGCTACCTGTACTGATACTTTTAAATTTGACCTTGATATTTACAACCTGGGTATTAACGAGTTCAGCTTATTGCAAAACGTATCGGTGTTCCCTAATCCATTTACCAACCAGTTAACGGTTGATATAGAATCACTGGCAAGCGGGCAGGCAGATTTAACTATTAGCAATGTTATTGGTCAGCAGGTATTTGCCAAACAAATAACTTTAAGCAAAGGCAAAAACACGCTTGATTTAAGCAACGAAATAGGCTCACAAATGCAAGGCACTTACTTTTTAAGCGTAAAAGCAAATGATAGCTTTTTTGTTTATAAAGTTCTTAAAATCAACCGATAGTAAAATACTTTTTTGAAATGTGCTGATTTGAAAAGTTTGGCACGAAAAAATAATAATATTTTTATTGTTATATAATATTTTGTTTTTCAATGCTTAATAAAATTAATTGGAAAACAATTCGAAAATTATATGGTTAAATGAATAAAAGGCTGTAAAATTATACGACATTTGCAAGTCAATTTTTAAACGTTTAATTAAGAAAAGAGGGAATATTTAAGCCATGAGGCAACTAAAAATAAGCAAACAATTTACCAATCGCGAAAGCAAATCGTTAGACAAGTACCTTAACGAGATAAGCAAAGTGCCGATGATAGATGCGCAGGAAGAAGTAGAGCTTGCAAGGAGAATTAGAGAAGGAGATCAGGTAGCTTTGGAGCGTTTGGTAAATGCCAACTTGCGTTTTGTGGTTTCAGTTTCAAAACAATACCAAAACCAGGGTTTAACCTTAGGCGATTTAATTAATGAAGGAAACCTGGGATTAATTAAAGCGGCCAAACGTTTTGATGAAACCCGCGGATTTAAATTTATTTCTTATGCTGTATGGTGGATTCGTCAATCTATTTTACAGGCATTAGCAGACCAAAGCCGTATTGTTCGTTTACCTTTAAACAAAGTAGGTTCTATTGGCCGTATTGGAAACACTGCCGCTAAGTTAGAGCAAGAGTTAGAGCGCGAACCAACCGTAGAAGAAATAGCTTTAGCCATGGACATTCCGATTCTGGAAGTAGAAAATGCATTAAGAAGCACCGGACGCCATTTATCAATTGATGCACCTTTAACCGAAGGTGAAGACAATACATTATTAGGTATATTAGACAGTAATGATGAGCCACGTCCGGATGTACAGTTAATCAACGAATCATTACAAAAAGAAATTAACCGCGTTATTTCTACTTTAAGCGAAAAAGAGAAAGACGTATTGAAATTTTACTATGGTTTAGACGGAGGCCCTGCACACACTTTAGAAGATATCAGCGAGAAAATAGGTTTAACCCGCGAACGCGTGCGTCAGATCAAAGAAAAAGCACTACGCAGGTTACGTAAATCATCGAAAAGCAAAATTTTAAAAACATATTTAGGCTAATTGTATTTATATTAGTTTAACATCAATCCCAATTGTATTTTGCAATTGGGATTTTTTATTTTAATACCCCGCTACATATGGAAACTACTCATAAATATACTAACTCATTAATACATGCCTCAAGCCCTTATTTATTGCAACACGCCCATAACCCCGTAAACTGGCTGGAGTGGAACGATGAAACACTGGCTTTGGCGCAGAAACAAGATAAAATGATACTGGTGAGCATTGGCTACTCAGCCTGCCATTGGTGCCACGTAATGGAACACGAGAGCTTTGAGAACGAAGAAGTGGCCGCCATTATGAACGAGCATTTTATATGCATAAAGGTAGACCGGGAGGAACGCCCTGATATTGACCAGATATATATGGATGCCGTGCAATTGATAACCGGACAGGGTGGCTGGCCTTTAAACTGCTTTGCTTTGCCTAACGGACAACCCTTGCATGGCGGAACTTATTTCCCGGTGGAAAGATGGAAACAAACCTTGCACTCCATAGCCGATTTTTATAAAACCAAAAAAGACGAAGCTTATGGCTTTGCCGATGATTTAACCAATGGTATTAAAAAGCTGGATGTTATTTTACCTGTTAATGAAACCGACATAAAGCTGGAAACCATTACAAAAGCCGTAAACGACTGGAGCCGTAATTTTGATTTGAATCTGGGTGGTTACGTATGGTCGCCTAAGTTTCCTATGCCCAATAACTGGCAGTTTTACTTACAGTTTTATAAGCACACCAAAGATAAACTGTACTTACAGGCCGTAACCGAAACCCTGAACGGCATGGCCAATGGCGGTATATTTGACCAGATAGAAGGCGGCTTTGCCCGTTACAGTACCGATGTATACTGGAAAGCACCGCACTTTGAAAAAATGCTTTACGATAACGGGCAATTGATGGGCTTGTATGCGGAAGCATTTCAGTTAACGCAAAATAAATTATACAAAGAAGTAGTCTATAAAACACACCAGTTTATCAGCTATGAGCTCACCCATGCTACCGGATTGTTTTATTCTGCTTTAGATGCCGATAGTGAAGGCGTAGAAGGCAAATATTATATATGGACCAAAGCGGAGCTGCAACAATTGCTGGGCGATAAAGAACCTTTGTTCAGCCTGTATTATTCGGTTGATGCCTATGGCAACTGGGAGCATGGCGCCAATATATTGTATAAAACACGCAGTACAGAGGAGCTGGAACAACTAACGGGTAAAAGCATAGCAGCCATTGAAGAAACCATACACCAATGCAATATATTATTGGTGCAGGAACGCAACAAAAGGGTGAAGCCCGGTTTGGATGATAAAATAATAACCGGCTGGAATGCCTTAATGGTAAGTGGCTATTGCCAGGCTTACAGGGCCTTTAACGATGTGGCTTTTTACAACGCAGCCCACAAAGCCCTGGATGGTTTACTGGATGAGCTTTGGATAGATAAAACCTTGTACAGGATATATAAGAATGGTAAAATAAGCATACCTGCTTTTGCCGAAGATTACGCCTTGTTGTGCAAAGCTTTGATTGATTTTTACCAGGTAAGCTTTGACGAAAAATACCTGCATAAAGCCCATGAATTAATGCAGTTAAGCATTACCTATTTTTACGATGAAGCCAAACAATTGTTTTACTTTAAATCAAATACCGATAAAGCACTAATAGCCCGTAAGCTCGATTTAAACGATGATGTAATACCAAGTGCCAACAGCACCTTTGCCCATTGCTTACAGGCACTGGCTTATTACTTTGATAATACGCAATACGAAAAAATGCTACAGCAAATGCTGCTGCTGGTACAAAGCAAGTTTGCCAAAACTACCAGTGGTTATAGCAACTGGATGCAGGTATGCTTAAACCAGCTGCAAGGCGTAAAACAAATAGTGGTAGCAGGCGATGAAGCAATAAAAAAAATACAACAATTACAACAGTCATATAAGCCCCATACCTTATTTGCCATAGCCAGCCCGCAAGCTACTATTCCTTTGGTACAGGATAAACCCTTGGTAGCCGGTAAAACCGCTATATATGTTTGCACCGATAAAACATGTGCATTGCCTGTATTTAGTGTGGATGAGGTGGGTGTTGAATAATGCAGATGGAAAAACTTATTATTGGATGATTAAAACGCTATAAAGTAGCACATATAAAATATACTAAAGAAAACTCATATGATAACGACAGCAGAACGGATAGATTCGCTTAAAACTGATTTACGAAATGAATCACTTTCGTTTGAGCAGTTATTTCAAAAACATATAGTTGACTCGCAATGCTTTTTCTTTAATTCAATAATCAAAGACACAAAAAAAGAATATGAAATACGGGGATTAATTGCCAATTCTTTGGGTGTACATATTAATGAGGTAATTATTGTTGGTTCTGCAAAATTAGGATTCAGTTTAAGTCCGAAGAAGTTATATAATGAATTTGATTCGAAGTTTAATCAAACTAAAATATTCCGTGATAAATCTGATTTAGATATTGCTGTAATATCCCCTGATTTATTTAAAGACTTAAATATTAGAATTTATAATTATACCAATTCATTCAAATTCAAATGGCATGAAAATGAATATTACAATGGAAGTAAATTGAATGATTTTAATGTCCCTATTAATTATAAGTTTTTTGAATACCATACGAAAGGGTGGTTTCGACCCGACTTCAAACCGAGAGGGTTTGAATTTTGTACAAATAGTTCATATGAGAATCTGAAAAAACAAATCATTGATACGACTGGTAGAAAAATTGGTTTAGGCATATATAAAAATTGGTTCTTTTTTAAGAATTATCACATTGAAAATTTAAAAATTCTACAAACATTAATGAAAAGCGAAATAGTATGATAAATAAATTAAATTCTAGCGTACCTGCTAATAATTGGAAAATTATTGAGTTGTATAATAAGCTCAAAAAAGACGAACTTGACCCATCACCTGATTTTCAAAGGAAACTTGTGTGGAAAAAACCGCATAAGTATAAATTTATCGAAACAATACTTTTAAACTTTCCATTTCCCGAAATTTATATTGCACCTGGCAAACTAGATACAGAAACCTTAGAGCTTAAAGACATGATTGTTGATGGGCAACAAAGATGCACTACAATAGAGAATTATATCGAGGGTAAAGATGTCTTTGCTTTTCCAAAAGCACCAATACCAAAATTTAAAGATCTTACAAAAGAGCAGAAGGAAGAGTTTCTAAATTACGAAGTATCAGTAAGATATTTAAAAAATGCAACAATTACTCAAATCAAAGCAATTTTTCAAAAAATTAATAGCACAGAGTATGCCTTAAATTCAACAGAAAGGCTTAATGCTCAATGGGGCGAAAGTGAATTTATATTTTTTGCTAAACAGATTACTGAAAAAATTCACGAATTAGATGTTGAAGATGTTAATTATAAAATTGATAATGCGTCAAGGACAAAATTCTATGATTTTTTCATTTCAAAATATACAGTTTTTGATGAAAATGACTTAAAACGAATGTTGGCAATTCAGTATATCATGACTTTATTGGCTACGATTATTGAGAATAAATATTTTAGAAGAAATGATAAAGTTCAATATTATATTGAGCTATATAATGAAGAGTTTGTAGACGCTTCTATTATTGACAATAGGTTATTAGCGACAATTACGTTTATAGATTCCTTAAATTTAGATTTAAAATCTTATTGGTTAAATAAAGCAAATGCATTTTCGCTCATTATTGAACTCTATAAATTTGACACATCCAAAATAGACGAAATCGCCTTGGCTGATGAATTAAATCAATTTGAATCTGATTACAAAGAATGGCAAAAAGCACAAGCTAATGAAGTGCCATATAAAGAAAGATATATAGGTCAAATAAAATATTTTGAGTATTCAAGAGAAGGTGTAAATGAAGTTGTTGCAAGAGAGCATAGAGGAGAAATAATTAAAAGTATTATAACCCGTCATTTGAAGTAATAAATATATCTGCTAACATAGGCTTTGCGTTAATAAGTTTACAGTGCGAACAATCGCAAACCGCTATTTAGAAAACGCAGAAAATGGATAATGGATTAGCCGTTTTCAAGTAAGACTAAACAAAAAAGCTACTCCATTACAGAGTAGCTTTTTCTTTTAACCTTATGAACTCAAGTTTCACCACTAAAACTTTTCTCTTTGAAAGCCCCAGGCACGCAATTCATTTTTATACGTATCGGGGTAATTGCCTTCTATTACATTTAGCAGGGCTTTAAGCACTTTAGTTATGTTTTTCTTCTGTGCATTTTTAGTACCTATAATACCGCTTACATCCTGGTCGGTATTGGTGGCTAAATTAGTAAGCGTATTATACTGGGTTATAAGCGGGGTAAAGTAAGCCGTACCTATAGAAGGTTTCTTGTCGTAACCCGCAGCTACCAAAGCCGGTAATAACAATTTTAAAGCAAACAAACGGTTGTTACGTTCAATAGGCAGTCGGTAGGTGCGGTTTTCCAGTATAATACCAAAGCGGGCATAAGTAGCGCGGGCTTCATCCATCGTTTTTGCATCGGCATCAATGGTTTTCTTAAGCAGGCTTATGCCAGCGTCCAAAGCATCGTTACATCGTTGCAGGTCGTGCGTTATACGCGGCCGGTCCTTACCCGTATTGCTTTTGCTGTTTAATAAAAGCGCAAAGGCTGCTACTTCTTCACTAAAATCTTCGGCTGTTTTCCAAAGCAAGGTAATGTTGTTTTTGGTGAGCCAAACATCGGAAACGGTGATAGCTAAAGTGCTTAAATCAGCATCTTTGTTAGCTACATTACTTTTAACGGTTTTTTTTGCGGGTTGTTCAGGAACATCATCCGGAGGTTCAGGAACATTGTTGTCTGTTCTTTCCATAATAAGAAAATTAATATAACAGGATAACGAAGCTTGTTTTAAAGTAGTGTGGCTATACTTATTTTTTATAAAAATGTATGGAAATTCCTACATGGGCATTTTACATTTTTTAAGGGCATAAAGGAGTTCCTTTATGCCTATATTTTTTTCAAAATGCCTATAAAGGAGTTACTATATGCCTATAATTTTTCTGAAATGCCTATAAAGGAGTTCCTTTATAGCTATAATTTTTTCCAAATGCTCATAAAGGAGTTACTATATGCCTATAATTTTTCTGAAATGGCCATAAAGGAGTTCCTTTATAGCTATAATTTTTTCCAAATGCCCATAAAGGAGTTCCTATGTGCCCATAAATTTTTTAAAATGGCCATAAAGGAGTTCCTATATGCCTTAAATTTTCTGAAATGGGTATACAAGAGTTGTCGGGCGCTTTATTTATTTAACCAAATAGTTAATAATATAGTAGATTTAATGAAGAATACTTTTACAAGGGCTATTAAAACTTCTTAGCATAAATATTGCCATTGGTGAGTATGTAAAGTACATTCCCATTAACCCAATAATGACGAGGTATTTCATCATTTTTAAGAAAATCCCATTTAATTGATTTGGCTTGGTCGGTCTTTAAATCAAATAAAATAAATCCACCGTTTGAATAATCCTCATAAAGTAAATACCTGCTACCGAAAAATGGAAATGTTACGCCTATTAACGGATTATTTTGGAATACTTTGGTAAAGTTAATCAAGTCAGCACTTTTATAAATACCTTTATTTAAATGATTGAAGTAAGCATTTCCATTATAACTTCCTATCAAAAAATAATCGGTTGAATAATTGCCTTCTATTGTAGTAAATGTTTTAAGGTCAACAGTAGTATATAGGTTTCCGTATTCGGACTGAAATACTACTTTATTATTTATTCTAAAAACTCTTGGATAAAATGTTTCTGATTCAAATTCAACTGATTTGTTGATATTCTTTTGATAATCGTGGTAGTTTAATAAATAATAGTCTTTTGGGGAAGCTTTATAGATATGATAAGCATAGTAGTCATAATCATGTCCAAATATATTATAAATATTATCTGATGTATCGTTAATTAAAACGTTCCTGTCATAAATAGCCGTTTGAACAGAATTATTACTGATATAGTTTTTTACAAATATTTCCTTTTCAGGTGCGCCACCTGTTTGTAAATAAGTCCAATAATGAAATTGCCTTTTTAAAGTATCGGCCTCAAATATCTTTGAAAGCATATAAATATCATTTAGTTGATGCATAAAAGCTTGCGTGTAAACAAGGTTATAATTGCGGTCAAGAATGGTTATATTATTATAGGTTAATATTACAATTCCTTTTTCAGCCGTCATTGATAAGTCCGCAATATTTCCTGCAGAAAAAAGCCCTGCATTCTGATAGTTTGTGGTGTTAAGTTTGGTCCATTTGTTATAATAAATAACAGAATCAGTATTGGTTTGATTGGTTGTTGTATTATCTTCTTTTTTGCAAGCAAAAAGAGATATCAGCAGTAAAGCAATAATTAGTTTTTTCATAATGATTTATCTTTCCAACATAAATTTTAAATTACCTAGCCAAAAGGTTAGTCCCACCGCAAAGGTATTGTTAATACCTTCATTGGCTTTTGATACGTTTAATAAGCCTTGTTCATAACGAGCTTGCAAACCAATTTTGTTTTTATAAATAATACCTAAACTTCCTATTAAACCTGCATCATAAGTATGATAAATTTTAACTTGCTCATGGTTTAAATCTATGTGTTGCGGATTTACCCACGCTGAAAAGAGCAAGGCATTATAAACACCTATACCCAGAGTTAAATAGGTATCTTTCTTTTTTAATGGTAAATATTTTTTTAAAACAATAGGCAGTTGCACATAATGTAAATAAACATTTTCCGTGTAAGAGTTTAGTTTGTTATTTGCTATGTTTACATAATCTATATCCCTTGATGCTCCTTTACGAATATATTGTAAACCTATTTCGCTATACCAATGATTTTGCCAATGGGTTAATACGCTCGCTCCCATTTCTAAGCCGAAAACTGACTTATTAAATAAATCATTATTGAATAAAGTACTTTGGTTTATACCTATATTAACAAATAGTTTGGAGCTATGCCCCAAACTATCTGTTTTATTTGCTTTTACATTAAATACAATTATGCTTAAAACAGCACTAAAAAATATTTTTCTCATCTTTATTTAGCAATAATTAATTTCTCTGTTACACTTTGATTATTGCTACTGGTAAGAGTAACAAAATAAATACCTGCCGACAAACCCTCTGTACTAAGTGAAATTTGATTGTTGTCTATTTCATTAGCATTGATAACCTTTGATTGTACCAATTCACCAGTAATGGTATAAATACCCACATGGCTTAGTTGTGAACCTGTTAATTTATATAAAACTTTCGTTTCATTATTGGCAGGATTTGGATATAATCTAAAGCCAAAAACATTAGTTTCCTCTATCGACTCATTGGGTGGATTTGTATTATTGTTAGATGTAGTTTTTGATAGTGAAGTATTGGCTTTATATTTAGGATTGTTTTGGTGGCAAAAATTATTTACTTCCTCGTCCGTGGCTTCAAATATGAAATCATTATTATATAAATCTTCACTTCTAATGTTATCCAATACTAATTCAGGTATCCAAGCGGATTCAGGATTACTAACTGCCTCCCCGATAAAATGAATAAATGCTCTGTAACCTGTTGCAACCGAAACATTATTTTTTAAAATAGCATTTTCAACCCAAATATGGATATCCGTTCCTCCTACCCAATGATAAGGATATTGTGTAACGGTAGTTGGTGATAATTGAATATTGTCAAATTCAACGTTGCCCGGTTGATGTTTTAAAATGCTATTATTTAAGTTTAAGAAAGTAACATTACCTATTTGCCCGTTCGTTTCTTGTGGTATTTGGTTATCGCTAGCACTTTTTTGATACAGTTGATAAGTAAAAGTTTGTACCGTATTAAGCGGTTGGTCTAAGTAACCTTTGCTTAAAAAATACATATCTGCCATTAATTTTAAATCTATACTTTCAATGCTTGAATAATCGCTCAATGTTAAATTTAATACATCTGCAAAATTATCAGGGTTTTTTACCTTAAATATATCAACAGCTAAAGGTAAAAACATATCCATTACATTGTTGATACTTAGCGGCTCATTGAGCATATTTTTTACTTCAATAAAAGGTAACGTAACTACTACATATCTAGCATCATTACCCGTTCCATAACTTTCAACGTTGTATAAATTTTGCTCTAAAATTGTTTGGTTATTAATAAACAAATTCGCTTGCAAAGCCGATGTTCCGTAGGTATTAGCATCAATGCCCGAAACAGTAGGTCTTCTGTTTTTAAGTTTAATTCTAAATGAGTAATACAGTTTTGTTTTTTCAAAATCAAAGTCTACCACATGGTTAAACCTGTATCTTAAAGGTTCTTTTAATCTAATTTGGTAATTAGTGGTTTGCTTTTGTATAAGCCCTGAACTATAAGCATTTATTCTTGTTTTATTAAATGGTCTAACTGTATTCAGGTTAGTTGCTTTTACTTCTAACTTAGGGGTTTCCAATAATGCAAACAACCCTAGTACTTCATTGTAAATAGGGTAATTAACTTTATCAATTCCAGGGTCGCCAGTGTATGAATTAGGCATTGCTCCCGGTATAAGCAAACTTTGCCCTAACCTATTTGTTGTTATTTGAAGAGTTCCCGCATAAGTGGTTTCTGTATAAGTTGCTACAGGTGGGGTAGGTCTTCTTGGTGCTTCAGGCACATCAATTACGGTACTTAAAAAATCAAAACCCTGCCCTAATATACTTTTTGCTGCACCCGTCACACTTTTGGCAAAAGCATCGGCATCATTACTGTCTAGATCTATCAGTCCACCGGAAAACAAACCTACCCGTGTTTTATTTTTTAAGATAAAATTTTTCATGGGTGCATTGGTAAAAAAGCTACCTGCAACCCCTGCACCCAACATACTGCCTGTTGAAGCAACACCTTGTTTTAAGACATCAATGGCTGCCCGTTTTAAAATACCATCTACGGAGTTATAATTGGCTAAATCAGTTTCATATTTTCTTTGTGCATCATTGTAGTCATTAAGCAGTCTTTCCATTTTTCCATACATTCTACTGCCACTTTTGTAATCATCTTTTTTTACATCAGATAAATTCAAATAATCTTCTTCCAAAAAATTATTGTTGTCTATGGTTTGGTCAATGGCAATACTCCTGCTAGTCATATCTATATTCATTGTAGTCATGGCATCAAAGCGAAAACCTAAGTTTGTCGAAACATCCGTTCTGTTACAAATACAAGGGTCAAAAGCCAATTGAAAATCACTTACCCCCCACTGAAACTCATTTGGAGAATTATAAGCAGGTGCGCTTATCCTTGTAACTTTTGTTTTTTGGTCTAAAGCCAAATCGTATGAACCTGCATGACGAAGTAAACCATTTACAGGTGAATTTACATCAACAAACTCAAAACTTACGGCCATTTTCTGAGGTCTACCAAAAGTGGTTGCATCAGACCAATAATTGCTGAAAATTCTCATTAGCCCTCTATATCGGTTATACAAAACAAAATAAGGGGCATTGGCAGGTATTGGTCCTTGTGGATTAGGCATAGGCCCGTTGGGATTAGGGCTAATCAGATATTCCCCATCAGGTGTTTGGTTTGTATTCAACCACAACAACTCCCAACCATCTTTCCACCTGAAATCCCGAAACTCAACAAAAGTATCTTTTATAGCTTGTGCATATATGGAATTATCAGCACTTAAACCCGAAGAAAAGGGATTTAACATAGGTATAGGTTGCCCAGGAGGATAAACGATTCCAAGATTAAAATAAGTTTGATTAAGTGGGATGTAATTACCTCCAGCATCTTCCCAATTGAAACGATTTAAAAAAGGATTGTGGGTAAAGCCAGAGCCTAAATACTGGTTAGCCCATTTTAAAAACATAGTATCTTTTGGGTTTTGCGGATTGGTGCTAATCCCATTTATTTTTTGTGCGTTTGCTTCTATAATACTTAAAGCAAACACTATTATTATAATTATTTGTTTCATTTGTTAATTTTTTACTTGAGTTTTCTGCCTCTTAAATATATCCACCTGCCATAGTTTTGGTACTTTATAATGGATTTATTGTTTTTTAGCATTCTTAAACTTACTCCACTAATGGGAGTTATACCCGCCTGTGCCTGATTGCCTATAATTTCAGTAAACCAATAGGTATTGGTCAATACATCTCCCCAACCAATTTTATATGATTCTTTTTTAAAATTTATAGTATCCCTGGTCAAAACATTATAATATATGTTTTTTATTCTGTAAGCATATTTAATAAAAGGATTTTTAACTGATGCACCAATCAGTCTAGTTGTATCGGGGTCTGTTTTACTTAGATAAAACTCTATATCTACACTATCTTGGTTTTGGGGTGCGCCTAGTGTATCATAAACCATTCTGTAAAAACCAAAAATGCCCATTTGTTGCACGGAGTCAACTACTGTAAAACTTTGGCTTACCGAATCGTAACCCTTATCATTGGGATTACAATATAAATTAGGTTTCCAGCGCATAGCGTGTGATATGGTAATTTTGGTATTATTGGGTACAGAAGAAAAATCACGCCATACTTTATAATTGCTGAATTTCTCACTTCCCACATACCACGTATGTTTGTAAACATTAGTGTCGCTAAATGGGCTGCTAAAGTTTATTTTATAATCAGGTAAAGAAATACTGTCAAACGGAAAATCAGGGTTATAATCCCATATATAATCCTTGCCTGTATTGTCTAAACCTCCAGTTGTGTATTGCTTAACAAAATTAGCACTAGGTATTATATAATTGCCACAAGGGTTTTCAGGTGCTATTTCCTCTTTGGGGTTACAAGCCATAACACTGAATAATAAAACAGTTACAGTAAGGTAAGTATGGATATTAGATAGTTTCATTGATAAATATTTATTCCGCTAATTTAGCTTTTAAAGCTGCTATTTCTTTTTGTTGTTGTTCTGCTTCCTTTTGTTGTTGGTCTATTTGCGCTTGTTGTTGCAATACATACAAATGCAATTCCTCTATTTTCTCCAACAATTTTACTTGCATTTCGCCCACATCTATTTGGTTTTTATTGGCTGCTATATCTTCCGCACTGGGTACATTGGGTAAGTGTTTGTATTTACCTATAAATAAAGCCAGTTCGCTCAATGGTTTTAGTTTATAAGAGGTTTCAAATACATAATCGGGAAAAGGGTTGGCTAAGGTTACAATGGCTTTGCGGGTTGATAAAGTGCCATTGGCATCCACCTTAAACAATTCCTGGGTAGCATTGCTATACAAGAGTTCTGTTTCCGTTACCCTGAAAAAGTTACGCATTCTACTATTGATAAAAAAACCAATATTAGGGTTAATGGCTCCATTGGTACTCAGAGTTAAGTTACCATAATTAAGAACCTGAAAAGCTGTTGTTGTTGGTGTTCTTTTTATGTAAAAATCGCCAGTATTTATAAATAAAGTACTATTGCTTATATCAACGCGGTTATGGTCAACAGCAAAGGGAATAGTTCCGTTGGTTATTGATTTTACCTGAAACATGGGCGGAGGAGTTGCACCGGGTAAACCACTTACCAATACGCCCTCAATGTTTACAAAATCGCCTGTTTTTAAATAACCGCTACCGGGGCTTGTCCATTGCGCTGTAAGGGTATTTAAGCCTAATAAAATAAAACCGGTAAGGAGTAGTGTTGTTTTTTTCATAGAATATTTATATTGAATAATGCGCAAATATATTATCCAATATATATTTCTGTCAATAGGGAAAACACTCTTTTTTGGTAGTATAAATACTCTTTTTTCAGAGGGGAAACACTCTTTTTGAGAAAGAAAACGTTTCAGCTGTTCAGCCCTTGTTGGTGTTCTTTACCAACAAGGGCGAGGATAAAAAGAGCGGAATGTTTGGTCAAAATGAGTTTTATCCGTTGAAATTTGCGTATAAATATTTGTTGATTAGTTTTGACACCTATTGAGGATATATGAAGTTAAAATTTTTGTTATTATTATTTTGTTCAGGATTGTTTAACCAACTTTTTGCGCAAACGGAAAGTGAATTATTTAGTATGGGATTGGGGTTGGGAGGAACTACTTACCTTAACAATGGCAGAACTACTTGTTTTGATTTACGGGCACAAATAACTATTGAAGACGGTAGTGAAGCTTTGTTTGTTATTTTTAAATATCAAAATCCGTATCAAACAAACGATAAGACTACTGCCTCGGCAAAAGATTTTAACAACCCGGTTGATAAAATCAATGTGCCTTATCAGGTAGATTATTCATACTATAACGGAACAGTAAATTATCTTTATGCAATTACCGATACCGATTTATCCGACTATTATTTTTATTTGTTTGGTGGTATTGGTGCAGGTATCATGAATAATAAATACACTATTGGTAATTATAATAAAAACGCCTATAGAATAGATTACGAAGAGCAGTTTGAAAACCGAAATTTAATTGCCGCAAACATGGATTTGGGTGTAGGTGTGACCTACCGATTAGATAGGTTTAAAATTTTTGGAGAGACAAAAGGCTCTATTTTGCGAATCTTCAATCAAACATCTTTTGAGACAGATAATTTACCTCTCTTTGCGGTTAATTTACAAGTAGGGCTGGCTTATATTATTGCGAAATACTAATTCATTTTTCGGCAGTTAATTAACTTTCCGCTACTTCAACTATTGTGGGTGTTCTTCACCAACAAGGGCTGAAAATTAAACACTATCTGTAAGGATTATTGATGGGCAGCATTCAAATGAATATTTTAGTAAATTGCCCACCTATGAAACCCCGCCAACTTGTACAGGGTTTGCAAATAGCCAGTATGCTTAACATGAAACTTATGACAAATGAAATAACCTATCGGAATGCAGTATTGAATGATGTAAAGAAACTCTCCATTTTGTTTAAACAAGTATATATTCAAACATATGGTATGGAAGGTGTTTCGGATGAATTTGCCAATTTTATTACGGTGCAATTTTCAGTTGAGCGAATTCAGCAATTAATTGAATCCAATCCGAAGTGTTTGGTTGTAGCTTGTTATAAAAATAACCTTGTTGGTGTAGCCGAGGTTGAATTCAATAAGGTAAGCCCGGTGGGCAATATTAAAGCACCTGAATTGAATAAACTATATATACTTGAATGGTTTTGTGGAAAAGGAATAGGCGAAAATTTGTTGACTCAGGCAGAACGAATGGCAAAAGAATCTGGTTCAGATAAAATTTGGTTGTGGGTATTAGAATCAAACAAACGGGCTATTCAGTTCTATAGCAAACATAATTACCAATTTATTGGAAAGGCTTCCTTTCAAATGGAAACCAATAATTACGAAAATGATGTGATGCTTAAAAATATATAATAGGTAACCTTCTCCCATCTTAATCCACTATATGTATCATTGTTCGTGCCCTTGTTGTTGAAGAACACCAACAAGGGTGAATAAAAAAAGCGGCTGTTTCATCTATTGAAACAGCCGCTTTTTTATTATCAATAATTATATTGTTTATTTCTCTGTAAACGCCTGTTCAATCTTTAATTTTAAATTGGCATAATGCGCTTTGGCTTCTTCGGTGCTTCCGCCTTTGCAGGTATTTAAAATTTGTTTCAATTGGGCCAATGCAGCCGCTTGCGAAACCGCATCGTATCGGCTTGATTTAAATAAAGAGATTAAGTTCTCGGTATAGGCATTCTGTAAGTTCTGGCGGAAGGTATTGGGGTTGCTGGCATCGGTTGCAAAACAAGCTTTCGTTAAATCATTCATCATTTCCAAAGCACTATATTTATTTCCATATAGTTTTGAATCGGTTAAACGTTTTAAAGTAGTCGGGTTTAACAAATGCATCAATAACATGCTTTGGTAGCCAAGCACACGTGCATGTATTTTAGGGTCTTCGTTGGTACCAAAAAAGTTAAAGCCCCTGCGTTGTAATTGTAAGTAATTATACAAATCGTTTTGTACCGCAAATGCATCAGGCGCAAACGCATATTTGCTCAGGGTTTCCATGGCACGTTTTTGCTCCTTGTAGTCAACCGGTATTAAAGGTTTGGTAGCGCCTGTTTGTCCTATAAAGCTTCTGTCTACATACACACCGCCTATATAACGGGCTATTACATTTACCTGACTAAAATACTCTGATTGGGCTATGCTGTATGCCTGGCGCAACTCCTGGTAGCTTTGACCCGGCTTGCTGTATTTTTCTTTCAGTTTAGCAAATAACTGGTTGGCTAATTTTATGCGGTCCACACCGAAAGTAATGGCATCGCCACTCATGTCGTTTACGTTAATGCGTGGGTCAATACCACTGCCAAATCCGCGCATATCATCTGCATCGTTACCAAAAATTAATAAGGTATCAGCCGAGCGCGAAAGTATTTGGGCCAAACGTTCTTTTTCTTTGGCTTCATCGTTTACAGCAGTAGAGTATCCAAACTCAATAGCCCATTTATCGTATGGTCCGGGACAGGTAGTAAAGTAGTCGCCTTGTTTGTTTTTATCTAAAGCTACATTTACGGCAGGGTAATCCATAACCGAAGCTGTTAAGCCTATTTTACGGGTAATGTTTTTATCGTTTAACTGGTTTGGTTTCAACATCTGGCTGGCTTTCATGTTATGGTTTAAACCCATGGTATGGCCCATTTCGTGCAATACCAAATAGTATAACGATTGCTTCATATAATCGCGTTTTTCAATATCATTTAAGCCTTGCAGCTGCAATGCATTTAAACCGAATAAGGAGGTTTGGTGCAATTGGTTACCTGCATCGCAAAAAGTATGCTTGTCGGGGTTTATTGGATTTTGCATGCCCGTAGCCGCATCAAATAAATCTTCCTGGCGCAGGCGATTGGTAATAAATATATATTCCAACATAATATCAGCACCCAATATTTCACCCGTTCTTGGGTCAACAAAGCTTGGTCCGTAACCGCCAAATGGTGGTTGTGGGGATGATGTCCAGCGTAATACATTGTAACGTATATCCCCGGCATCCCAGGTAGCCGTATCGGGTTGTTCTTTTACTACTACCGCATTTTTAAAACCGGCTGCTTCAAATGCCAGGTTCCATTTTTCGCCTGCTTCTTTAATGGTAGCTCTGAACTCTTGTGGCGTTGTATTTTCAATCCACCAAACAATAGGTGTTACCGGTTCAGAAAGGGCTGCGTTAGGGTCTTTTTTCTCTAAGTTCCAGCGGTGTATTAAATCGCGGTAAGCCACAGCGTTGGTAGTGGTCATATCTTCTACCTGCTCACTGAAATAACCAATACGCGGGTCGTCAAAACGGGGTTTAAAATTGTTTTTAGGGGCTTCTATCAAAGAGTGTTGCAATACAATGCTTACTGCACGCTCATCCGTTACTTCCTTGCCTCCGCCTGCTACTGGCGATGGATTATCATATACATACTCTACCACTAAATCTGTATTTTTTTCGTAGTTCCTTAAGCTGGTAAACTTGGTTTTATCTCTGCTTAATCCGCCTAACGAAAACATTTGCATGCCCGGAGGTAAACCAAAGAATGGCGATGGTTTTACCTGGCACATGCTTTCACTTAAAAATATAGTACTGGCATCTAACAGTATTTCCCCTTTTTTAGCATCCTCTGCCATTATTTTCTGGTTAACCAGTATAGCAGGGCTTATATTGGCTTTAGCCGATTTACTGATGGGGTTTAAGGTATCAAAATAGTAACCCGTGTTTTGTACCACAAATTCTATCTTATCAAAATAACGTTTAATGGTAAATACTTTATTATCCCTGAAACTTCCCCTGTGGTGACCTGCGGCTATTACACCATCTTCGGTATACGAAAAGTAAATGTATTCTTTGTTCAGCTGGTCTTTTTTAATCAGCATCAATACATTTCCGGTAAGCGTATCCTGGTATAGTGGAAACAAGCCATCTATTTTTTTGCACGATTTGGTTTTATCGGCAATGGAAACAGTTTTGGGTGCAGGTAGCGCAGTGGCTGCTACAGGTGGCTTTTTGGTAGCACACGATGAAGCAATAAGGAAAAGGATAGGAATAGAGTATAGTTTACGCATAAATGGTTTTGGGTATAAAAAACAAATGTGCCTTTTAAATTAAAAAAAACAAAACCATTTATGTAATATAAGAAATGAGTATGTGTTGTAGAAAACTGCACATTATTTGCCGGTGCTTCCGTAACCTCCGGCACCTCGGTTGGTTTCGCTCAGCTCGGTAACCTTAACCCACTCGGCTGCTTCGTGTTTAGCTATAACCATTTGGGCTATACGCTCTCCGTTTTGTATGGTAAAATCGTCAGTACCCAAGTTAACAAGCAATACTTTTATTTCACCCCTGTAATCAGCATCAATAGTGCCGGGACTGTTTAATACCGTTATGCCGTGTTTAAAAGCCAGTCCGCTTCTGGGTCTTACCTGTGCTTCGTAACCTACAGGCAATTCCATAAACAAGCCGGTAGGTATCAATGCTCTATGCATAGGTTTAAGCACAACAGAACTTTCTATAAATGCTCTTAAATCCATGCCTGCTGCATGGGTTGTTTCGTAAGCAGGTAAGGCATTGTTGGAGGTATTAATTATTTTTATTTCCATAAAGTAAGCGTATGCTGTTTAGCGTATATATTGTTTGCGTTCGTTTAATATGCCAAGGCCAATAAAACCCATTATAATAATTGCTTTGGTTACCAATAAGGCAGGGCCTGTAAAAGGAATAAAAGGGGCTAAATAAAATAAGGCTACTGCCACTACCGTATACAGGGTACATTTTATAATATGATAGTTAATGGGGTAATATTTTTTACCCATTACATAACATACTATCATCATGGTAAAGTAGCATATAAAAGTAGTCCAGGCTGAGCCCGTATAACCCCAAACCGGAATCAATATAACATTTAAAAGAACCGTTATACCCGCACCCATGAGTGAAATATTAGCGCCTTTTTTATTGTTATCTGACAACTTATACCAGATAGATAAGTTATAGTAAATACCTAAAAACATATTGGCCAGCAATAAAACAGGCACTATATGTAAACCCTCGTGAAACTTGATGTTGATGAAATTTTTAAATACATCAATATACAAAGTAACCAACAGGAATAAGGTTAAGCATACCAGCACAAAGTAATCCATTACTGTTGCGTAAATGGTTTTCTTATCGCTTGATTGGGCATGGTTAAAAAAGAAAGGTTCAGCCGCAAAACGAAAAGCCTGTATAAACAAAGTCATGAGTATAGATAGCTTATAATTGGCTGCGTAAATACCATTCATATCATTAGCCAGTGCCACATCCGGATACAGGTATTTAATCAAAACCCTGTCGAGCGTTTCATTAACCATACCTGCCAAACCAACTATAATTAATGGAGCACCGTAATGAATCATTTTACGCCAGAGTATTTTATCAAAGCCCACTTTAATCTGCTTTAGCTCTATAAATAATAAAGGTATAGTAATAATGCTCGCTATGAGGTTACTGATAAATATGTATTTAATGCCAATGGTTCCATCGTACAAAGGAATAATAACACCTTTGTTTTGCATGTATGGCCCCAGTAATAAAAAGTATAAGTTTAAGCCTATATTGGTAAATATGCTTATGTTTTTAATAAGCGCAAACTTTAACGCTTTGTTCTGTTGCCTGAGGTACGCAAAGGGTAAGGAGGCAATAGCATCTAACCCGATGATGATGGCAAAATAAGAAACGTATTCCGCATGGTCGGGATACCTGATTAAGTCCGCAATGGGTTGTGCAAAACCACTGAACGCTACTATAAAGGCAATGGACGAAACAAGAATAGAAATAAGTGCCGTTGAAAATACTTTGGGGTTGTCTTTGTTTTCACTCGCAAAGCGGAAAAAAGCAGTTTCCATGCCGTACATAAGCACCACATTGAAAAAAGAAACATAACCATACATTTCCGCATTGGTACCAAAATCGGCCTTGCTGAACAAAGCCGTATGTAAAGGCACCAGCAGGTAGTTTAAAAACCTGCCCAGTATGGTACTTAAACCATACACAGCCGTTTGCGATACCAGTTTTTTTATTGAGCTCATTTTTTAGGACTATTGCTTATACTTAATTTGATATAGGCCAGCGCAAAATCGTAAATTAACTTATAAGCTTCATTGTATTTGCTGAGTGTAACAGCTTTAGCCGTGTCATCAATATCGTGGTAAAAATGGTAATCGCCCATCAGGTAAAAGAAAAAAGACTTTACACCCGCTTCCGTAAAAAAATAATGGTCGCTGTTCTGTGCTTTTCCACGTGCATTGATGGCAGGTAAATAGTTACCCTGATCGTTTACATAATTAAGCAACTTAAACTCATCCGGGAAAATAGTTCCGTTTACAGCTGTTAAGCCTTTATCACCCGTTGCCATTAAATCTATATTGATTAACAGGGCCATTTTTTCCAAAGGTATTAATGGGTTTTGCGTAAAATAGTAGGAGCCGAATAAGCCTGCTTCTTCGCCTGCAAAAGCTATAAATGCTACCGAATAATCCAATGGATTTTTACTGATATAACTGGCTAAATCAAGCATCATGGCTATACCACTCGCATTGTCATTAGCGCCCGGAAACATAGCAGGGCCAAACATACCTAAGTGGTCGTAATGGGCAGTAAACACCACAAACGAATCAGGGTAAAGTTTCCCTCTCGATACACCAATTACATTTTGGGTCTGGTGATTAATAGGGGTCGACTCAATGTTTATCTCCATTTCAATCATGCTGTGTTTAATAGCATCTTTCTGAATATAAACGATGGGGTATTCCTCTTTGGCAGTGGCTACGCTCCAGGTAAACTTATCCTGCTTGTCAAAAATTAAACCTTTTGCTTTTACCTTGTTTTTTAAAATTTGTTCAGCCCTTTCAGGGTGCAGCAATGTTTTCTTTTGTATAGCAGTAACCACTATAAAACTTTTTCTGAAAGCACTTTTCATAAAAGTTTCAAAGGCATTGGCATTGTCAATGGTAGCAGAGTCTACATATAAAATATTGAATTTGCCTTTAACAGGCGGGCAGCCCGCATTTACAATAAAATCGCGGCCGGGTTCTAAGCCCACACCATCAATATTGCAAAAGGTTTCTCCCTGAAAAGTAATAACCGGAAAGCCAAAAGGCTGGTAATAATCAACATTAGGCGAAGTAAGGCGGAACCGCCTGAATGTTTCAGCTATAAATCTGCCTGCTTTTTTATCACCGTCATTTACATAACCACGCCCCGAAAACTCTTCGGAGCATAATCTTTCAATTACCTGTTTAGCATACTCCTTGTTTTGGCTAAAGCCAATAAGGGGCAGTAAACAAAATAAATAAAAGAGTTTTTTCATGTTTTGTTTAAAAAATAAAAAGGGCTTTTGGCTGTTTATTATAAAGCCTGAACGGTAAAATCATAGCTTTCCATAATCAGGTTGGCTAATAGTTTTTTACATGCAGTGTCAACCATTTCTTTGGCTTCTGTTTCATTAGCTGCTTCCAATTCTAAAGTAATATGTTTACCAATTCTAACATTGCTTATTTGGGGTAAGCCAATATTGGTCATAGAACCTGTAACGGCTTTTCCCTGTGGATCTAATAAAGCCTTGTGCGGCATAATGTTTATGTCTGCGGTGTATTTCATTTTTTATTGTTTTGTAAATTATTATAAATAGAAAATAGAATGTAAAGTATAATACTAATGTTTACTCCTAAAAATCCGAATGCAAATAAACTAATCAAACAGCATATTAAAAACACATAACGCAATTGATTTGCCTGCCAGCTGAAACTTTTAAATTTTAATGCAAATAAAGGTAGTTCAGCCACCAGTAAATAAGCACTGATAAACGGAAATGCAGCCAGGAAAACAGGGTTTTCGAAAAAGCTGCCCAAGCCCCAGTTGTTTTGTGCAATAACAAATGGAATAGCGGCTATAAATAGTGAATTGGCAGGAGTGGGCACCCCTATAAATGAATCCGTTTGGCGGGTATCAATATTAAATTTAGCCAGACGTATAGCTGAAAAAACAGGGATAATAAAAGGCAGGTATGCCAAAATATTAAAATGAGCAAAATCAACAGGTATATTGGTTATTTTATAAAAAATAAAACCCGGAGCCAAGCCAAAGCTAATACAATCGGCCAGCGAGTCCAGTTGCTTACCCATTTCCGACCCTACTTTTAATGCCCTGGCCACAAAACCATCAAAAAAATCCAGAATAGCAGCAGCACCTATAAAATAAGCCGCTAACTCTAAGTCATTGTTAACTAAGCTGGCTATAATTGATAAAGCAC
>CAYTWI010000038.1:0-29203 GCA_964442045.1 uncultured Bifidobacterium sp.
TTATATCCATTACTTTTTTAAGCGAAACCGGTACCCATTCTATGCCTGCTTTCGTAATTCTCGAAAAGTTCAATAAGTCATCAATTAAAATGCGCATTCTTTCTGCAGCATGAATAGTTCTGCCCAGATAATCTTTTACCGAGGGGTCAATAATGGAAGAAAATTTATGTGCAATACGCTCATTAAAAGTAATAATTTTACGCAAAGGTTCCTGTAAGTCATGCGAGGCTATATAAGCAAACTGCTCCAGTTCTTTATTGCTTGCATCCAGCTTACTTACTTTGTCCCGTAACATTTTTTGAGAGAGCAGTAACTCCTGTTCTATTTTAGATTTCAGCTTGTATTCCTGTATTAAAATTAAAGCAGCCGAGAAAATAAAAATGCTTGAAAATATAATAGCTATAATAATAGCCATTGTGGTCCTGTCATCTAAGAGCTTGGCGTTTGTTAAACGCTGTTTCATAAGCCCTTCTTCTGACGTTTTCATAGCCCTTATTTTTGCCAGTATTTCCGTCATTGCCAATCTCTCCATCAGCAAATTATCAGCATACTCCGGAACTAAATTTTGCTCTAACTTTTTAAACCTTTTATCAATAAGTGTTTGCAGGTTTTTCGCATTAACTAATTGCTCCTTATTATCGGCAACCAACATTTGCAGTTGGTGTACATATAAATGAAGATCCATATTCAGCTTTTCATAAGGATCTAAAAAAGATTTTTCTGTGGTTATAATATAACCACGCTGTGCGCTTTCCAATTCATTGGTGCGCGAGTAAATCTGCTCTAACTTAACAATAACTTCAGCCGAATGTGTTACACTTTTAAAAGCCTGTTGGTTTTGTTTGTTTATATAAAACACAAAATAGAGTATAACAAATAAGATGGTAACTGAAACAGCTAAACTGAATTTGACTTGTTGAAGTTTTTTTAGTTTTAACATATTTAGTTTATTAATATTAGAAACGGGCTATTTCTTTTTATGGCGGAATATGCCAAAAATAGATTTCTTCTCCGGTTGTTTAACATTATAAATATTAACAGTATGGTCTATAGCCGGTTTCAAAGCTTCAATAAAAGCATTTTTAAGTATTGATAAAACAGCATCCCATACCTGTACTTCTGGTGTTTTAAATTTTCCTTCAATGGGAATTTTTGTGGCAAACACCCCTTTGGGTTGGTTCTGAAGAATTTCTGCCGTGGTTCCAACAAATGCTTCCCAGGCTATTTGTAAAATGCTTCCTTCTTCCTTGTTAAACTGAACAATGTCAAGGTCTTTTATAAGAGGCTTTACATATCCTTTAAAACCTTGTTCTTTGGCGGCAAACTCGGCATACATTGACATGCTTCCTTCTTTAAGGTCAAAGTTTGCATATGCAGTAAAAAAGGGGTTCAGGTTAACCAGATTTGTTTTAGTTAGTGTACCGTCCATATCAAAAGTAGGAATCTTGTTTAAAGGATCCAGGTTTACATGTATGTTTATATTACCATTGTATAAATTTCCACTCATATCAATAGAAGCTGGCAATTGATTTTTTTGCTGTGACTCATTGGTGAGTCCTACACCTAAAATATGTACCTGAGTAAGCGGCACATCAACCAAAGGTTTACTGCTTAAATCTATGTAATGTATCTGGCCTTTTTCAACCAAAAAACGATTGATGCGCAAGGGCATAAAATCTTTCACAAGATTTATAAAATTAATGGTGTCGTTATCTGCTTTTTTGCCAATGGTTTTGTTTAAAGTATATTTAATAATGGGTAGCTCAAACATTACCTCTCCAACAATTTTTCCTTTAAAAAGGGCTTTCCAGTCTATAGAAAGATCAATCTTGTAACAATTAAAAAAATCAGTATGTTCTTTTCCTGATGGATCTATTTTATCAATATAAATATCCTTCATTACATAGGCCCCCCTGTATAAAGCAATATCAATATCCTGTATATGGCCGTAATGGCCGTCCAGCCGGGCTAGTTTCTTATTGGCAAAATGCAATACTACATAGGGCAATGCAATCCGTACCAATACTAATAAAACAATTACGCCCAAAAGTATTTTAAGAGTAATTCGTTTCTTACTTTTTTTTTGTTCAGACATGACTTTCATTTTACTTGTTTATTGGTAACAATCATGCCATACCAAAAGGGGGAATGTTTTTTGTAAAGCCTAGTGCATGAAAATAAAAGAAAATACCGTTGCCTTTTTTGAATTGATGAAGACGGTTGTGGTAGAATCAGTTGACGATAATATTCTGAAACTTTCAGCGGCACTGGCCTATTACACCATATTTTCTTTGGTTCCCATGCTAATCATCATTATATGGATATCAGGTATATTTTACGACCCCTTATTGGTGCAGGGAGAGCTGCTCATACGCATGAACCATTTATTGGGACCCGAGGCTGTTAAGCAAATACAGGAAGTGATAATGAATACGAAATTTGACAAAGGCTCCGGTTGGGCAAAGGTGTTAAGTGTAGTAACACTTATTCTTACAGCAACAGGTATTTTTACTGAAATTCAGGATTCTATCAATACCATTTGGGGACTAAAGGCAAAACCGGATAAAGGGTTTCTGAAGTTAATTTTTAACAGGCTTTGGTCATTCTCTTTGCTTATTTCGGTAGGTTTTGTATTGATTGTTTCCCTGCTTATCAATGCCTTAATTTCAGAACTTACCAGCAGAGTGCAGTATTACTTTCCTCATATCCCTGTATTTCTTTTTTATATAATCAATCAGGTTATCATATTCTCTGTATTAACCTTTTTGTTTGCAAGCATTTTTAAGGTATTGCCCGATGCAAAAATTAAGTGGAAAGATGTATTGGCAGGGGCCATTATTACATCTGTTTTATTTATGGCGGGCAAATACTTAATTGGCTTTTATTTAGAAGAAAATGCAACTATAACAGCATATGGCTCAGCGGGCTCTGTTATAGTTATCCTTTTATGGGTTTATTTTTCAGCAGTAATTTTATTCTTCGGAGCCGAGTTTACGCAGGCTCACATTAAACAGCGGGGCCAAAACATTGAACCGAATAAATATGCTATTTGGGTAAAGGAAACAGTTATTCCTGTCAGCTCCAATACTGAACTGATTAAGGAAAAAACTCCCCACTAATTGGGGAGCAATTTCCACAGTTTTTAAATGATACTCTTTGTAAAGCATGTATTATAACGCATAAACTTAATGGCACAATAATTTCGATTATGCTTTTTATAAAACAAAACTATTATGAGTAATCTACTTTACATTATTGCCGTAATCTTAGTATTAGCCTGGGCAATAGGTTTCTTCGCTTACAGCGTAGGAGGCATCATTCATCTTCTTCTTGTAATTGCTTTAATAGCCATTCTGTTAAGGGTAATAAGAGGTAAAGATGTTTTATAACCTTACCATTAAATTCAACTAATTTACACCTAACTTTAAACAATATATGTTATGAACGATTCACTTAAAACCACACTTGCATTTATTGGCGGTGCAGCTATAGGTACTGCCTTGGGTATTTTATTTGCTCCCGAAAAAGGTTCGGATACCCGCAAAAAACTCCTTTCACATGCTCAGGGCCTGGCTGATGATATAACAGTGGCAGCCAAAGAAAAATACAATAGTCTTATCAGTAACAAAGAGGAGCTAATGGCAAAGGCTGATGAAGAATTATCAGCCATACCTAAAATGTAAAGGTTAAAAACGTAACTGCCGAGTCTGTAAAAAGAAGAATATTCTTCCACCAGGAAGGATATTCTTTTAGTATTTATAAGTAAGTAAAGAGCTTTGGTTAAACAAAATGGTAATGCATGGGGGAGGCTTTTTATCAGATAAAATAATATTTTGAAAGGATGCTTTAAAAGTTCATCTCATGGAGTATAAAACAATAAACCATTGTTAAAAACGAGAGATAAGTATTCCTTTTTTTCATTAATTTAGTTTTGTTTAAACAATAAGCCCGATGGTAGAAGTAAAAAAAATACTTGTTATAAATGATGAAAGTGATACCAATTTGTTGATGTCAATAGCATTAAAAAATAAGGGGTATAAAATTGAAAATGCAAAGGGGTTAGGAGAAGGAAAAATTATATTTGAAGAACTGAAACCCGAACTTCTTTTTTTAGATATTAACCTTCCTGACGGAAACGGGTTAAACCATATTGGTTATTTTAAAGAAACGTTACCTACTGTAAAAATATGTGTCATTAGTGCCAATGATGATATTTACAAAGCTTATGACTATCATGCGGATGGAATTTTAATTAAGCCTTTTTCGCTGACACAAATTATTGAAAAAACAAAAGAGTTAATAGGTGAATAATATGCAGAACATACTAGTAATCGATGATGATATTGACATGTGTCATTTGCTTGACAGATTCCTTACCAAGAACGGATTTTCAGTTCAGGCTGCTTACTCCAGAGAAAATGCTTTTTCGTTAATTGAAAAAAACAATTATGATGTAGTGTTATCAGACTTTCGTTTAGGCAATACTGATGGAAGAGAGATTCTTCATAAAGTAAAAGAAAAAGATCCGTCAACCCAGGTAATTATTATTACCGGGTATTCTGATATAAAAGTGGCTGTAGATGTAATTAAGCAAGGTGCTTTTGATTACATTACCAAACCACTATTGCCTGATGAGATTTTATTGCTTGTTAAGAAGGCTATTGCTAAAAAAGAAAACGGAGGGAATGATATTGCCGGACAGGATTCATCTGAAAATAAAAAGAAAAAAAAGAGGGAAGTAGCTGATGGTAATTTTATAAAAGGAGTGAGCCCGGAAGCAAAAGAAATTGAAAAGCAAATTGCGCTTGTAGCTCCTACCAATTACAGTGTTATTATTTATGGTGAAAGTGGTACCGGAAAAGAATCTGTAGCACAGGCCATTCATAACAACAGCCAAAGGAAAAACATGCCCTTTGTGAGTATTGACTGTGGTGCATTAACCAAAGAGCTTGCAGGCAGCGAATTGTTTGGCCATGAAAAGGGTGCATTTACCGGTGCGTTAACGCAAAAAATCGGTCACTTTGAAATGGCTAATGGTGGCACTGTGTTTCTGGATGAAATTGCAAACCTGCCATACGATACGCAAATTGCTTTATTACGTGTGGTACAGGAAAGAAAATTGCGCCATGTGGGGGGCACAAGAGAAATAGATATTGATGTAAGAATACTTGTTGCTTCCAATGAAAAGCTAACGGAAATGAGTTCTCGTGGCAAGTTCAGGGAAGATTTGTATCACCGTTTTAATGAGTTCAGCATTCATCTGTATCCTTTACGAGAAAGAGGTAAAGACATTGAGTTATTTGCCAATCATTTTTTAAAGTTAGCCGCAGCTGATTTAGGAAAAGAAATAACAGGCTTTTCTCCGGAAGTAGTGGATGTTTTCAGAAACTACCGCTGGCCGGGTAACTTAAGAGAAATGCATAATGTAATTAAACGCGTAGCCTTGTTAACGGATGGAAATGAAGTGCAGTTAAATTCATTACCACACGAAATATCCTTTCAGGATAAATTTTCATTTAACCTGGATACCGGTAATGATGAACAGGTATCAGGAAGTATTGAAAAACCTGCAAAAAACGATTTGAAATCAATAGCATTAAGTGCAGAATACAAAACCATTGTGGAGGTGCTGAAACAGGTAAACTATAATAAATCAAAGGCAGCAAAAGTTTTGGATATAGATAGAAAAACCTTATACAATAAATTAAAGCAATACCAGTTATTATAAAGTAAAAAAGCGGGTCTTTCAAAAGCCCGCTTTTTTTATAACGTTTTTCCTCTTTCGTAAGCACCAACTCATACCCTTAAAAGGGGCAAGAGGGTAGTTTTAACCAATAAGGTTTTAGGATGCAGCCGTTATACTAAACCGGTATTAAACGGGGAGATAAATATCGAAGGAGGCACCTTCATCTTTTTTACTGGAAGCAGTAATATAACCACCATGGTTATCTACTATTTTTTTGCAAATAGCTAAACCTATGCCATTACCACTGTATTTATGGTAATTGTTTAACCGTTGAAAAATAGTGAAAATCTGGGATGCATATACCTGGTCAAAACCAATCCCGTTGTCTTTAAAGTTTAAGTGTAAATAGTTTTTTGTTGCATCCAGTTGTGGTATGGCCAAAGCCGCTTTTTTTGAAAGTTTTTTTCCTGTAACCGTAATTACCGGTTCCTTATCGCAAAATTTCAGGGCGTTGCTTATCATATTATAAAACAACTGGTTCATTTGAATAGGGATAGCATTTATAATGGGAAACGATGATTTTTTTATTACTGCTTTTTTTTGTTTGATGAGTAATTCAAAATCATCAATTATATGGTCTAATACTTCCTCAAGATCCACTTTCTCATGCAGTTCATCGGCTTTACTCAGGCGCGAAAAATTAAGCAGGTCATTAATCAATAACGACATGCGGTTTGCCGATGCATTAATTTTAGTGAGGTATTCATGTGGTTTAAAATCAGGGTCGTTTATCCTTGTGAGAATAAGATCGCAAAAGGTTTGAATTTTTCTTAAAGGTTCTTGTAAATCGTGGCTCGATACGTAAGCAAATTGTTCCAGGCTATCGTTGCTGCGTTCCAGCTCCTTGTTTTTTTTCTCCAGTTGAGCGTTGGCAATTTTTACTTTTTCAGCTGCTTCCAGCAGGGTTGAGTTATCATGCCCTATGGCAAGCACTCCGTATACTTCCTGACGCTCGTTTTTTAGCGGTATATAATAGTTTTCAAAATACTTGTTTAATACTTTTGAATGATAGGAAACATTTTGAATAGTTTCTCCCTGCAGGGCTTTAAGCAAATCAGCATACAAACCCGATTCTATTGCTTTAGGAAAAGCATGGTTTATTTTTTTGCCTATAAGGTCTTCTCTTTTATAAGCATTCATGGCCTGCTTATTAAGCGCAACATACCGCAGGTCTTTATCAAATACCGCAATTATATCAACAGATGAATCGAGTATTAACTCCACAAACTCTTTCTGTGCTTTAAGCTCTTCGTTTTTCCTTATTAATTCAGCAGCCTGTGCATTTAAATGCTCTTCGGCATTTTTTCGTTCGGTTAAATCGCGGGTTACCTTGGTATAGCCAATAACTTCGTTTTCGTTATTGTGTAAAGCTGTTATTGTAATGCTTCCCCAAAAAAGTGTTCCGTCTTTTCTTACACGCCAACCTTCGTGAAGTGCTTTTCCCTTTTCCCTTGCTTCCTTTAATAACCTGTCCGGTAATCCGCTTAGCTGATCTTCTTCTTTATAAAATAGGGAGAAATTTTTTCCTATAATTTCATGTGCAGCGTATCCTTTTATATTCTGCACGCCTTTATTCCAGTTAATAATAACACCTGATTGGTCCAACATCAATATAGCATAGTCCTGAACCTCATCAATCATTTTATGGTAACGTTCTTTACTTTCTATAAGGTCAATTGTTTTTTTGTTTAATGCTGTAGTGTATTCCTTTACACCTTTTTCAAGCTTATCTTCCAATGCTAAGCCCAGGTGTTTTTGTGTAGTAATATCAATTAAAGTATTTAAAGCACCTGTTACATTACCCTTTTTATCAAAAATAGGTTCGGGGTGTGGCAGTACAAACCTTCTTTCCCCATTGGGGCGTTCAATAACCAGTTCGGCTGCTTTTACTTTTTTTCCTTGTTTTAAAGTAATAGCCACCGGGCATTCATTTATTGGTATTAATGTACCATCCTGGCGAAATCTTTTTAATGAGCCACACCAATAGTCTTTTCCTATTTCCGGCTCACGTCCCCATAATTCCACAGCTGCTTTATTATATAAATCAACCATACCGTCTTTTTTACAGGTATATATAGCAACAGGCAAACTTGATAATAAGTGTTTGTGTTTTAGTTCATCTTCCAGTAATAGTGACCCATTTAATATATCGGGGGCCGGTTCCTTAGTATTCCTTGGTTTCTTTTGCGCCTGGTTCATGTTTTTGTTGAATGTTCCGTATAATATTAATGGTTATTCCTGTAGTGGAAGTGTAAAATGAAATTTGAATATAGTTTAAATAACAATGTAAGTCAATAATGAAAAATGTGGGTGTTGTTTTAATGTCCTTTGCTGTTAGTTGTTTCGGTTGTTTTAATGGTTTTATCGGAAGCAGGCGCTTCCGGTTTGGGTTTTGGCTTCCGGTTTCCTGCATTTGCATGGGCTGCTTTTTTAAGCGGACTGAAAACAGACTTTTTCATTTTCATGTCATGTTTATTCCGGGCTTCTTCTACCGAGTGCGAACTTTTTATATCAGTTGCTTTTTTTGTCATTTCTGCCAGTTCCTGGTAATAGGTATGCAAAATGTTTAACTCCTCTTCGGTAAGGTCTTCCACATTAATTATCCTGTTACTTGCAAAACCATCGGCCGCAACTAATTCATTTAGCTTCACCTGTATTACAATGGAGTCTTTGTTTTGTGTTTTCTGTATCAGAAAAACCATTAAAAAAGTAATAATGGTTGTGCTTGTATTAATTACCAATTGCCATGTATCGGAGAAACCAAATAATGGCCCGCTAATTAACCAGGCTACTATAAGGCCAGCTGCACATAAAAATGCTGCTGTGCTTCCTGCTGCTTTGGTTGCTATATAAGCAAATTGCTCAAATGCGTTTTTTTTAAAAACGGTTTTCTTTTTCATAGGGTGTTTTATTAACTAAATAAAAATTCAAACCGGTCTTTATAAAACTATAAAGACCGGTTTTGAATAGTGTTTGGTTTGTATGGCCTTTTTACAAAGGTATTGTGTGGTTTTTAGTTATAAATTTCCGATCCGGCAAATGGCTTGTTCAAGGTTTTTATAGCCATGTATTTAATTTTAAGTCCGGTTATTTTTTTATGATCGTTTTTTGATATTTGGTTAGCTTCTTCTAAGCGGTTAGCCGCATCTTTTAAGCTTTTCCAGTAGTTGTTAATGTGTTCCCACTCTTCTTTCGTGTATATTTCTTTTTGGTTATCTACGGTATTTACAAAGTGTTTAAAAACGCTTGCAATGTTTGATCCGTTAACATTAGAAAAATCAGTACGAATATCTGTTGGAACAATGGTGGCTTTTAAGCTTTCAACTTTGGCCATCTCTTCTTTTGCCTTGCGTTTTATTTGGTAATCGGCTTTAAAAGCTTCCCAGTCTGCTACAGTTGCTTCATAACTGCTTTTCATTTCCTGGTCCATTTTGTCTGCCTGTTTGTCCAACTCGGCTTTTTTAAGGTCGTACTCTTTTTCAAGGTCTTCCCATTTTTGGTCTACGTAGCTGGCAGTAGCTTGTTTATGTTCTTTTACATAAACGTTAAAATCGTTAATTGATTTTTTGGTTTTTTCGTTTCCATGGTCGCTACAGTAGGAGAGGGTAAAAAAGGTAGCAAGCATAGCGAATATAAATAATCCGTCTTTTGCTTTTTGTAGAAATGTTGTTTTCATCTGTTTTGGGGTTAAATGTGAATGGTTTCAGTAGGAGTACAATCTGTGTGCCTTTACCTTTTTTGTTACTGTTATATAAACGTTCAATCTGTGGAGAAGCCTTGTTGATGCTGATAAAAAGAATACTTAAATTTAACGATGGTATTCCGTTAGGCAGTAGCGGGTAAAAAAGCAACAGGGTATTTTATCCCTGATATGGGTATTTTTTTCTACAGCTGTGGATGAACATTATTACTTCCTTAAAATAAACCGTGCTATAGTAAAAGGAGCGTCTGTTAAACAGGTTAACAGACGCTCCTTTTGAGGTTTGGTTTTTATCAGAAGGCGAATTTTAAGCCTATTCCCGGGTCAAGGGCAAAGAAAGCTCCGCCATTGGTGTTAATCTCTAAAAAAGGTTTTAAATCAAAACTAACAGCAAACGGAATAGGTGTTATTTTATATTCAAGCCCCACAATACCATCTATACCAATACCAACTCCACCATCTGAGTAATAGTCTCTGTAGTAATAGCGGCTTGGGCCGTGGTAACGATCAGCTGCTGCCAGGTGGCCGCCACCACCATAGTACCAGTTTAAGCCAATGGCTCCGGAGTTTGCGTGTTTTTCGTACAAACCTGTTATGCTAAAGGCATTGCTCCATAATCCTATAATTCCTTCCAGTGCTGCTCCGTTGCCGGTAAAATGTTTAATGGTAAGCCCTGAAGTGCCTCCTGCGCGCAAGCCAATGGCTGTACTGTATGTACTGCTGTTTATTGATTGTGCACGGCTAATAAAGGGGAACATTAGGGAAATCCATAACCCTAATATTAAAAGCTGTTTCGTTTTCATAATAGTTTTATATTTTACCTGATAATTAACCAAAGTATATGCCACAGTACTCCGTATATTTTAATGGTAAAAAATGCGCCCTTTGGTACTATTCATAAAAAAACAAAACAGTCTGTTTATAATTATAAACAAGGCTTTTATACTGTTTGCATAAAATATACCTGCTTAAGGGTTAAAAGCTAAAAGGTTTTTAAGGTGTGGAATTTTTTCCTCACGTAAAGTGTAGAATATTTTTCCTGTGTGTATGGGTAAAATTAAGCAGGTTGGTTAAGAAGTAAATAAAAACCAGTGTTTACAAGCCACAACAAAAACTGGCATTGTTTTGCATTACATAAAGTAGTATTTGACTGGTACTAAAGAATTTTCAGAAAACGCTGTTTTTAGTCAGAATATTCTGGATAATCTCTTTCTTTTCTTCGGCTATTGGAGAAAAACAAATAGTACGAAAATCAAACACCTAAGCCCTCCTTTTAACGGGAGGGCTTTGTATTTTTAAATATTCAATACTTAAATAAAAATATTATGGACCTCAGTTTAACAATGCTTTCTTTTGGTTTTATTAACCAGGAAAGCCCGGAAAAAAATCCTGAACCACCGGCCCCGGAAAAGCAAATACCCAACAAGCAACCGGAAAGACATGTGCCTGATATACCACATGAAAATCCTGACCCCACTAAACAGCCGGATAAAAATAATCCGGTTAAAACAGAACCGCCACCCATTAAAGACCCTGAAAAAGTATTGCCTTTAACGCTTATTGGCTGGGTGTAATTATAAGTGGTTTTGTTCCTTATTTATTATTGTTAATAGCGGTGTCACGGGTTGGAACTTCTATCAGTCCATCACCAACAATAGCCACTACCCTGTCGCCTTCAGCAGGCTTCATTACATAAGCTCCGGTAAAAGCACCAAATGCGGGAAGGATGCATTGTTGGGGTCCGAAATAAAAGCAGGGGAGTTTAAGGTATTGTTTACCTGCTCCGGTGAGTGTAATAACGGGGTGAATATGCCCTGAAATAATATACTCATCAGCTAAAAACAGTTCTTTAGGATGGTGTGAAAAAGTGAAAGGGCCCAGCTTACAGTTATCTTCATAAATATGAAGATTGGCTTCGTGGTAATAGGGCAATGCCTGCTTATCATGATTACCGGGTACAATGCTCATGGGAATATGTGCATACTGCAAACGCCATTCCCGGAACAGCTGCCATTCCGTATTAATGCTGCTGTGAAACAAATCGCCCGCAAACAATACTTCTTTTATTGGATGGGCTTGCATGATGGAATCAAGCCGCGTAAAATTTTCATTAAGTGCTGCAGCAGGTACCGCAAGACCCGCACGCCTGAAATGGGAAACTTTGCCTATATGCAAATCGCCAAGTATAAGCATGCCTTTTTCTTTCCATATCATGGCACGCTGGGGCAGCAGTTGAAAGGTGTTTTGCTTAAGCTGAATCTCCACGGTCTTTTTCTTGTTGCATCATCATTTTCTTTACACGGTCTTCCAGTTTTTCTGATGATAATTGCTCCCGCAATCTATCCACCATTATTGGAAATGCAAAAGGCGAAGGGCTTTGGGTATACCGGAAAATAAATTTTTGGGCGCTGATGCGTTTCAAGGCCACCCGCATCCGTTGTTCTTCCAGCTGCTGGTCAAGTGTTTCCTGGTAAGCCTGCCGTATGAGTAAATTTCCGGGTTCATGTTCTCTTATTACATCAAAAAACATAGAAGCCGAAGCCTGCAAATGTTTTGTTTTGATACTTTTGCCCGGGTAACCCTGGAAAATTAATCCGGCAATGGCTGCAATTTCCCTGAATTTTCTCCGGGCCATTTCCACCGAGTTAATGCTGTGCTGAATATCGGTCAACAGGTTTTCATCGGTAAAGAGTTCATGCTCTTCCAGCAAATGTTCCAAAATTATTTCTTCATCGCTGAGCAACTCAAATCCATAATCGTTCATGGCCATGGAGAAAGTAATGGGTTGTATTTTACTGATGCGGTAGGCAAGTAAAGCAGCCATTCCTTCATGCACCAACCGGCCTTCAAAAGGGTACAAAAAAATATGGAAACCTTCGCGCGACTTACACTGCTCCACCAGGAATTCATCCTGTTTGGGTATAGCCGAGCGTTCATTTTGCAGGAGTAACAGCGGCTGCATTTTTTTTATTTCGGGTTCTTTATTTTCCGGGTCCAGTGCATCATCTAAACGGTCGCGGATAAAAGCCGACAGTTGGGAGGAAAGGGGAACGCGCCCTCCGGCCCAGCGTGGAACTGTGCCCTTGGGTTGTGTTGTTTTGCGCACCTGTACGGCCATATTGTGTATCCTGATGTATTCGAGGTTCATGCCCGCAAAAGAAAAAACATCACCGGGCTTTAACCGTGATACAAATTGCTCCTCAATACTGCCCAGGTATTTTCCGCTCAGGTACTGAACTTTAACAGATGAGTCGGAAACAATGGTACCCATACCCAAACGATGGCGCATGGCAACTTTCCTGTCCATTACCTTATAAAGTTTTCCTTCCCGTTCTACTTTCTTAAACTCATCATAAGCCACCAGCGATGGACCGCCTGTGGTAATAAATGCAAGCAGCCATTCCCATTCATCGCGCTGTAAAAACTGGTAGGCATAAGTTGATTTGATTTCATTAAACAAAAGAGCTTCCTCAAATCCGTCACCCAAAGCACGGGTTACCATGTATTGGGCAAGCACATCATAAGCATTCATGACGGGTATCCTGTCTTCCTGTATGTTTTGATTAACGCCTTTACGCAGGGAAACGGCTTCAATAAGCTCCAACGCATGGGTAGGCACAAAATAAATACGGCTTTGGGAGCCGGGTCTGTGCCCGCTGCGCCCGGCACGTTGTACAAACCTTGCAATGCTTTTGGGGCTGCCTACCTGCAATACTGTTTCAACGGGCCTGAAATCAACGCCCAAATCAAGGCTGGAAGTACATATAACCAGCTTTAATGCGCCAAGATGCAAAGCATTTTCTACCCAGTCCCTCACTTCGCGGTCGAGCGAGCCATGATGGAGGGCAATGAGTCCTGCCATTTCGGGGTATTTTTCCAGTATCATCCGGTACCATATTTCTGTTTGCGAACGGGTGTTTGTAAACAGCAAACAGGTTTTGCTTTCGTTCACAATATCCATTACTTTTTTGATAAGCGAGGTGCCGAGGTAGCCCGTCCAGGGAAGCTTTTCAATTTTATCGGGTAAAACAGATTCTATTTTTATTTTCTTTTTGGTGTCTGACCGTACAATTACGTTATTGGCGGTATTATAGCTGCTGCCCAGCAATACTTCCATGGCCTGTTCTATATTACCAATGGTTGCAGAAATGCCCCAGATACGGATTTGTGGATTAATGAATCTCAGCCTTGCCAGGGCCAGCTCTGTTTGGGTGCCGCGTTTGGTGCTGAGCAGTTCATGCCATTCATCGCATACAACGGTAAATACATGCTCAAACAGTTTTACATGGTCTTTTTGCGAGAGGAGTGTATGCATGCTCTCAGGCGTAATGAGCAAAACATCGGGCATGTTTTTTTTCTGGGCATTGCGTTCTTTGGTGGTTATATCGCCCGTACGTGTGCCAATGGTCCAGGGAATATTCATTTCATCGCAGGCTATCTGGAGGTTGCGTTGAATATCTTTGGTCAGTGCCCGCAGCGGTGTAATCCATAATACTTTTGTACCGGACTTTCTGCTCAGATAAGAATCGGGATGCCTGTTAATATAATCGACAAGGATAGGCAGAAACAAGCCATAGGTTTTTCCCGAACCGGTAGGCGCATTCAGCAGGCCATGCTTACCGCTTGTAAATTCGGCAATGGTCTGTTGCTGAAAATCCATCAGTTTCCAGCTCTTGGAGCGGAACCATTCTTCTACTATTTTATATCCTTTTGTTTGACGTATAGTCATTGTTATATTTTCGCTGTCAACATTCCTTTTGCTGTGCTTCGGTTAAGTAATTATTTTACTGTCTGTCGAGCGGAGTCGAGACATCGTTTTCTCCCGATAGCTATCGGGATCGCTCAAACGGCCCTGGCCAACCTTTTATTTATACATTTCTAAAATACTTTTCAAATGTTCCAGTGTATCGGCTTCTTCTACTTTCTTGTCTTTACGCCACCTTAAAATCCGGGGAAAGCGCACGGCTATCCCTGACTTATGCCGCGAAGAAGCATTGATTCCTTCAAAGCCTATTTCAAAAACAAGCTCCGGGGTAACAGTCCTTACGGGCCCGAATTTTTCCAGGGTATGCTGTTTTACAAAACGGTCTACCTCATTAATTTCCTTATCGGTTAAGCCTGAATAGGCTTTGGCAAACGGAATCAGCTTATCGTCCTGCCATACGGCAAAGGTATAATCGGAATATACTTCTGCTCTTCGTCCGTGGCCTTTTTGCGCATAAATCATCACGGCATCCACGCTTAACGGATCTGTTTTCCATTTCCACCAGTCGCCTTTTTTTCTTCCGGTAAGGTAAGGAGCCTTTTTCCGTTTCATCATAAAGCCTTCGGCTGCATAATCACGCGCATAGGTATGAATTTTTTTGAGCTCATCCCATGTTTCAAAATTCAGCAAAGGCGAAATAGTTAATGCCTCGTGTTTCATTGCCTGCTCATAAATATTTTCAAGCTGTGTGCGTCTTTGTTCCTGTGGGTTGTTTCGCACATCAAGCCCTCCGGCCTCCATTACATCATAGGCAATAAAGGTAACGGGCGCTTCCTGCATTATTTTTTTGGTTACGTTTTTCCGGCTTATCCTTGTCTGTAGCACATTAAAGGGTAAAGGCCTCCAGTTTCGTTCTGCACTTTCGGGGTTTATTCCGGCAGCAGGATTGCCGCTTTGGGCCATGCAAATAAGCTCCCCATCTAATACGGTATTATCGGGCAGCAGGTTTTTAAGTATATGCAACTCGGGAAATTTGTCGGTCACCAGCTCTTCTCCGCGCGACCAGATGAACAGTTCTCCATTGCGTAAAATAACCTGCGAGCGGATGCCGTCCCATTTCCATTCTACCTGCCACTCTTCGGGTGTTCCCAGGTTTTCCAATTCTCCTTCTATGGCATAGGCCAGGTAAAAAGGATAGGGCTTTGATAGTTCTTCA
Source organism: uncultured Bifidobacterium sp. (assembly GCA_964442045.1). Taxonomy (GTDB): domain Bacteria; phylum Bacteroidota; class Bacteroidia; order UKL13-3; family UKL13-3; genus JAAFJM01. Next base: position 15,368 of record CAYTWI010000038.1, read on the forward strand.
CCTGCATTTTCGGCATGTATCAGCTCATCATAGCTAATGGTAAACGGGTCCCAGTGCCCCATCATGCGGTGAAATATATAGGCCGGTTCTTTGCCCGTAACTTCGGCAATGGCACGCACCACTAAGGTTTGCGAAACACCTATGCGAAAGCTTCCCATCAGTAATTTATTAAACACAAAAATTTCGAAACCCGAAAATTGCCTCCATGCGTTCAGGAGGAATTCTTTTTTTTCTTCATCGGTGGCTTTGCTCAGCTTTTCCAGCTCGGTGAACCATTCGCTTAATGTCCGGTTAAAGGAAGGATTAACAGCCTCGGGTAAAATAAGGGAAACGGTTTCTGCCAGGTCTCCCACATTGTTATAGCCTTCCCTGAAAAGCCAGTCGGGGATGCCTGCAAGCTCCAGCGCCCATTGTTGCACCTGTGCCGATTTTATTTTTCTGGGAGGTCGTCTCCCGGTAAACAAGGCCAAAGCCCATACTTTATCAGCATCGGGTGCAAGGGAAAAATAATGCTTGAGCAGGGCAACTTTTTCATTGGTTTTATTAGTGCGGTCAAGCTGCAGGAAAAGCTCCGTAAATAATTTCATTCGCTTATCTCCTCTTTCTCTTCCTCGCCATACATGGTTTTTACTTCGGAGGAGGCAAGTCCCTGCTCATTCAGCCACCTGGAAAAAGCGGCAGTAAATCCGTGGGTAACATATATATTTTCGGCTCCCGTTGCTTTTACGGCTGTGTTCAGCTCGTTCCAGTCGGCATGGTCAGACAGTACAAAACCCCTGTCGACCGACCTCCTGTTTTTGGCACCACGCACTGCCATCCACCCGGAGCAATAACCTGTGCTGTAAGGCTCAAATTTTTTCATCCAGGGGCTGTTTAGGGAAGAGCCGGGGGCTAGTATCAAAGCACCTTTAAAATGCTCCTTAGGCGTATCCTTATCTATGCATTCAATAAAGGGAAGATTATAGCCTGCACTGCGCAGGGTTTCGTTCATATTGTAAATGGCTCCGTGGGCAAACACATTTCCGGCAAAAGGTTGCAGGCCGCTGATGATGCGTTGCATTTTGCCCAGCGCATATCCCATCAGTACGGATGTTTTGCCCAGCAATTGATTCTGCAGCCACCAGGCATTGATTTCCTCAAAAACCTGTTGCTGCTGCTGCCAGTGGTAAATAGGAAGCCCGAAGGTTGATTCGGTTATAAAATGATGACAGCGCACGGGTTCAAAGGGCTGGCAAAAACCATCATCCTGCAATTTGTAATCTCCGCTGGCCACCCATATTTCATTGTTATGCTCCACCCGCACCTGTGCCGACCCAATAATATGGCCCGCTGGGTGCAGGGAAAATTTCACCCCATTGATGGTAAAGGTTTCTCCGTATTCAACGGTTTGCAGCGAAATATCATTACCCAGCCGCATGCGTAAAATAGGTGCAGAGTCTTTGTGGGCCAGGTAATGTTTGCAGCCCCATTTGGCGTGGTCGCTGTGGGCATGGGTAATAATGGCCCTGTCAACAGCTTGCCAGGGGTCTATATGAATGCCAGCCTGCTCGCATTGAATACTTTGTGGTGTAAAGGATATAAGTGCCATGGATTGTTTTCATCACGAAGAACGCAAAAACCGTAACGAAAGTTTTATAAGTAAACAGAGAATGAGTATTGCCTGCCGGGCAAATCATTCTCTGCTAAACTATATTGCCGGTATTCTCTAAAAGCCAATTAGCTTTTTAAAGAAGCCATATCAATGACAAAGCGGTATTTAACATCGCTTTTTAATAAACGTTCGTAGGCTTCATTTATCTGTTGTATATTGATTATTTCAACATCTGAAGTAATGTTGTGTTTGCCGCAAAAATCAAGCATTTCCTGAGTTTCGGCAATACCACCTATTCCGGAGCCTGCAAAACTTTTTCTGCCACCAATAAGGCTGAAAGCAGCAACAGGAAGCGGATTTTCAGGAGCACCCACCAGCGTTAAAGCCCCATCTCTTTTCAATAATCTTAAATAAGCATTGATATCGTGTGAAGCAGATACACAATCCAAAATAAAATGCAGGCTGCGTGCATTGCTTAGCATTTGCTCCTCGTTTGTAGAAAGTATTACTTCATCGGCACCCAAACGTTTTGCATCTTCTATTTTTGAAGCAGAAGTAGTAATAACCACTACTGTTGCTCCCATGGCTTTTGCTAATTTTACGCCCATGTGTCCTAAACCGCCAATGCCAACAATACCTACTTTTTTACCCGGTCCAACATTCCAGTGCCTTAATGGAGAATAGGTAGTAATGCCTGCACATAACAAAGGTGCTGTTGCTGCTAAATTTAAATTTTCAGGAATACGTAATACATAATTTTCATCTACCACTATGTGTTGTGAATAACCGCCAAACGTATGGCCTCCCAAATGTTTATCAATGCCATTGTAAGTTCCTGTCATACCGCCTTCACAGTATTGTTCCAAACCTTCTTTGCAGTTTTCGCATTCCCGGCAGCTATCCACCATACAGCCAACACCAACTATATCACCCAATTTAAACTTGGAAACATGCGCCCCAACAGCAGTAACCCGCCCTACAATTTCATGCCCGGGCACAGCAGGATATTTAGTACCCTGCCACTCGTTTCGGGCGGTGTGTAAATCAGAGTGGCAAATTCCGCAATAGGTAATTTCAATGGCAACATCATGTGCCTGCACCTCTCTGCGCGTAATGGTCATTTCTTTTAATGGTGCTTCGGACGCTTCGGTGCCATAAGCTTTGCTGCTTGTATTCATATCTTTGGTTGTTTATATAATTATTGTATTACTTTTCAAACATAGGGGTAATAATGGCCCTGTAAACAGCTTGCCGGAATTCAACAGGAAAGCCTGCCTGCCTGCATTGAATACTTTGTGGTATATAGGTAATAAGTGCCATGAATTGTTTTCACTACGAAGAACGCAAAATTTTGATGAAAGTTTTATTAAGTATAAGGACACTATAAGCAGTTAAAAAAACGCAGGTTGATACCCTTCCCATTCAACAGGCTGGTTTTTTCAATCATCAGCAGCGGGAAATCACGGTTTAGCCTGTTTTTTGTAAGGTGGTGTTATGCTTGTTTTAATGGTTTCCATCAGCTGCATTTTTTTAACAGGAGGCTTTCTTATGATGCATAATATGGTTTTTGGCGTGCATGGAAAGGTTTTTTGTATGCGTAGCAGCCTTTTTTGTTCCGCTATTGCCTGTACTTTTATTGCTATACTTTGTTTTTGGGCTTTAATGGAGGGAATTGCTATCACTAAAAGCCTTCCTCTTATCCATACTATGGTTTTTTGGATGCATAGAAAGGTTTTTTGGATGTGTAACAGGCTTTTTTGTTTCAATAAAAGGTGTTTTTACACGCAAAAACGGTCTCTTAAATATTGCCCCTAAAAAATATTTTTTAATTGATATACCAAAGCAGGCAGGCATGACGTTTTATTATAAAATTTAACTAACAACCGCCAATCCGGGTTAACAAAACAGAAGCACCCGGAATGGCACTAATCAAAAAATGTTATGCGAATTGTTATTCCAAGCAATGTTGATGATTTAATCAATCTGGCTAACAACATTGTAAAAAAAGAAGAAGCTTTGAAAGAAAAAAGCAATTTAAGCGTAGACGAGTTAGCCGATTTACGCAAGCAAATTACTGCTGCTATGGATGCCAACACACGGCAAAAAGAACTCACCAAACAAGCCAAGGAGCTTACCCTAACGCGCGACAACGCTTTAGGCACGGCTAAAAAAGCCAGTGTAAACCGACCGGGTACCGTTAAGTTTTTTATTACCGGCTTGCGCGATGTATTGCTGGGTAAAAACAAAACCAATCCAAAGGCTTTGGGCGACTGGGGCTTTAACGTAATAGAAGATAGTGCTACTCCACCTAAGAAAAAAACGGACAAGTAAACCAAAAAAAACACGGGCAACAGCTCGTGTTTTTTTTGGTTTACTCGTTTATGAGTGGCCTATTTCTTGATTATAGGCTTCTAAACAATTACTTACCATATTTGCGAAATGCTGCTATTGTTTGATAGATTCCAATTCCAATAAATATACGAGAGAGCATTAAAACTATATCTGTTTTCCAGTTATGCTCATCTTGCATATCACTTTTTAAAACAGGAAAAGTAGAAATGTATTTTACAAAATGTGTCCAAGCTATTTCTAATGCTTGTTTATATTCTAATGCAGAAACTTTGATATTCCAATGAAACAAAGGATGAGAAGAAACGGCATTTAATAAAATGAAAGAAAAATAAGCGACACAAAGAGTAAATAAAATCCCTCGCCCCCAACTGATGCCATAATTGTTAGAGTAATAATTTATATATAATAGTATTTTATCCCAGCCAAATTTTAGTTCTTTTCGTTGATAATGCATTTCCTTTGACTTATAAACTAAAGAATAATAACGGTTTCCTGCTTTTTCCATCGCAAGTTTTAATTGGCGGTAAGTTTCTCTGAAATACATGTTATCATTAATTTTCTCTAATTCACCAATTTCAACTCCTATTTCTGGGCTCTTTGTTTTAATTTGAATATGTTTTGGCAAAAGAGAATTTGTTAGCAACATACTGCTTACATCACTTTTAGCAATTACAACTTCATTGTAGGTCCGAAAATCAATATTTTCAAATTCTGTATTTCCTACATTAGAATCAAAAATGATTAAAATATTGTAATTGGGGTGTCTTTTCACATTGTTAAAGAAGAGTTTGTTGTAGTTAAAAAATTTATCCAACCATATAAATTTAGCAGAAATATTATGAAACATAATATTTCCAAAGTTTATGCAAGAAATATTAACGGATGCTGTGTCAACATCCTCAATTATATAGTTACCATTGATAATGCCATCAAATCTAATAGATAAAGTTTTTTTAAAAGAATCTTGTTTATAGCAGTTAAGAGAAAAACTTGTATCAAACCAGCAGTCCTGAAAATTAAGATCATCAAGATTGTCATTAAAAGTTAAACTTACATTATGTGTAGCTTTTACTTCAATAAAACTAATTTGATCGAATGAAAATTCTCTTTGTAATACTACCTGCTCTTTAAATTCTACTTTATGTATATACAACCACTCTTTAACATTTCCTTTTAAAAAATCAACACGCTGATAAAACTTAGAAGAGTCAATTTGAAAACTCGTTATATAGAAAAAATCTTTTTCCCAACTACCAATAGATAAACTAGCATAAAAGTTAGATGTTCCTATAAATAGTTCATTTATGGAACCACTAACAAGCTTAAAATGTTTGTATAGATTAGCTTCCTTGATTTGAAGTTTTTCAAAAGTGGAGTTTAATACAACTATGGGGTCGTTTTTAATAGCATTGTTCTTAATAAGCCCAGTAATGTAGCATTCTTGTACGTGAGATTCTTCGAAATTTACTTCTGCAAATGAGCATTCATTAAGAATTATTTCTTGATTTATTTTACAAGATTTAAAAATGAGTTTACCATTAAAATCGACCGTACTCAACGATATGCCTTTATCAAAAGTGCAATTGATAAAGGATATGGATTGAGAGAAGTTTCCATTTTTAATGAGTAGTAATTCGTCCCAATGGCAATTCTTAATTAAAACTGAGGTCGCACTATGTACATTTAACAAATTACAGAAATCAGTAAATTTTGCATTCTCAAAATCTTGCCCAGTAATTATAGCATTAAGTAAATCTTGAGGAGATTTTTTGTTTTGTGGAGTGTCAATCATATTTATTGAAAATCATTATTGATTTCTGGATTACTATTAATGTTCTGCTCTCCAAAAAGTTCATTTATTATAGCGCCCATTTCCTCAATATGCTTGTCGGATTTGAAGAATTTATTTATTTCTTCTATTGACAATTTAGTTAATTCGAATAGTTTCATATAATGCTTAATTATTGGGTGTTTTTCATCGTAAGTATTATATTCAAATTTATTTTCAGTTGGGTACCTAGAGTCACTGAAGTGAGGAAACAGTATTAGATTCATTATATAACTTATAATGTGTGGTTTAAATGTTGCCATTGATAAGTTAATCATTATGTTCATAAACCGTATAAAAAGAATGGTTTTTTGCTCACTATTGAATATATCAAGTAGTTTTTTCTCTATATCGGGAATAAGCTTGAGAATAGGCATCTCTGTATTAATCATATTTTGAATTTGTATAGCCATTTTTTTATTAACGCTAAATACAAATTCCATACTTTTTAACTCTTCAAGCTCTTCAAGCAATTCTAATATAAACTCTTCATCAATTTTTTTCCAATCCATTGATTTAAAACTTTCAAAGTCTGCAATTGACTCTTTAAAGCGATTATAAATTTCTTTGTGTTTAGGACCGAATATTGAACTTTCTTCAATGGCAAAGTTATTTTTAATAGTATTTATATCTTTTTGGCTTTGTTCATGCTGATTTTTTATGAAGCGTATTATAGGTTTTATAGCGTCATGTGAATCTTTTTTTAGTGTTGCGTAATCAATGCCAGACGCAATTAAAATAGATTTCATTGCTTTTTCATTAGCCTGTTGAATTAGGAAAACAGCGTTTGAATATTTTTTAGATTGATATGCTAGTAATGACATATCTAAGTCGTCTTTAGCGAAAGCTATAAATTCATTTTCCATCAATATTTATTGTAAGAATTTTAAAAGTTTTTAAGCTTTCAATTATTTTCCAATGGAACAAAAAATAAATTTTTGCTGTTTTATTTTAAGATTTTTATATGCCAGTAATTAATTCTGTAAAATCTTAAAAGCTATTGTATTTTAAGTAGTTCCTCTAATTGAATAAGCCATTGATTAAATCTGGGACATTTGTTTATCATTTCATTTATTCCAATAGCTTCTAATATCAGTTCGCCATCTCCTACTTTATCATAACCAAATATTCTTTCAAGTCTTTTTGAAGGAGCAGTTGTAGGATGATTATTTATATCTTCAGGATTATTATATTGATTTATAATGTTTTCAAGTTCGCCAAGTCGTTTGTCATCATCAACAACTATATTAAACCCCTCCATATTACTAAACATTAAAGCCTCCATTTCGTGTTTTTGAATATACGGCAATATAAATTGATGATAGTTAAATTGCTCATGGACTTCTCTTTCCATATTTTCAATTTTTAGAGAATCAATAGTATATCCTGGGAAATTATTAGGTATTCTGAAGAAATCAAGAAAAGTTGTTATTATAACATTTCCTTGTGCCAACACTCTATTTATATCATTCTTCAAATACTCATAATTAATATTTCCACCCTTTTTATGCATCTTTCTATTTGTGATGATTTTCTGAGCCTGCATTGGGTTTTCATATCCTTTTTGATAGAAGTATGGCATAACATGTTTGTTAATAAAAACCAATTCTGTATCTCCCTCAACTAGAAAAACGACCCTTCTCATCTCAAATTCTATTAAGAGGTAATCCTCCAATTACATTTTTTTCCCACATTTCACCTAGTGTATATTCTGTTAACCACTGCTTTAATTCTGTTTTATCTAAACGTCTGAATATGCTTTCTGAGCCACTTCTATCGGCAACTATCAAATCTTCTGCTTCAAAATTATCAATTAAATTTACTGACTGAGATGAAATGATAATCTGAACATCTTTTGACGCTTTTTTAATTAAGGCGGCTAATTTATTTATAGCAACTGGATGTAGTCCTAATTCTGGCTCATCAATAATAATTGTTTTAGGTGGTTCTGGCTGCATCAAAAGTGTAGCTAGGCAAATAAATCGCAAAGTTCCATCTGATAAATGTTTGGCGTTGAAGTAAGAATCTGGAGCTCCAACTTCTTTCCATTCAAGTTGAATTTGATCCACTTTAATCCTATCTGGACTTAAAGAAAACCTGTCGAAAAAGGGAGCTATTTGAGCAATTGTTCTTTCTATTCTTACAAAATGTTTAGGGTGCTTTTCTTGTAAATAGTAAAGAAATGCTGCAATATTAGAACCATCTCGTTTTAAAACCCTATTATCATAAAGACTAGAAATTCCTTTCATAGGTGAACTATCACCAGTGTCATGAAAATGATAGACGTCAAATTCTTTAAGTCTTTCATTAACATAGTATGCTTGGTTTTGCTTGAAACTACTAAATGCAGATTCTCTTACATTTTGTTCCCATATTCTGTCATGCCACGCACCATTGAAAAATGATGTTTGACTTTTTACAATGAATAGTTCATCATTTGCTTCTCCTAATACTAAATCAAATCTATTATACTCATCAACATAACCATCTCTTCTTTTGTACCCAAAGAAGAATTTTAAATCAATTTCTTTGGTTATTTTTTTCCCAAAGTGAAGAAACCCATTAGCTCCGCCTTTGGTGAGGACATATCGTTGAAGGTTTTTCTCGTAAATATTTCTAAATAATGAGAAAATTGAAATAAAATTACTTTTACCGACACCATTACCACCTATAAGTATATTGATTGATTCAAGTTCAATTTCTTGGTCTCTAATTGATTTATAGCCCTTTATGAATAATCTAGTTATCACTTTTAATAATTGTCCTCAGTTTATTAAAACGCAGAAATATGTCCTTATTTGAGCGAAATATAATAAAAACTTTAGCAAGTTAATATTTAAGACTAAATTATAAAGGTGAAAAATGTTTCGAAGTTTATTAACCTATACTATTACATAAAAAGTAATTAACAAGTCGGTAATCAAAGACAAAGAAGGTTATAAAATTGTAATTGAACTATTTTTTAAAACATATCTCTAAGCAGATACTAACTGAATTTTACAAAATTGAGTAATAAGTAAAACAAAAAGCACACTGAATAGTAGTTTTTTGTTTTTTCTATTGTATCTGAAACTATTCATATTTCAACAGGTGATCCCAATAGACCAATGACAACAAACCCAACGCTATTCTATGCTTTATGCCTTTTTGCTATCTTGACATTTATTGTCAAGAAATTTGGTAATGTTATTGGCTAACAGGATTGTTTGTATAATTATTTATCTTTTTTATTAAAAGATGTAAGTGCTGCAAATACAAAAATTAAAAGAGTAATTACTATAGCTCTTATATTCTCCTCTTTGGATAAAGTGTTACTTCCGCCAGAAGGCCAAATAACTAGTATTATGTGCATGTAAGCGTGAAAAATCATACTTAAGATCATTTACTTCCCGATACAAAACTTACTGAATATATTATCCAACAGGTCATCGGTGGTAATATCGCCTACAATTTCGCCTAAGTGAAATATGGCTTTGCGTATATCAAAAGCCAGCAGGTCGCCTGTTTGTTGCAGGTCCATGCCCGTTAATACATCCTGTAATGCCGTGGCTGTATTTAACAAAGCTTCGTAGTGGCGCATATTGGTAATAATTACATCGTTTTTTACTTCATCGCCACGCACTATTTCCACCAGCTTTTGGTTGAGCGCTGCTAAATTGTTTTTTTGTAAGGTACTTATAAATATAGGTTTGGCTTGTGTTTCGGTAGCGGTAAATGCCTGTAGTATTTCGGCTTTGTGGCTTTCGCTGAGCAAATCAATTTTATTGGCTACGGGAATAATAACAGCATGGCTACTTTGCAAGGCGGCTAATTCTGCTTGTAACTCCTGGGTTGTGGTGGTGCTGGAATCGAACAGGTAAATAACGATACCGGCTTTGTTAATGCTTTCAAAAGTGCGTTCTATGCCTATGGTTTCAATGGCATCGTTCGTATGTTTTCTTATACCGGCTGTATCTATCAGCCTGAACAAAATGCCATCTATTACAAAAGTTTCTTCAATGGTATCGCGGGTGGTACCGGCTATATCGCTTACAATAGCTCTTTCCTCATTCACCAAAGCATTCAGCAGGGTTGATTTACCGGCATTGGGTTTGCCTGCAATAACGGTTGGAATTCCGTTTTTAATGGCATTGCCATATTTAAACGATTGCAGTAATGATTGTACCAGGTGCAGTATATTCTCCACCAGCTCTTTGAGTTGAGGCCTGCTGGCAAACTCTACATCTTCTTCGCCAAAATCCAACTCCAATTCTATTAAGGAAGCAAAGTTCACGAGGCGTTCGCGCAAATCAATAATCTGGCTGGAGAAACCACCACGCATCTGACTCATGGCCGTTTGGTGGCTGGTTTCGCTGTTACTGGCTATTAAATCGGCAACGGCTTCGGCTTGTGTTAAATCCAGTTTTTTATTTAAAAAGGCACGCATGGTAAACTCACCCGGCTTGGCTGAGCGTGCTCCTTTTTTAATGAGGGTTTGTAATATTTGTTGTTGTATATAAGCCGAGCCATGGCAGCTTATCTCTACGGTGTTTTCGCCTGTGTACGATTTGGGGGCTATAAATAAAGTAGCCAGTACTTCATCTATAATATGTGGTTTTTCGGTATTGCTTTTATCTACTATGCGGCCAAAATGAGCGGTGTGTGTGGCTTGCTTCGTCAGGTTTTTTCCTTCAAAAACATCATTCACCAAAGTAATGGCATTGGCACCGCTTATACGTATCACACCAATGGCGCCCACCCCTTCGGGTGTAGCCAAGGCACAAATGGTATCGTTCAGGTCACTTCTTAAATAATTTGTCATGAGCGGGCAAAGGTAAGTTTTTTTCGGGTAACAGCTTCTGGCCTCCGGCAGCTAGCTTCTGGCTTAAACAATTTAACAATTCAACCCTATCAACCCTGTCAACCAATCAACCGTCATTTAAACTTCCGGTCCTTAATAATGCCTTTTTGTTTGAGGTAATTAAAGTTACTGCGTAAGCGTATATACCAGAATATCTTTTCCTCTATATAATAATCGCTCGTATTGGGAATTTGCGTTTTTGTTTTTTGGTATATATTTAAGCAATAAGCTTTGTAATAGTCGCCATTTTTAGACTGCTGGATATTGTATAAAGGAAACAAGCCCTTTTCGGTACTGCTGTCTTTTTTTACATGGGCATAGAGCTTATAAAGCAAACGTGTTTCGTAATCGCCATTCACATATTTGTCCTTGTAAAATGTTCTCCATAAAAAGCTGTTGGTGGTTTTTACATTAAAAGTATGGCGGTAGCTATACAATTGCCATAACAATTGAAAACGTTTGCTGGTATTGGTGCGCTGGCTAAAGAACAATGGCTGAACGGAGAAGTAATTCATACTATCGGACTTTTTATACCAAACCAATGGAGCTGCATGGAAATAGCTGTAGTTGTTTCCTTTAATACGTTGTACCAGCGGCCATAAAAAACTCCACGATTTTACCTTGTCAGTTTTTTGGTAACGGTATAGTAAGTAAGCTATATTAAAGCGGGTATTGTCCGGCTGTTTGTTGTAATTGTATAAAGGCCATAATAAATGTTGATCCTTGTTCCCGTTTTTAATCGACCAGAACAAAGGCGTAATGGCCAGCCTTTTTGAAACATCATCTTTCTTAAAATGGTAAATAGGGAACAGCGTTAATGATTTTGAATTATTTTTTACAAAGCTCCACACAATAGGGAATAACACGTGCTTGCTTTCCGTTGTATAACTGGCATATCGTTTAACAACATCAAAATAAAGCGGGAAAAGGGTATTGCTGGTTTTGGTATGGTTGTTCTCTGTAAATGATTTATGCCAGAACAAAGGTAAAACCCTGAACCGGTTAAATTGGGCACTGCTGGAGTCTTTATTAACCCAAACCAATGGCGTTAACATGGTTCTTCTTTTAGTTTCGGTTTTGCTAAACCTTGTGTCGTGAAAGTAAATCGGGATAAACAGGAACGATTTTTTAGCGGGTGTTTTATTGGCATACACCAACGGATACACATGGAGTGTGTTTTTGTTTTCGCTTTGGTAAGTATAAACCAATGGGAATATAAAGTTTGATTGGTAAGCGTATGTACCCGTATCTTTTTTATTAAACCAAAGCGGGAAAAATGTTTTGCTGGTATAAGAGCCATCTTTAAAATACCAGTACAAAGGTGTTATGCCTATAAGCTTGTGGGCATTATCGGTGCTGCTTTGGTAATGGAACAAAGGGAACAGCGTACGCGATTTTTGGAATCTATCTGTACTGCTCCACCAGACAGGGAACAATACATGGCTGTTCCTGTCTGGCGATGTGGTGTTCCAGTATAAAGGGGTAATGCCTGTTATAGTTGTTTTGTTGGCCAGTTTTTCCCTGTAATAAAGCGGGAATAAACACCTGTATTTACTGTTGCTGTCTGTTCCGCTGAACCAAACGGGAAACAATACATTCCTGCTATACCCCGGGGCTTTTATACTCCAGCATAAAGGCGTAACAGCTGTGGTGGTTAAACCTTTGTATTCTTTATTACGGTAATAAAAAGGAATCAATAAACGTGACTGATGAAACGAGTCTTTATTGCTCCACCACAATGGAAACACCACGGTGTTTTTTTCGTCTTTGGTTTGCTTGCTAAAGTATACGGGGAGGAATGTTGTTTGGTTTAAGCTTTTGCTGCGAGTGGTGTAAAGCAAAGGATAAACAGACAGTTGTTTAACAGCATTGCTGTCGAACCCGTTTTGTTCAAAGTGTACAAATGGTATTATGGTAACTGATTTGTGTTGCTGGTCTTTGTATTTCCAATACAAAGGAAACAAGGTGGTATTGTTGTGTATATTGTTTTTATAGTGCCAGTAAAACGGAAAAATAACCGTGTTGTCTATGGTATCGTTTTTACGCACGTGCTTATCGCTCCACACAAAAGGAAATATAAAATACTTGCTCAGGCTATCGCCCTTTACGCGCCAAACAAAAGGGGTATAAGCACTCAGCTGGTAACTTTTATTACTTAAAGCATAGTTTTGATAGAAAGGGAATACGGTTAGGTTTTTATAGTCCGCATCCTGGTATTTCCATACAACAGGAAACAATACCCGGTGCTGGTATTGCTGTTTGGTTTTTGAAAACCAAACCGGAAAAAAGGTATTGCTTTTTAAGTAGGGCAGGCTATCGGCTAAAATGTTTCTATACCACCAAACCGGAAACAAGGTTTTGGAAGTGCGGTTAATCTTTAAGGCTTTATCGTAACTGTCGTGAGCCCAATACAGCGGAGTAATACCAATGGTTTTTGAATGGTTGTTTGTTTGGTTTTTAAAGTAAACCGGAAACAAGGTAAATGTTTTTTCTGATTTGCTTTTGTAGCTATAATAAACAGGTAAAATCAAATTCGTTTTAATGGTATCGTACCCAAAGTATCGTTTTTTGTTATACCATACAGGTAATAAAAGATGAAATTTAGCCTGCTGGTTTTTATTATAGAAGTATAGCGGAAGTAAGGATTTAAAAGAACTGCTATTGTCTTTCTCGGCATAATAAACAGGGAATACATATTTGCTTGAACTACCGTACATATCAGCTTTTTTATAATAGAAGGGAAATACGGTTAAGCTTTTTTCTTTATCCCGGTTTTTATAAAATACAAAAGGAATAAAATACTGTTTGTATATGGTATCATACCTGGTGGTTAATTTATACTTATACCAAACCGGAAACAGTAAATGACTGCTTTGGTTAGCCCCACGCGATTGCCAGTACAAAGGAAATATGGTTAATGAAGTATCAACAATAGAGCGCTTGAACCATACTATAGGTATGTATGCTTTGTTGGTGTATGCTTTGCTTTGATAAGTATAATATAAAGGGAATACAAAGGTCCTTCGCGAAGTATCATTTTTCCAGTATTCCCTCTTTTGCCAATAGATGGGAAACAATATGTTCCGGTTAAACTCAGTAGTGCGTTTGTGCCAGAAAAGAGGCGTTACCACAAGGTTTGTTTTCGGATAAGGGGTATCAAATGTTTTGTCGTAATGCACCAAAGGAAACAAAGTAAAGCGTGTTAAGTGCTTGTTCTTTTTGGTA
>CAYTWI010000039.1:0-28560 GCA_964442045.1 uncultured Bifidobacterium sp.
TGGCATTTGTTAATGCAATAGCTGCCTTATTGTTTCACTACTTTTTTAGTAGTTACCAGGTCGCCAATGGTAGTTTGTATAATATATATACCGCTTTGCAAGGTTTTTAATTCACTCAGTTCTATTTCAATATTGCTGTTAGCCACCGTAAACGTTTTACTTAATTTTAGTTGCCCCGATATATCATATACTTTAATGGTACAATTACCAATTGTTTTATTCGAACTTATTTTTATGTAACACGTTTCATTAAACGGATTGGGATAAAACAGTACATTGCTTAATGAAGGCGCATCTACACTTATTGTTTTTGAGTAGTGATAAGCAGCATCGTAATCCATTTGTTTTAACCGGTAGTATATTTTGTTGCCAAAGCTGTTGGCATTACCAAGGTCTTTTAAGTCGTCAGTATATTGATAGTTTTTGGTGCTTAATGAATTGCCTGCTCCGTTTACAAAGCCTATTTTGGTAAACAGGTTATTATCAAATGAGCGTTCTATGTCAAAACCATTATTATTTATTTCAGTAAGTGTATTCCAGTTTAACAGTATTTTATTGTCAATATTCTCCCCACTAAAGCTAAGCCATTTTACAGGCAAGGTAATAGAGGAAACTGCAAAGCTTTTGGTATTGTATAAGCTAATGGTAGAGTCACCATTGTAATCGAAAATAGTAATATGGTAAGTAGGTGTGCCCGCTATATTGTTATAAACAGGCAGCATGCTGTTAGCCGTGCCGTTATACACTACATAATTATTCGTACCTAATTGGGTACCCAATCCAAAAGTATCTTTGGCTGTGTATTGAGTTCCGTTCACAGGTAAAGCATTAACAGGTCCTGAGCTATTGGCTATAATCAATCGTTTGGTACCATTGCCTTTGGTAAAACTGTTTATTCTAAAGTTAGCCGTAGTTGATGAAAAGTTGGCTAAAACAATATTGCTCGAAGCTATTTGTGGTGTAGCTATAAAACCGCTTCCAATAATAGCAAATGCTTGTGGCGCTGCATTGAATAAAGTATTTTTATGTTTTACTTTAATGGTGTAAAATCCCGTAGGTAAATTGGTGGCATATATTTGTTCTACATTGTCCCTGTAGTTATCGCCTGTAGTAGCTGCTGCACTTGGGTTGTACGGATTCAATATAAATGGTGTATAAACCTGGTTGCTTGTTTGGTTAATCAACCTCAAATCTAAATCGTTTACCAAACACAAGGTAGTATCGTTTAATGCAGGCGGGCGCACTAATGCAGTCGGGTCCGTCCAACTGATGGTTATTTTAGTGGTGTCCGTATTCGTTATGTATACAGCTAATTCAAACGAATCATTATTGTTTAAGCTGTATTCGCGTATCATATTTTTTGATGAATCGCTGATTAACTGTACGGCTTTGGCTATGTTTAACAAACCCCATCCGCTTTCGTAATTAGGGCCTAAAGTAGTTTTACAATTATCGGCAGTATGAATAGCCAACCCTTTTAGCGTAGCCGCTTTCATCCATTTGTTATTGGTGTTGTAATAATGTTGTTGTAAAAGGTATAAGGAACCACTTGCCGCAGCCGATGCACCTGAAGTACCACCCAGGCTTGTATAAGAGGAATCGTGGGTGCTGTTTGGTGTTATCGTTGTTCCGGTTCCGGTTACTACATCGGGTTTTATACGTCCATCATCAGTCGGGCCCCAACTGCTGTAACTGTAAGTGTTTATGGGAGCGCTCACAAAGCCATTGCTTTGTACCGGTACTGCACCAACTGACAGTATGTTTTTAGCATTACCATAAGTTACTACACAATCGTAAGGGCCAACGGTATCGCGGGTTGTATAGCTTAATGTCCATCCCGAACCGTTCCATACATAATGTGGTGAGTTGGGTGCTAGTTTATTTCCGCGGTCATTGCCAACTGCTTTTACTATTAAATAATAGGGGTTGGTATAAGCAATGCTGTCCCACTGTTTGGTGGTATTATCATAAAAGCCAAACTGCCAGTCTTTGGTCGTGCTAATGGTGGTGTCGCCTAACCAATAGGTATTAGGTCCACTTACAAACCAGGCCGCTAAATCGCCATAGGCATGGTTTGATACCAGTAAACTATTTGCTGCCGCAGCCATTTCAGCTACATCGTTATCATATACCCAGGCTTTTAAATTACTTTGGTAAGCCATTCCTTTGGCATTAACATCAACACCGCTTGCCACCAATATACCGGCTATGTTATTGGAGTGGCCTAACAATAGGGTATTGGTATCCATTCGGGTTACGCGGCCTGTAAATTCCTTATGCGTTGTTCTGATAGCGCCACCATCCCACATGCCTAATTTGTTTACACCCAGGCCTGTTAAGCTTAAGCCTAAAGCTCCTCCGGGCCATACTTTATTTACACCAATAGTATTGGCTAAGCTTATATTGGTACAAGTGGTTTTATAACTCGGAAATCCGTTATCGGCAAAACCACTGAATTGAATTTTTTCCTGATAGAGTAGTATAGGGTTTTGTTTGCCCGGAAATAACAGACTGTATTGCGCTAAGTTGTTTTGGTATTTTTTGTTGAGTAAAAGCACTGCATCAGGCTGCGCTAACAGCCAAAGTGGTAGCAAGGTTATAACTGCTATAAGTGCTTTTGTTTTCATGTTGATTGTAAGGCAAAACAAATATATTTATTTTACCCTGAAATACGGTTAAAGTATTGTGCCAGGTAATAACCCATACTAAAGTTGGCTTGCAGTAAATAACCTCCTGTGGGTGCATCCCAGTCAAGCATTTCGCCTATGCAAAAGGTGTTGGGTATTTTGCTCAATGCTAAGTTGGCTTCTACTTCGCTTAAAGCAATGCCGCCAACGGTAGAAATGGCTTCGTCAATAGGAGCAGTGCCTATAACAGTAAGCGGAAGATTTTTTATTTTATAGGCCAATGTTTCTGCACTTAAAAACTCTTCTTTGGTTAATAGAGCTTTTAACAAAGCTGCTTGTGTGGCATTGATGTTTAAATCAAATTTCAATATTTCACTGATTGATTTCTGTTCATTGCTGAGCTTCTTTTCAATGGCCACCTGCTGCAAGGTTGGTTTCAGGTCAATCAATAAATGCGCCTCGTTTTTGGTATTTAGCTGTGCTCTTATTTTATGGCTTAAAGCATAGATGGCTCCGCCTTCTAAACCTAAGCGGGTAATAGCCAGTTCGCCTTTTTTAGTTAGGCTGCCACAGGTGGCTGCTATGTTTTTTAAATATTGTCCTTCGTGTGCATCAATAAAATCAGCGGGCCATGCTATTTCAAAAGCACAGTTGGATGCCTGAAAAGGAATGGTTCTAACGCCTTTGTCGGCAAATAAGGAAAGCCAAGCTCCGTCAGAACCTGTTTTGGCCCAGCTGCTGCCTCCCAACGCAAAAACAGTATAGTCGTTTTTGATACGTATTATTTCAGTTGGTGTTTTAAATAGCAGCTCCTCATTGTGCCAACCTATCCATTCGTGTTGTGTTTGAATGATTACACTGTTTTGTTTTACTTTATTTACAATGGCGTTTAATACTTCAATGGGTTTTAATTCTTTTAGCGGGAATACTCTTTTGCTGGAACCCACAAATGTTTCAATACCTAATTGGTGTAGCCAATTTTGTAAATGGCTATTGTTAAAAGTTTCAAAAAAAGGTTTTATAAATTTATTGGGGGTATACTTATTAATAAACTCTTGCGGAACTTCAGAGTGGGTTATGTTTAAGCCACCATCGCCTGCTACTAAAAACTTACGGCCAACGGCAAAGTTTTTTTCATAAACAGTTACATCATAAACCTGTGTGTTTATTTGTGCGGCTAGCATTAAAGCCGAGGGGCCTCCACCAATGATGGCAATTGTTTTTTTACTCATGAACGTAAGCACAAAAATGCTTATTTAATGTTTTAAAACAACTGTATCATTAACAAAATAAATAACGATTATATTATGTTGGCTGGAGTCGAGATATAAATTTACATAGTTTTCGGCTTCGCTCAAACTTCCAAACGGATACGTGTAAATAGACAACGGGTCATACTTCTTTGAAGTATGACCCGTTTAAGTTAATGACTGAATATTTTCTTAGTTAGTTGGTCCGTTATCTACACTTGCTTCTATAGTAGCCTGGATACTGGTTGGCACATTGCTTAAAATATTATAACCTGTTGCTGCTTCAATGGCATCAACTGAAGTTCTGTAAGAACCCCATGAACTGCTAACGGTGTTTATGTTTGGTGTGTTTACAGCTATTACACGTGTGCTACTGCTTACACGGCTTACATCGTTAGTACCTTGTGGTAATACTACAATTACTTTCCATACATTGCTCGGAACAGTAACATTGCCATTGTTAATGGTATTGAATGTACCGTTTGAACCGGTACCGCCAATTCCGTATGAACCCATAATAACATATACTTCGTTACCGGCAGTAACCAATGAGCGGGTGTAGTTTTCTAAGTTAGCCCATGTTTGTTGGTTATTGTTGGGTGCTTGTGGTATCATATTGGTCATTAAAAAAGTAGCTGAGTTATCGGCAACAGTTGAAGTTCTGTCGGCTGACGGGCAATTATGACCTCTGTCGAAACCACTGCCTGAGTAGCTTGTGCTGCCTACCTGATACCATCCGCTTGGTAAAGTAGCATCGGCTCTGAAATCGTCCTGACGTGCAGCAGAACCTAACCAGTTTGGTCCTACGTACCAGCTAACCCAATTTGGAGTAGCTCTTGAGCGGTTGTACGAAAGAACGTATTGTGTTTTGGTCATTAAGTAGTTGTTTTCATTGCTTACTACATTGGTTGCACCGCTTGGGTTACCCATAGCCATATGGTCACCGTCAACACCTCCGCCTCCGCCTGTTCCGCCACCGGTATTGTCATTGATAACAAAGTCATCAATATTGATACGGTTGGTACCACCTGAAATTTTTCTAATTTCGAAACGGACATTACCTGTTACCGACATGGTAAAGGTGGCTGTTTGTAAGCTGGTAGATGAAGTTGTAATGGTTGAACCTACTTTGCTGTACGATGTTCCGCTGTTTGTTGACATCCATAACTCCCAGGTACTGTTTCCGTCTGTTCCGTATTTGGCATGTTGAATAGTTACGCTTGAGGCACCTGTAGTGGCATTAAACAACATGGTTAATTTACCTGTATTTCTGATACGTACTGATTTGGTTCCGTTTTTAGTGTCGCTGGTAGTATTGCCAATTAAGGCATCATCTAAATTCCAACTGCCTGATGTAAGTGAAATAGCAGCAGCAGCATAAGCTGTTTTTGTTCCGCTTTCAAAGTTTTCAGGAAAACCGCTTGTAATGGCTAAAGTGCCTGTAACAGCAGGTTGTTGTTTAGTGATTGGAGTTTTAGCCGTTTCCGGACTTGTGTTTTCTTTTGAACACGCACTTAATACCAATAATCCGATAATGGTAATAGCGATGTACTGTTTAATTTGTTTCATGATTGTGTTTTAGGGTTAAAAAATCATGCAAATTATCAGCAGTAAGGTTATTCAATTAACAAGTGCCTATTAAGAATAAATTACCAAATAGTAGAGATAATATTAACACGGAACTAAGTGATAGCCCGAAAGTTTATGGTTATTAAGAGTTGTAATTTTTGCGTTAGCGTTTTAGGCCAATTAGTTAAAAATCCACATCAATAAGGGTTTTTGTGAGTTTTGAATAATAGCGTGAACGCGTTTGAAGTTGTTGTTTGATATAGCAGGGCAGCCCCAGCCCTCAGGTGTACCTTTGGGATAAACAGCATCGTCCGGCACATTTTCCCAGGCATGAAAAACAATCTGGCGTGCCAGTGCATTGCTGTTGGTTTGGTCTAAACCATGTAATAAATATTTGATGTTAACGCCCCAGTTGCTATAACCTTTTTCGCCCACTTTATATTTACCTAATGAGGAGCAGTGGCTTCCATCTTTGTTACTGAAAACCGCTTTTTCTTTGGTTTGGTCTTCGTTCCAGTAATTATTGCCACAACCATGGCTAACCGGGAAACTGTGTATAAAAGTATCCTTATTTAAATCCCATATAAAAAACCTGTTTAAGCCTGAATGTATGCTTAAATCAATGAGTAAGCAATGGTTGGTATTGAAGTTTTTATTTTTGCAAAATACAGCTGCTTGCTTAGCCAGCTTTTGTAGTTTTTTGTAATTAGGAAGAGGTGCAGTAGTTTCGTCATTTGCCGGTTCAAACGTGCTTGCAGCATTGTTACCGGAAGAAATATTGGTGCAACTAAATGTGCCTAAAATACCTGCCAGTAAAAGGAATAAATGTACCATACCTGATTTAATAAATAGCTTCACTTTTATTTAATTAAAAGCGTAAACGAAAAGTATTGTATTTATGTATAGATGGTTTTTACTTGTTTATTTTTTACCGCGTTTTTTAATAGGCTTACCATATTTTAAACGCATTTTTTCTGCATGCGGAATCTTGCTGTTGGTTTTTAAATTCTTGGCTTTCTTTTCATGGAAAGCAGGCCCTGCCACATCCTTTTTAGGTTTTTTTACCAGTATGTTTTTCATTTTCACTACCGGTATTTCTTCTTTGATAAGCGTATTAGAAACCACTAAATCATCAGGTGTTGGCAGCATTTTAATTTTTAGCTTAATTAATGATTCAATGTTATGGCGGTATTCTTTTTCCTTCTCCGTAGTCAGCGTTATGGCAATACCTTTTTTATCGGCACGGCCTGTACGGCCAATCCTGTGCACATAGCTTTCCGGTATGGCAGGCGTATCAAAATTGATTACATGCGTAACTTCCGTTAAGTCCAAACCACGGGCAATAATGTCGGTAGCAATTAACAAACGGCAGTTACCGTTGTCAAAATTGGTAATGGTTTCAAAGCGTTTATTCTGTGCTTTGTTAGAGTGAATATAATCGACCTGCTTGCCCAATACCGGTTGTAAAATACTGTATAGTAAATCAACCAGGCTTTTGGTACTTAAAAACACAATTACCTTGCTCATTTCAGGATGCTCCTTTAATAAAAGCGGTATTAAGTTGGCTTTGGTATTAAAGTTTTTTACGTTGTAACCTGTCTGAACAATATTTTTTAAAGGCGTAATATCAGTAGCGGCTTCTACCTTCACTGGGTCATTAAAGTACTGGGCAATTAAATTCTCCACCTCCGGTATCATGGTAGCCGAAAACAAAATGTTCTGGTGCTTGGGAGGCAACAAGTCAAATATGCGTGTTAGCTGGTATTTAAAACCCAGGTCAAGCATTTCATCCACCTCATCTATTACCAGCTTTTTAATGGTTTTTGTTTTTATGGTATCGCTCAGTATTAAATCAAGCAAACGACCCGGTGTTGCCACCAAAATATCCAATCCGGCTAAAATTAAATCCTTTTGCGGAGCCATATTTACGCCTCCATACACACCACCTACTTTTACATTCATGTAAGTAGTTAGTTTCTCCACTTCGCCAACTACCTGTTTTACCAGCTCGCGTGTAGGCACCAAAATAAGCACCTGTATGGTTTTTTCCTTTGCAAATTTTATCTCGCGCAAGCAAGGTAAAAGGTAAGCAAATGTTTTACCTGTTCCCGTTTGTGCTATACCCAATACATCCCTGCCCGATAAAATGAGCGAAAATGTTTTTTCCTGGATAGGCGTAGGTTCGCTAATACCAAGGTCGTTAAGGGCATTTAATAAAGGGTTGCTCAGGTTTAATTGGTCAAATGTCATACAGTTGAATTTTGTGCAAAGGTAAGCTATAAGTTGGGTTGTTCAGCATGTTTAGTTAAAGCAGGTTAACTAATTGAATTCAAAAACGGCTTGTGCCTGCGGGTTAACCAGTTTAAAGCTCTTGCGTTCATTGTTTACATAGCAATGAATCAAGTTGCTTTGCTCCGGCAAAAAGTCGTATAAAAGGCTGTTGGTTACTGTTATTTTAGGGCTGTTTACGGCATTGGCTTCAAAATAACACCAGGTAGCTTCTTCTTCAATTTCATAACCAATACAATGTAAAGCCAGGTTTTTATTGGCTGTATTTATTTGTAACCTGTCTTTAAAATATTTTTCTAAAATGGTATTAAGGCTCGTATCCTTTTTGTTTAAGCCCGTTTTTACTTTATACAGTTTGAATAAAGCATTTTGCAAATCATCGGTAAACAAACGGCAACTGATAGCTGCTGTATTGTTTTTATTAAACTTTATTTCGGTTACACTCACATAAAAAGGGTGGGGCATTTTAGCCGAAATGCTTATTAAAAAAGCACATACCGCTAAAATAAAGAGCATTTTAGTATTTAGTTTAAATTGCTTTTTTTGCATGGTACAACATTACATATTTTGAGCGACTTTACTATTTGGTTTTTACTTGGCTTAGAACATATTGCCGATTTAAAGGCTTATGACCATATTTTGTTTTTGGTTGCACTTTGCAGTGTTTACCAGCTAACGCAATGGAAAAAACTATTGGTATTGGTTACCGCTTTTACGGTAGGCCATTGCCTGACTTTGGCACTGAGTGCTTTTCAGTTTATAAATATGCCAAGTTCCATTATTGAATTGCTTATACCCATTACCATTATTATTACTGCGGGCTCTAACCTGAAAAGGGTGGGACAGGAAACAATAGTTGTTAAACCTGTTCAGTACTTAATGGCCTTGTTTTTCGGACTGATACATGGACTGGGTTTTTCTTATTTATTACGCTCCTTATTGGGTAAAACGGAGTTAATTGTTAAGCCCCTCTTTGCCTTTAATGTCGGTCTGGAAGCCGGTCAAATAATTATTATAATTTGTATTTTATTTATTTCTATGTTTATCGACAAATTATTTCCCACCCACCTGCGCAACAGGAAGATAGTATTCCTGGTAGCGGTTATTGCAGTTGCTTTAACCATGTGCGTAGAAAGAGGTGTTTACTTATTGAACTAAAACCATATGAAGAAAAATATACTTAACCTGTTTTTTATGAGCCAGCTGGTGTTTTTATGTTTAGCCGTAAAGGCGCAGAATACCCGCAACAACCCAAGCTCCAACCACGGAAACAAGTTTGAGCAGTTAGGTACCACCTTGCCCGATGCCAATACTTACCGTGCTGCATCAGGAGCACCTGGTCACCAGTACTGGCAACAAAAAGCCGATTATAAAATTGATGCTTTTTTAGATGAAAAACAGTTGCGTTTACATGGCGATGAAAAAATAACCTATTACAATAACTCGCCCGATGTATTGAGTTATTTGTGGTTGCAGCTGGACGAAAACCAGCACAATCCGAAGAATGATGCCAACTATTTTGATGGCAGTGAAAAAAGCTTTCCGTTAACCAAAAACCAGTTGGAAGGACTGGATGTAGAAAAGAACTTAAACGGATATGGTGTAAATATATTAAGCGTAACCGACAGTGCAGGCAAAGCTTTACCTTATACCATTAACCTGACTATGATGCGTATAGATTTACCTGTAGCATTAAAACCTAAACAAAAATTTACGTTTAAAATAAAATGGAATTATAAAATTCCGGAACGTATGAAAATAGGAGGCAGGGGAGGTTATGAATTATTTGCTGACGATGGCAACAGTGTATTTACCATTACCCAGTGGTACCCGCGTATGTGTGTGTACAGCGATTATCAGGGCTGGAACAACAAACAGTTTACCGGCAGAGGTGAGTTTGCTTTGGTGTTTGGCAATTTTGAAGTAAATATGAAAGTGCCGGCCGACCACGTGGTGGGCTCAACCGGTGTTTGTTCTAATTATGCCGAAGTGTTAAGTGCAGAGCAGTTTGCCCGCTATAACCAATCAAAAAAAGCATTACAACCTATAGAAGTAGTAACCTTAGCCGAGGCTAAGCAACGCGAAAAAAATCCGGATACAGTAAACTATAAAGTATGGAAATACAAAGCAGAAAACGTACGTGATTTTGCCTGGGGAAGCTCTCGTAAATTTATATGGGATGCCATGGGTATAAACGTAGATAACAAACCCATTATGTGTATGAGCTATTATGCTAAAGAAGCCTATGGCTTATACAATCGTTACTCTACCAAAACAGTTGCGCATACCATTAAAACCTATTCAAAATTTACCATTCCATATCCATATCCTGTAGCTATTAGTGTAGAGGCTGCCAACGGTATGGAGTACCCGATGATTTGTTTTAATTATGGTAGAACTGATGAAGATGGTACTTATAACTCGCGCACCAAATATGGTATGTTGGGTGTTATTATACACGAAGTAGGGCATAACTTTTTCCCGATGATTATAAATAGCGATGAGCGCCAATGGAGCTGGATGGACGAAGGCTTGAATACTTTTGTACAGTTTTTAACAGAGCAGGAGTTTGATAACAATTATCCTTCATCACGTGGTCCGGCACACAAAATAGTTGATTACATGCGTATGCCTAAAAACCAGTTGGAGCCTATCATGACCAATAGCGAAAACATAGCGCAGTTTGGTAACAATGCCTATGGTAAGCCTGCTACGGCTTTAAACATATTACGCGAAACCGTAATGGGCAGAGAACTGTTTGATTTTGCTTTTAAAACCTATTGCCAGCGTTGGGCCTTTAAACATCCGTCACCGGCCGATTTTTTCAGAACCATGGAAGATGCTTCAGGCGTAGATTTGGACTGGTTCTGGCGCGGTTGGTTTTACGATATTGAACCTGTAGATATAGCTATGGATACGGTTATAGCATTTACCGTTAAGCATACCGATAAAGTACCCGAAAGCATGGATACCCTATACAGAAGAGCCAGGAATGCAGATGAGTTTGAAAGCATTTCAAAACTAAGAAACCGCAAAAGCGGTATGCCGTTTTTAGTAGACCAGGATACTGCTTTGCGCGATTTCTATTATTACTACAAACCAGAAAAAGAAACCGACAGCAAAACGGTTTTAAACAGGTTTGAAAACATGCAGGTGTTAAACGATGAGGAGTTTAAAGCACTCGAAAATAAACACTATTACGAAATCCATTTTACGAATAAAGGCGGCTTGGTAATGCCTATTATTATACAATGGAATTATACCGATGGCACTTCAGAAGTGGAATATATCAATGCATACATCTGGCGTAAAAACGAATATAAAGTAGTAAAAACATTTGCCAAAAATAAACAGGTAAGCCATATAGTTATAGATCCGTTTAAAGAAACAGCCGATATAGATGAAAGCAATAACAGCTGGCCTAAAACCATTGCCGAATCGAGGTTTGATGTGTTTAAAACCAAAGTATTGGGCAGAGGCGAAAACACCGAAAGCAACCCCATGAAAAAAGCCAGGCAAGGGAAGTAGTTGAATTGAAATGATTAGAGGGTTACTATTAATTATAGCTGTTATCAGTCTTTTTTCTTGCAGACAAAAGGATATTGAACAACCTGAGGAACAGTTGGAATTAATATTACTTGGGTTGCCGCAAGAATTCGATACTGCTAACCTTTGGAAGTTAGGCTCTCAGAAATATTTTAGATATAATGGTTCTGATAGTTTGATTGTAAAATCGTGTACTTATCTTAATGATGTTGGTGAGCCAATTTTACCCGTTGAATGTAATTATTATAAAAAGGTAATTACTACTGTGAGAAAATATCAATTTGATTATTTTATTCAATATGTGAAACAACTTGAAAATGGAGAATTGATTAAGAAACGGCCAAAAGATGTTTATTGTGATATTTTTGGTGGTTGGATTGCTATTTACACAGGAAAAGATAGGTTAAAGAAACATTTTGTTTTTGACTGTTATGGACTTCCTGATAGCATCGAACAGTTATGCAATAGCTTACATTTGAATGGTCCTGATACAGGAAAGTCTGTACGACAAATCGACATAGATGTTAATACCGATTCAATTGTTCAAAACTCCTATAAAATTTTAGAAAAAGAATTCATTAAGCTTAGGCCTAAACGTATTATTAAATTTACCTCACCCAAATAACACTACAAATGAAATTAAAACAGATTTTTTTTATTGCTGCTTTTTTTATTTCAACATTGTCTTTTGCACAAACAAAAGTTAGCCAGGATGATTTGAAAGAAGTAGTGATTCTTTCAAATCAAGGACAAGCAGATAAAGCACTCTCTAAAATAAATTCTTTGCGTAAAACAGTAACTACAAAGGATTCTCTTTACATAGTTCTAATTATGCTAAGTACAGAAATTAGTACAAAGACTTTTGATTGTGAGAGTGCTATAAGGGATAATGAAGAAATTATTAAACTTGTTCCAATAGCAGAGATTGGTTGTCAAACACAGATAGCGCAGTTCAAAAAATACCTTGGAGACTTTGATGGAGCAGTAAAAGCATACAAAAGAATTTTAGAATTAGATCCCACAAACGACATTACAATTAATAATATGTCTTCTGCATTAATTTCATCAGGTAAGTTTCAAGAGGCAATTAATATTCTTAATTCAAACTTTAATGCAGAACGAAATTCTTTTGAATATTTTCACTATGCAGTTGCCTATTTTAACATGAATAAATTAGATTCTGCAAAACTTAGCATTGACAAATATCTTAAAACAGATAATGCAACAGCAGATTTTGAAGCATACAAAATTGCAGCGAAGATTTATTCATCACTTGGAGATAAGAACAACAGTTGTGATTATATTACAAAAGCAAATGAAATTATTGATACAATAAAAACGGAAGAAAAAATCAGCAAACAATCAAAAAAAGTTCAAGACTATTATTTTGTAAGGGAGACCTTAAAGCAAATTGATGAAACCCGAAAATTGAAAACACAACTATGTAAAATATAGTATTCAATTCACCTGTAACAATAGCCTTGGTTTTTTACTTTTATAATGATTTATTCGGACAACTGAAGTACTAATGAAACAATTGTTGAAAATAATATTGCTTGTAGTTGCTGTGTTTGCATTGGCATCATTTGCTTATTGGGCGGATGAACAAGACTATTTTAAAAGTAACTATAAAGACCTGACGGAGCAGGAAAAAGAAATATTTAAATGGCGCTCAGAACCGGAAAATTTTGACCTTGTTGAAGTTTACAGACAACATTTTACAGACAATGATTTTATATTCCCCCGACAACAAGTTACAACAATTAAGCTCTTTAAAAACATGCCGCTTGTTGGTGTTTTTACAGGCAAAACATTAAAGCAAAACAAGGTAAATAGTTTCATTCAGTTTTGTAATGACACTGCCAATTTTGATTGGGGCGAAACAACCTGGGGGCTGCATGAAGCAGAATATTTTATCAGGCTTTACAATGCCAAAAACGAAGTAGTAGGTAAAATATATTTTTGTCTTGCTAATTGTGGTCATGTATATGCTAGGCCATTTTCGCCTTCGATGAAATTTGGTATGCTCTCCGCAAGCGGATTGGATAAAATAACGCAATTCATTAAGAACAAAAACCAATGGGAATAGAGCCTAATAATTCATGAAACAATTGCAAAAAATAGTATAATTGACAGCATGAATACAGTGATAGAAACTGAAAGACTTATTTTAAGAGCATTGCAGCCAATAGATGTGGTAGTTTTTTTTGAAATGGATTCCAATCCGGAAGTACATAAATATTTAGGAAACAATCCCATTAAAACAATGGAGCAAGCATTGGAACAAATCAACTATGTTCGTCAGCAATACGAAGACAATGGAATTGGAAGATGGGCTGTTATAGAAAAATCGTCAGGCCATTTTATAGGTTGGAGCGGTTTAAAACTAATGACTACTGAAGTAAATAATCATATCAATTTTTATGATGTGGGTTATCGTTTACACCCTCAGTTTTGGGGTAAAGGTTATGCAACCGAATCGGCAAAAGCTGCCATTGCATATGGATTTACGCAAATGAATTTAACAGAAATTATTGGCACAGCCGATACAAAAAATATTCAATCGAGAAAAGCACTCGAAAAGTGCGGACTACGTTTTATTGAAAGTTTTGAATTTCAATTATGGGGTAAAACATGTGATTGGTTAAGTATTTCAAAACAAGAATGGTTAGCACTAAATAAAGTAGAGTAATGATAAAGCTAATTACTTACCTGGCCCTTTACATAGCTATTGTTAATGCACAAGCACAAAACATAGCAGGCATTGAATATATGCTGGATAGTGCTTATTCCAAAACACCATTTTATGGAAATATACTCATTACCCAAAACAACAAAATACTCTTTGAAAAAAGTTATGGGTATGCCGATGCATTAAACGCAAAACCTTTAACCAACAAAAACGCTTTTCAAATAGCCTCTGTTTCCAAACAGTTTACAGCTTACGGCATTATGATTTTGAAAAGCAAAGGATTGTTGGATTATGATAGTTTCGTTTGTAAGTACATTTCAAATTTCCCTTATAAAAATATTACCGTAAGGCATTTGCTAACCCATACAGCCGGGCTCCCTAATTTTTGGGATGATATAAGACCCCATTTAGATACCACCAAAGCAAATGGCAATAAAGAAGTATTAGCCTATATAATACAGCATAACATGCCACTGTTAGCAGAACCGGGTACCAAATTTCAGTATGCCGATATTGGGTACGATTTTTTAGCCAACATCATTGAAAACGTTTCAGGATTAAGTTACCAGGCATTTATGCATCAAAACATTTTTAAACCATTAAAAATGAAAAATACCTTTGCTTATATGGGTACTGATATACGAAACATAAAGAATAAAAAATTAGCCATTGGCCATACTTTTGACAATGGAAAGTTTGTATATGCACATCAGCAAGCCCGATATAATTTTATATATTATTTAGGCAATTTTTATGGCGATGGTTCTGTGGTAAGCACCGCGCGTGATTTAGCCATTTGGAGTAAAGCACTTACTGATTGTACACTTTTACCTTGTAACATACAGGAGGAAGCCATTACTGAACCTGTATTTAACCAGCAGGTGTTTTATGCCAGAACAAACCCCAATGTAGGTTATGGTTTTGGATGGTTTATTAAAAGGACACCAACAGGCAAATGGGTTTATCATAGTGGTGGGCATCCCGGAAACACACATATCGTTTATCGCTTATTGGATAAGGACATTACTTTCATATTTTTATCGAATGCTGAAACGCCAAACATTAAAACTTTGCGCAATAACATACTTCCATTACTTCAATAAATAACAACTTAAAGTACCCATTAAACCACCATCAATGCAAATTAAATACGCCATCAGACTCATTACCGAAAGCGATGCCAGCGAAGTGCTGGCCATTTACAAACATTATGTTTTAAATACCATTATCTCTTTTGAGTATGAAGTTCCCTCGTTGGAAGAATATGTACAACGCATTAAAACAAATACGGATGATTATCCCTGGTTGGTTTGTACGTATGAAGATAAAATAGTTGGTTATGCTTATGCCAGCAAACACCGCTACAGAACAGCTTACCAGTGGTCGCCTTAATCAACTGTTTATTTAGCTAATGAAATGCACCGTAAAGGCATAGGCAGGATTTTATACGAAACACTTTTTGATTTATTGAAATTGCAGGGGTACTTTAATGTATATGCCGGTGTTGCCCTGCCCAACGAAAAAAGTATTGGCTTTCATCAGGCACTGGGCTTTGAAGATATTGGTGTGTTTAAAAAGGTAGGCTATAAGCATGGTAACTGGCACGACACACATTGGTTTCAACTCTTTTTAACTGAGCATGTATTAAACCCGGCTACACCTAAAAAACTGGATGAAGTAATAAACCATATTGATTTTCAAAACATATTAGCCATGGCTAATAAAAAATTAGCAAAATAAGCAGACGGCAATGAATGAAGATTATATTAAAAGAATAAATAATGTACTCAACTACATAGAGCAAAATCTGGATAATGAATTGTCGTTAGAAAGCATTGCACCCATTGCCTGTTATTCGCCATTTCATTTACACCGCCTTTTTAAAGCCATTACCAAAGAAACACTTAATACCTACATTACCCGGAAGCGGGTAGAAAGAGCAGCCATGCAGCTTATCCATCACAAAGAAATGGCCATTGCTGAAATTGCAGCACAAAACGGGTTTAACAGCAACTCTTCTTTTACACGCAGTTTTAGCAAATTATACGGAAAAAGCCCTACCGACTTTCGTCATTTAAATGCCGGTAAACTAAGCAAGATTGGTAAAGCAGATAGCAAGAATGGAAAAACGAATTTTATAAGCGAGGAATATGTTTGCAACATTAACAATCACAAAAACTGGATTAAGATGAATGCAAAAATTGAAATTAAAGAAATGCCAAAATTAGAATTGGCTTACATTACACAAATTGGTGTGGCAGGTTTAGAAAATGCTTTTGAACGCCTTATTAAATGGGCAAGACCCAAAGGTTTATTACAAAGTAACAATGCCAACGTAGTAAGGGTTTTTCACGATAGTTTTAAAATTACCGATGAAGACAAGGTAAGAATGAGTATTGGTGTAAGCCTTCTTCAAAAAGTAGTTGCTGATGGGGAAATAGGTTTAATGACTCTTGAAAGCGGTAAATACATTGTAGGCTATTTTGAGATAGAACCGAAAGATTTTGAAATATCGTGGAATGCACTGTTTTTATGGATGAGTGAGCAGGGGTATAAAAAGGCAGACCGATTACCTTATGAAATTTATTACAATAACTATAATGAGCATCCTGAAAAAAAATGCATGGTTGATTTATGTATTCCTATTGAATAGAAACCGTAGCATTTATTAGTATAATATTTGTTTACAAATCAGCTATCAGTTTGCTGTAATCATATTGTAAGTCTTCGTGCAGGCCGCTGATTATTTTATGTATCTTTTTAAGCTGCGCATCGTACAAATTGCTTAAGGCAGTGCTGCTCCTGTAATTGATGTGTAAGTTTTTTACTTCCGCACAAAAATGAATAAGCAATTCTAAACTTGTTTGTGGGTTTACAGAGTATTTACCATACTTATTGGCAATCTTTAATATTTTACGAATGCTCTTTTTAGCAAAGTAAATATTGCTGGTGTTTATCTCCGTAAACAACTCGCTCATCAGTGCTTTCGTTTTTTCTATATACTTATCTTCATCGTGTAGTTCAAACAGCAGGTAGTTTAGTAGTTCCTTATTGTCTTTTTTGAATTTAGCCAAGCGCAGGCAAGCCTCTAATAACTGGGCATGGTCAAGCGTTTGTAGTTCTCTTTTTATTTCGGCTAATGAAGCAGATGGCAACATGCGGCAATATATTTATTAAACCAATATGTTATAAACTAAACTGGGAATAATGTAATAAAAAATAGCCCGGTAAAACTTACCGGGCTATTTTTTTTAAGTATAAAAGGTTTTAATAAGCTTTGGCAAATAAAACACGTTGTGTAGAAGGTTTACCTGTTAGCACACATACACCATTTTCCAATGTATTGTTCAACGGAACGCACCTGATGGTGGCTTTGCTTAGCTCTTTAATTTTTTCTTCTGTTTCGCCAGTGCCATCCCAATGTGCACTCACAAAGCCGGTTTTGTTTTCCAGTGCATCCATAAATTCATCCCAGTTATTTACCGTATGAATATGTGAGCTTCTGTAATCCAATGCTTTTTTATAAATGCTTGCTTGTATTTCTTCTAATAAATTGTGAATAGTTTCAGGCAAGTTTTCGCCACTTATAATTTCCTTGGTTTTGGTATCGCGTCTGGCTAACTCTACATTACCGGCAGCTACATCGCGCGGGCCAATAGCTATGCGCAAAGGCACTCCTTTTAATTCGTAATCGGCAAATTTATAACCTGGCGATATGTTATCACGGTCGTCTAATTTTACCAAAATACCTTTGGCTTTTAAAGCCTTAAAATATTCATTGGCTTTATCTAAAACCAATGCTTTTTCTTCTTCTTTTTTACCGGTAATAGGTACAATTACAACTTGTATAGGTGCTAACTTCGGAGGTAATACCAATCCTTCATCATCGCTATGGCTCATAATTAAAGCGCCCATTAAACGAGTAGAAACGCCCCAGCTGGTAGCCCAAACATAATCCTTTACATTTTCTTTGCTTACAAACTTTACATCAAAAGCTTTGGCAAAGTTCTGACCTAAAAAGTGGCTTGTTCCCATTTGCAATGCTTTACCATCCTGCATCAATCCTTCAATACAATAGGTTTCATCAGCACCTGCAAAACGTTCGTTTTCGGTTTTTATACCTTTAATAACAGGCACAGCCATAATGTTTTCAGCAAAGTCGGCATATACTTCCAGCAT
The DNA here is from genome assembly GCA_964442045.1 of uncultured Bifidobacterium sp. GTDB lineage: Bacteria > Bacteroidota > Bacteroidia > UKL13-3 > UKL13-3 > JAAFJM01. The sequence continues at coordinate 18,153 of CAYTWI010000039.1, forward strand.
TTGTTTTGTTTCAGCTATTGCTTCTTCTTTGGTAGCATGTGCGGTATGCCCTTCCTGCCATAAAAACTCAGCCGTGCGTAAAAACAAACGCGTACGCATTTCCCAACGCACAACGTTAGCCCATTGGTTAATTAATATAGGTAAATCGCGGTAGCTTTGAATCCAGTCGCGGTAAGTATTCCAAATAATGGCTTCACTGGTAGGGCGTACTATTAATTCTTCCTCCAGCTTAGCTTCAGGGTCAACAATTAGTTTGCCTTTGTTATCAGGATCGGTTTTTAAACGGTAATGTGTAACAATAGCACACTCTTTAGCAAAACCTTCTGCATTTTTTTCTTCGGCTTCAAATAAACTTTTGGGCACAAATAAAGGGAAGTAAGCATTTTGATGACCTGTTTCTTTGAATCGTCTGTCCAATTCAGCCTGCATTTTTTCCCAGATAGCATAACCATAAGGCTTAATAACCATACAGCCTTTAACAGCCGAGTGCTGTGCTAAGTCTGCCTGCTCCACCAAATTGTTATACCACGCTGAATAATTTTCGCTGCGTTTTACTTTTTTAAATTCTGCCATAATTAATAATTGAGGCGCGAATGTAATGATTGAATTATGATTTTGGAATGATGAATGATGTTTTTTGAACCAATTCATTCTGTTTCCATCAGATAAGGCATTTGACATGTAGAGTGGAGTAGATATATGCACAAAGCCGGGCAGATAATTATTTTTATCAAACAAATACTTTATCAATATTTGTGCGCCTCATATATTTAAACTATTAATAATTACAAACATGCAAACAGCTATATTAAAGCAATTATTCCTATTTGAAACAGAGAACTTAAAACGTGAAATAGAACTTTACAGCAGTGATGAAAAGCTTTGGATAATAGATGGTAATGGTCATATAAAAAACTCAGGAGGTAATCTTTGTTATCATTTAATAGGCAGCATGAACCATTTTATAGGTGCCACTTTATTGCATACAGGTTATGTAAGAAACAGGGATGCGGAGTTTGTGGTAAAAGACATTAGCAAGGCCGATTTACTAAAACTGCTGGAAGACTTAACAGTATTGTTAAACAAGGCTTTTACCCAATTAACAGACGATGATTTGAACAAAACTTATCCGTACGATTTTATGGGTACCAATACAACAGGCTTTTATTTAACACGGTTTTTATGTCATTTAAGTTATCACTTAGGTCAGGTTAATTACCACAGGCGTTTATTGGATATATAAAAGGCAGCTTCCCGGCTATTTTCAAGGATTTTTCCAGTGTTTTCTTCCTTCTTAATTGGTGCTGTAAAATAAAGCCTGGACAGACAAATGAGTGTATTTTAGGCATATACTATTTGTGTCATGAAATCGTCATGAAAAATTACACGCAGTTTTTTGTTCATAAATAAATTTTTCCAAAAAAGCAACCAATAAATTGATGTAGGGATAAAATCTGTTGTTTTATTTTAATCCCGTTAATTCAGAAATAATGTTTCTTAATTGTTTGTTTTTCAATAAGGTAATTCTGGTTTTGCCGGTTTTTATTTTCTGATTTTACGATTTGGAAATCGTAAAAAAGAGTAAAAACCCTATACGAGTTAGGGTAAAAACCCTACAACAAATAGAGGGAAAATACTTCAAAAAAAGAGTATAAATCCTTGAAAATGGCGTATTTCCACTACATACTTTCCTACATCAATGTTTATACTTTTGGCATAGAGCAATCCATAAACGGCTTGCTTTAAATCTAAACATTTTAAATCATATGAAACAAAAAACTACAATTATGGCCTTTGTATGGCTGTTACTGATGTACTCACATCAGGTGTTGGGAAGTTCCGGTGGGTCCTATCTCACCAAGTTGGAAAAAACCTCCACTGTAATGCTGGCGCCCCCGGCAGCTGGTTTTACTTATGTTGCTAACGGTGGATGCGTCCCCGTCACGGTTCAGTTTTACAGTCAACTGAACGGACCTGCTTATTCCTGGACATTTGGCGATGGTGGTACAAGTTCGGATTGTAATCCGGTACACACTTACACTGCCCCAGGCACTTACACGGTAACTCTCGTAGCTACGGGAGGTACTTACACTACTACTATTACTGTTGGAGCTAATCCGGTGGTAACTTTTACGGGCGACACAGTAAGTTGTCAGAACGATACTAAAAGTTACACGGCTACCAGTACCATTGCTCCTGCTTCTTACAGCTGGTCAGCACAAGGTGGTGTTGTTACCTCTTCCACAAGCACAACTGCAAATGTTAATTGGTCATCTTATGGTGTTAACTATTTAACATATACTATTACTACCCCTGCCGGTTGTACTAAAATATTCAGATACAAAGTAAAAGTAATTCCTCCTCCTACATTTAATTTACCATGCTGCGATAAAGAAAGACCAAAAGGAACCGAGCCCAATAAAGCAGATGCTGCTGTTATTGGACATGGTGAACAGGGTGTACCAGGTGGCGATGCTCCTTGTACTGTTTGTGCCGGAAGTTTTAAATGCTATAGTACTACTGTAGATCCTTTATTTGGACTTGCTACTGACTATACATGGATATGGACTGTTACCAATGGTGTTATCACTTCTTTAAGTGATGATTCCACTACCGCATGCGTTACATGGGGTGCAAGTGGAGTGGGTACTATTAAATTAGAAGGTACTCATAAAATATATGGTTGCAAATCATCAAAAGAATGCCAGGTTATAATAACCCCGGGTATTACTCCTGTATTTACCGTTTCAGGCAACTGTATTAATACTCCTGTTTCTTTCGATGCTACTGCTACTACTCCTTTAACTGATATTGATAGTTATTTCTGGGAATTTGGTGATGGATATAATGCTACTACTAACGTTCCTTTTACTACTCACCAATTTACTTTAATTGGAAGTTATACTGCTTCTTTAACTATTACAACCAAATCTGGTTGCAAATACAAAGCTACCAAATCATTCAATGTAATATCAGGTACAAAACCAACTATTGAATGCCCGGGCACCGTTTGCCAAGGTAGCAGACAATGTTATACTACTGCTGCTATACCGGGTGCAACTTACAACTGGGTTATAACCGGTGACGTAGCTGCTGACAGGGTTATTACCGGCAATAAAGTATGTGTTACTTGGGGGGCAGGCCCTGTTGGTACTGTAACCGTAACCGTTTTAGGCGGTGGTTATACCTGTACCAATACTGCAACCGAAGCGGTATCTATTGTTGGTTCAGTAATTCCAATTGATGCTCCAGACAATATTTGTGCTACTTTAGGTTACTTAGAAGTTTCTACTGCTAATTATGCCGGAGCTTGCTACAAATGGTATATTAATGGTGCTTTACAAGCTACTACTACCAATGTATTGGCATTTAATCCACTTTCATATGGTAACCCAATAAGAATTGATGTTGATGTTGATTTTCCTATTGGTTGCTGCCACGGAAGAGGAACTAAAGTAATCAATAAATTACCTTCTTACACGATGGCTTTTTACCCGGCTAATGTTTGTATAGGAGATGTATATACGTATAATTTAATATTACCTGCCGGTTTACCTGTAAATCCAATTGGATGGAGCGTAGATGGCGGAACTATTGTTTCTTCTACCCCTACTACTGTAACTATTAAATGGACTACAGCAGGAACAGGAACTATTACAGCCGGTAATAACAGCCCTGCTCAATATTGTAACGATGCCAGCAATAATACCTGGAATGTAACGGTATGGAACAAAGCCACAGGCGATGATATTTCAGGCCCTGCAGTAGTTTGTGCAGGAACTTCAAATACCTATTACCATGCATGGCAATACCCAACAAATGGTGCAGTAGTTACTGTTCTTCCTGCATTACCTCCTGGATCTATTGTTTCAAGTGCATACTCAACTGTAATTAATTTCCCTCCGGTTGCAGGAGTTACCAACTATGTAGTAACTGTAACATACAACCATGCTGTTGTTCCTCCTTGTCCTAGTAGTAAATCATACAATGTTAAATCAATACCGGCAACTATTCCAACATTTAGTGGTACCGGTATAGGTGGTGGTACTATTTGCCAGGGCGATATTTATACCTATACAGCCAATTTCCCTGATATTGTTAACTATGACTGGAATGTGATTGGTGGAAGTATATTAAGTCAAAGTTATGTAGGTACTCTATTAACATTGCAAATACAATGGAACAGCACAGTTACCAGTAGCATTACTGTAAACAACAAAGTTTGCGGTACCAGCAATACACAGCCAATTACGGTTAATGGTAAACCGGTTGTAATTATTACTGCTACTAAACCTACATGTCCAAACCCAACAGTACAATTACGTGTAGCACCGGTTTGGGCCAGCTACCTTTGGACTCCTGGAGGATCTACGCCTACCTCTAACACTACCACTATTTCATCACCTAATACCCCTGGTACCTATAGTGTAACTGTAAGCAATGGTGTTTGTTCAAATACTGGTAGTATATATGTGCCGGTGATTGTACCTACTCCTCCAACCATTAATTCATTTAGTGTAACTTATGGAAGTGGTTACTGCCCTAAATATGAATTAATCTGTCCAAACATCACCTTAGGTTCAGGAAGTATTGTTTCTTATTCATGGTCGTTCACTAATTTTACAGTTGGTTCAGCTTCTACAGCTTGTGCTTCTGTGGCTTTAAATCCATCATCAACACTTACCACCGGTTCATGGACATTAACGATAACAGATAGTTATGGATGTACGGCAAGTTTGAGTGGTTCATTATCTGATAGCTGTACTGTTTGTACTACTTGCCCTCCTGATCCATGTTCTATTAATCCATATGTTGCTACCTTTACTCCGGGTGGTTATAACCCTTGTACCGGACAGTTTACCAATTCGGCTACCAATTGGAGTTCAATCTCTTGGGATTTTGGTGACGGCACTTATGGAAGTGGTTTAAATCCTATCCATTTATTTACTACCGCTGCTTGTCCTAGAACAGTTACTGCATATGTAACAGATATTAACGGTTGTGTAAGAGCATTCCCGGTTACCATCAATGTACCTTATGCATTTGGAACAGGTATCGTAACTCCTACTAATTCACCATGTACAGGGGCTTCAATTTTAACGGCCAATGGTATTACTTTATGTACCGGAAGTCCGTTAGTTCCATCTTATTTCTGGACACTTACTCCGGTAGCAGGTGGCCCTGTATTTACAACTACTACCAGTGTTAATACACTAAACGTAGGTGCATTGGGTATTGCTGCAGGCGATTACACAGTTTCTGTAAACATGACCGTTGCAGGTTGTACCAAAGTGGCTACCGGAACCTTTAACAAAGGCGGTTTAAAAGCATACTTTGTTTCTTGCGGAGGTTGTGCGGGTGCTGCTTTATCTTTCTTAGATCAATCGGTGCCTTATACAGCTCCGTTAATTAAGTGGGAGTGGACATTTACACCTCCTGCAGGTAGTGGACTTCTTCCAATTACTTCATTCTTACAAAATCCTACTGTTATTTTCCCAGCAGGAGCAGGAGCGGGCCCTTGGATTTGGACAGCAACACTAAAAGTAACTGACAATATACCTTGTACCAATACATATACTGCTGCATTTACAATTAGACCACCGTTTAATCCAGGAAACATAATTGTAAATGGTTCATCAACCCCTTCAGGTACGGTATTTAATATATGCCCTGGTTCTCCTTATACATTAACAGCGCCTGCTGGCCCTTATACCTATTCATGGTCTAACGGAAGCACAGCGCCATCTATTAATGTAACTGAACCTGGTGATTACTATGTTACCGTGTTTAATGCTAATAATTGTGCTACTAAAGTAGGACCAATTAAATTCTTATATAAACCGGCTCCGGAAGCTATTATTCTTTCGAGTGCTCCTCTTTGTAACCCTGCTTTAATAAGAGCATTTGCTGGAACCGGATATACTTATAATTGGACATATCCTATCAGTTCAACGTCAACGCAACCTTATATATATGCTACAAGTAGTGGTCCTGTAACGCTTTCTGTAACCAATGTATTTGGTTGTAGCGATACGAAAACACAGAATTTTACAATTTTCCCTTCTCCTTATGTGTATATAGCTCCTTCATCATTATTCTGCCCTGGTTCTACTGTATCACTGGTAGCTAATGTATCTGGAGGAACACCAGCATTCAACTACTTATGGAATAATGGTAGTACTGCACCTAGTATTAGTGTTTCTTCACCTGGATTGTATAAAGTGAAGGTAGTGGATGCTAATTTATGTACAGCTAATGCACAGTTGAATTTACAACCTGTATTACCTGCTGGAATGGATAAATTACCAAAAGGATGTTACGACATTTGTGGTAACAGCACTACTTTCTGTACTGGTGTATATATGCCTTACGGCTGGACCGGTCAGTGGTATTTAGGTGCAAGCCCTTATGGTGCGCCAATACCAACCTATGGTAGTATAGCAACTACCTTTACATTATCCGGATCTTATACCTTGCATTACATTCCAATTGACCCGACTCAATTCTGTCCTGCAATTTCAGCTCCTATTAATATTAACTTTATTGCATTACCTACATTTACTTTAAGTACTGGTTCAGTACCTCCGGTATTATGTACAGGTTCAACCACAGGTATCGTAATTTCAGTTGATATACAAAGTACTGCTTATAATTACACTTGGTATTTAGGTGGAGTTGTAGTAGGTTCAGGATATACTTACACAGCTACTACAGCCGGTACTTATACTTTAGTTGTTAGCAAAGGTAAATGCTGTGAAACATCTGTATCGATTAAAATTGAAGAAAAAAATTGCTGCTTTGGTACTACCACAGAAGCGTTTACTTCAATCTTATCAGATACGATTATAAACACAAGTACATTCTGGTTTAACAAATATTACATTAACGCAGTAGTTAATGTGGTAGGTTCAACCATACTTGATATTACCAATGTTGATTGTGTGTTCGGTCCTAACGGAACTATTGTTTTCCATGACGATGCGATCATCCGTTGTAACAATTCAGTATTACGCCCTTGCTCTAAAGACGATATCTGGAAAGGTTTACGTTTCTTAGACAGGTCTACTGGTTGGATTAATACGACTACAATTAAAAATGCGATAATTGGTGTTGATATTGACGGTAACCGTGGTGGTGTAAGATTGAGCGATAACTCATTCTTAAAATGCCAAATTGCTGTTAAAATGACTAAATCTCAAAATCAGCAATCAGTAAGTGGTAATACTTTCGAAATAGATGAAAGCCAGTTACCATATGCAACTACACCTAATGAGTATTGGGGTATTAAAATGTATGATACAAGAATGAATGGCTTAATAGCTCAAAATCAGTTCAGACATGTTCAGCCTCAAAATACCAATAACTATTACATGGGTATTTATGTACAACAAGCAAATGCTACCATATCAGAAAATCAATTCAATGATATGTTCAGATCAATTGATGTTGTAAGAAATCAAAACGTAGTGGCTATTGAGAAAAACAACGTGAAAATAAATACCTTAAAAGAAGATTACGATAAGTACCAAATAAGGATTACTGATTGTGATATTCCGGTGCTTGTTTACGAGAACCAATTAGACAATAGTTTGGCTCCTACTTCATATGCTGGTGGTATTTATGTAGAAAAAACCTACCGTACACATGTCAAAGACAACAAATTGAATGGATTCTATTATGGAATATTTGGCGTAGGTACACAAGAATTATACATTGCATCAAATACTATTACAAGTAGTACTGCTGCGGGTATATCACTTAACGGAACCGGCAGAAGTGTTGTTTCATGTAACAATATCAATGCAATGAATACAAATGCTACTAGTAGATTTGGTATTCAGGAATTCAATGGTGATGGAAGTACTTCTATATTCTCTAATTGTATATTTAACATGAATACTCCTCTTTATGTACAAAGTGCTAATCCTGGTAATAGTTTACCTGCCATTTATAATAATTACTTATACAATTATGATAAAACCGGTTTGGAAATTATTGATTACGTTGGTGCTTTAGGAAATCCGGGAGGCCCAACTGATGCAGGAAGAAATACCTTTATGAGTAACAACGGAAACGTTGGAACTTTAGACATCAGCTCTAATATGGGTATAACAGAAGATGGTAACTTTGGTGTATTATTTACCAGTGGTACTTCAACTTCTAGCCCTCCTGATGCATTCTACTCAACTGCTGCTTGCGGACAACAAATATCAAATACTTATTCTAAAAATGAATTGGACAGATATAACGTATGTGATGTTTACTACTTAGACAAATGGGTATTTAAAACCAGCAATGGTATATATACTTTACGTGAAAGTTCAGCAGATATGAGCCCTAATATGATCAATGAATCTTTGGATAAAAAACAAAGTACTATAATTGGTCAGGCAAGTGCTAACATGTTAAAAGGTGATAATGCAATAACTACTACAGCGCAAGCTATTTTAGATTCTAAAATGGATAAAAACTTAGCTGCACGTATTATTGTAAACAATTGCTTAGCTGTAGGTAAACCAGAAATGGCTTCAAGCTACTTAGCTTCTGCTTCATTATCGTCAATAAACAAAGACTTACGTACCATACTTGAAATAGTAATTGCTTTAGCTAAAAACCCTGTATTAACTACTCAACAACGCAGTACTTTAACAAGTATTGATAACATGAATACTACATACAGTGCTATAGCCAGAGATTTAATTCAATCTAACGTTGGTGAGCATGACTATAAATTCCGTAAAGCCGTTGTGCCTGTATCGGAACCTAGCAAAGCTCCGGTTATTTCGAAATTAAGCAATACGCTTTCAGTGTATCCTACTCCTGCATCTCAACAAATCACTGTTCAACACAATGTGAAAGATGCAAATGTTAAAGGATTGAAAATAGTTTCATCAACCGGTGTAGAAGTTACATCGTTCAGATATACTGTTCAATCTGGTGTTATTAATGTTGATATTTCTTCATTGGCAAGCGGAGTTTACTCAGTTATTTTAGTAACTGACGATGATTCTAAAGACTTGATGACAGGAAGATTTATTAAAATTCAATAATTAATAATTTAAGAAGAACTGCTCCAATAGGGAGTAGTTCTTTTTAAATGTCTCTTCTAATGAAGGAAAAAAGTCGAAGCACTTGTGCTTCGGCTTTTTTATTTATATTGGCTTTGTTTAATGTAAAAACTGATATGTTTACCTTTCAAAAAAAGTATGTGCCGGTTACTTTGGTTTTATTAATGGTGGAGGTATACATAGCCCTTTATGTACATGATGCTGTTATAAGGCCTTATGTAGGCGACTTGCTGGTAGTAATTTTGATTTACAGTTTTTGTAAAATATTTTTACGTGTGCAGGTAAAAACGCTGGCTCTTTCAGTACTGTTATTTGCTTATTTAATAGAGTATTTGCAGTATATAAATTTTATTAAATGGCTGGGTCTTGAAAACAATATTTTAGCAAATGTAGTAATGGGTAACTCTTTTGAGTGGATAGATATGCTGGCTTATACTTTGGGTGCATTATTGGTAGTATTAATAGAAACAAACTACACCGCCAGGAAATAAGAATTACCGGTACAAATTATTTTTTTCAATAAACTCTCTTACCAGCTTGGGCACCAGGTAACGGATAGATTTGCCCGCCTGTAATGTTTCCCTGATATAGGTAGATGATATATTAAGCAAAGGCACTTCGTATAAGGTTATTTTTTTATGGTTAGCCAGCAAAGGGTTTTCATGGAAACCGGCCCTGCGGTACACATACAACTGGTAGTTGCTGAGTATGGTCTGGTAATCTTTCCAGTAATGGAAGCTTTGTAAATTATCGCCACCAATAATAGGTGTAAAAGTATGCTCGGGGTATTTTTGAGTGAGCGTTGCAAGCGTTAACGAAGTATAGTTAGGCTTGGGTAAACTAAATTCAATATTGCAGGCTTCAAAGCGGTCATCATCGGCTATGGCCAGTTCTATCATTTGAAGGCGCAAATTTTCGTCCAGTAATTCATCGTTTACCTTAAACGGATTTTGCGGGCTTACCACAAACCATATCTTATCCAGTTCAGTGTATTCAACCATATAGTTGGCTATTAATAAATGGCCCGTGTGTATAGGGTTAAACGATCCAAATAATAAACCTATATTCATATTATTGAGCTATAAAATCATTCACCAATTGCTCGGCTTTGCTTAAAGCAGTACTTAAGTTTTCATTTACCAACACCGTTTCAAATTTGTTTTCGTAAGCCAGTTCCAATACGGCTTTACCAATACGTATTTGTAACGTTTCTTCCGTTTCAGTCGAACGTTCTTTTAAGCGTTCGGCCAATACTTCAATACTGGGTGGTTTTACAAAAATGGCCAAAGCTTTTTCGTTAAAATATTTCTTCAGGTTCAACCCTCCTTCCACATCTACAT
>CAYTWI010000040.1:0-28271 GCA_964442045.1 uncultured Bifidobacterium sp.
TGCTAAACAGGTCGATGGAGTATTTTAAAACGCATAATAATTTTGAAAAGGATGAGTTTGAACAAGAGGTTTTTCAAGACCCTGATTTGATTAACTCGTTCCGTAAGTTTGATGAAACTTACCGTGCTGACCATGCTATTGACATGGAAAGTAGTTTTGAAATTTCATCACAAGCGGTAAAAAAACAAGCACGCGTATTTAAAAGTATTTTAAAGTTGGACAAAAACTTTCATATATACATTCATGGCAATAAGGATTTAATTGAACATGGAGTAGAAAATGATGGTAGAAAATATTACAAAATATATTATGAGAAAGAAGTTTAGAGATAGTGTATTGATAGTATTGTTTTTACTATTGGTTATTAAATTGATGGGAATTTAAGCCAATAGCTTTGACTGTTATATTGTTGTAGTGTTTTTGGAGTTGTTTTATTTTATTATAAATTCAATACTTTTTTTAATTGTAAGTATAAAAGCATTCGAATACTAAAATATAAATTCAATAACACTTATAATTACTCCAGTCAGCAACTCATACAATACTAAATAACAAACCATGAGAAAATTATTATTAATTACCCTGAGCATTTTAACTTACACAACAACTTATGCCCAAAATATTTCTACGGTGGCAGGAAATGGATCACAGGGTTATGCAGGTGATGGCAGCGCAGCTACCTCAGCTAATTTCTTTAATCCAAGTGGAGTAGCGGTGGATGGTTCAAATAATATTTACATAGTAGATGCCGGAAACCAAAGAATAAGAAAAGTAAGCGCCTCTACTGGTATTATTAGCACCATAGCTGGAAATGGAACAAAAGCTTATGGAGGAGATGGCAGTACAGCCACCTCGGCTAATTTAAATAATCCAAGTGGAGTAGCGGTGGATGATTCAGGAAATATTTACATAGCAGATGTAAATAACCATAGAATAAGAAAAGTAAACACCTCAACTGGCATCATAAGCACGGTGGCAGGAAATGGAACACTGGGTTACGGGGGTGATGGAAGTACAGCCACCTCGGCTAATTTAAATTATCCAAGTGGAATAGCGGTAGATGATTCAGGAAATATTTACATAGCAGATGAATATAACTATAGAATAAGAAAAGTAAGCGCCTCTACTGGTATTATTAGCACTGTAGCCGGAAATGGAGCTTATGGATATGGAGGTGATGGTAGCGCAGCCACCTCGGCTAATTTATATAATCCAAATAGAGTAGCGGTGGATGTTTCAGGGAATATTTACATAGCAGATCAAGTAAATTACAGAATACGAAAAGTAAGCGCCTCAATTGGTATTATTACCACCGTAGCCGGAAATGGAACTTATGGATATGGAGGTGATGGCAGCGCAGCCACCTCGGCTAAATTATCTAATTCAAACGGAGTAGCAGTAGATGGTTCGGGAAATATTTACATAGCAGATATTTATAATAACAGAATACGAAAAGTAAGCGCCTCAACTGGTATTATTACCACCGTAGCCGGAAATGGAGCTTATGGATATGGAGGTGATGGTAGTGCAGCTACCTCGGCTAATTTATATAATCCAAATGGAGTAGTGGTGGATAGTTCTGGCAATTTATACATAGCAGATACATATAACAACAGAATACGTTTAGTAAACTATTCAATTGTTAATAATATCATATCAAATTCTCAAACTATTTGTGCTGGTTCAGCACCAGTAAGTATAACAGGAAGCACGCCAACAGGAAATACTAGCAGCAATACTTATTCATGGTTAAGCTCAACAACCAGTGCAATAGCAGGTTTTACAGCTATTTCATCCACCAATACCATCAATTATTCACCAGGTGTATTAACACAAAACAAATGGTTTAGAAGATATGTGGTTTCAGGTACTTTAACGGATACTTCGAAAGCAGTTGCAATAACGGTAAACAATGCCATTAGCAGTAATATCATTACCGGCACAGCCCAAACCATTTGTTCGGGTTCAATACCTGCACCCATAACAGCAACAACTGCAACAGGTGGAAACGGCACAATCTACAATTACAAATGGTTAAAAAGCATAACAAGTGCAAATACAGGATATGCCAATGCAGGAGGTAATGATTCTATACAAAACTTTACTTTAGATACATTGACACAAACCATTTGGTTTAAGAGAAGAGTATCGTCAGGAGTTTGTAATGCAGATACAACAGCTGCTTTGCTGGTAACGGTTAATCCAATACCTGCTATCACCAATTCAAGCACCGCAAGTATTTGTAGTGGCACAAGTACAAACCTAACATTGGTAGCAAGCACCCCAAGCACTTATGCTTGGACAATAGGAACTAACACTGGTTCAATAACTGGAGCAAGTGCAAGCAGTGGAAGTTCAATAAACCAAATACTAAACAATCCAAGTAATGCAATTGCAGGAAGCATTGTTTATAATGTTACACCTACTTCCACAACAGGTTCATGTGTTGGAAGTCCTACTGCAATATCAGTTACCATTAATCCAACACCAATTGTAGGAGTCATACTTGGTCAAAAAAATGGTTTATTCCCATCTACCACCTATGACTATGCAGTAACGCAGCAATTAAATGTTAGCTATAATTGGATTATTACCAATGGTATTATAGTTTCAGGTCAAGGAACTAATGTGGTTAACGTTAAATGTATTAACACTAGTCAAAGTAAATTGACTGTAAATATTACCGATTCACAAGGTTGTAGGGATACATCTTTTTTAGGTTTATTTGTTGGTAATGTTGGAAACAATGAATTGAAAGTAAATAACCAAGTAATTATTTATCCAAATCCATTTAACGAAACCATATATGTTTCCTTACTTAATAATTTAGGTTTGAATAAGGCTATTTTATATGATTTATTAGGCAAGGAAATCTTAACTACCCATAAAAGTGAAATAGATGTGAAAGAGTTAAAATCGGGTGTTTATTTGATGATGGTGATTGATAATAATGGTAATAATTACAGTCAGAAATTGATTAAAAATTAGCTAATTATTGTGTAGATATTTTCTAAGATTGGTATTTTTATCAACTTATACAAAACTGGTTGGTGGAAATACTGAAATAAGGAACAATTAATAAAAGCAATTAGTTAAAACTAATAAGATGCTTGCAGCATGACTTGGTTTTTTTATTATTAAAACAAAAGCAAATTTTCACCATCCTCTTTTCGCATTTTTGTCATTCCGCATTCCGAACTCATCCAAAATTCAGCATTCAAAATCCCTTACACCTCCCTATCCACCACAGGCAAGCGCGTCAATTCGCTTACATCTATACTTATAAAATCGTATTCGTTTACTACTTTGCCTTTAATTAAGTAACAGCCATTGCCGGTAAACGGGTATTGTTTTAAGCTTGGTGGAAAATGAACGGTATCTATCCAATGACCTGCCATATCTAAAAAAGTACCGAAGTGCATTTTCTCTCCTTTACCGGTATAGGTATTTTTTATATTGACCAAATAACCCATTATGCTTACTGTTTTATTTATTAACCTGCTTATTTGCTCGGCTGTTATGGTAGTAGGTATGGGGTCTTTTAATAAATTAAATGGTGCACATAAGGAAAAGCCAAACAGGGCTATCTCGTCAAAGGCTTCATCTGTATCGGAATGATTAAAAGCTGGTAATTGCCAGTGAGGAGTAGCTGTTTGAAATAATTCGGGTGTATTTGTTTTTTTTGTGTTGGGCGATATAATGCTGTGTATCTCCCATAATAACTCGGTTTTATTACGCCCCGTAAAGTTAAAAGCACCTGCTTTTACTAATAACCGCATTTGCTCTATGGATATGGGAATACGTTGTAAAAAATCGTGTATGTTTTTATAGTGACCGTTGTGCCTTCTTTCGTTTATAATGGTTTTTATATTTTGCTCGTTTAACTCGGCTATTAAACTTAAACCAAGGTATATGGTGGTATCTTTTATTACACAATGGGCTTCGCTATAATTAACACATGGCTTTTGAATAATGGCTCCATGCATACGTGCTTCGTGTATATATAACTCGGTACGGTAAAAACCTCCGCCATTGTTTAAGGTGGCAACCATATATTCTAAGGGATAATAAGCTTTTAAAAATAATGCCTGATAGCTTTCTACGGCATAGCTGGCTGAATGTCCTTTGGAGAAAGCAAAATTGGCAAAACTTTCTATCTGATTCCATATTTCGTTTATGGTATTGATATCGTGACCTTTTTTTAAGCAATTGCGGAAAAAGTTTTCGCGTACCTGATCAAACTCGTTACGTTTCTTAAATTTCCAGCTCATACCTCTGCGCAGGTAGTCGGCTTCGGCAAGGGTTAGGTCGGCAAACAAATGGGCTATTTTTATTACATCTTCCTGGTATACCATTACGCCATAGGTTTCGGCTAACAGATTATATAACTCAGGTAGCTTGGCCCGGGCTTTTTCTCTTAAACTTTCATCGCGAAAACGAATAATATATTCGCGCATCATACCGCTTTTGGCTACACCGGGGCGTATAATAGAGCTGGCTGCCACCAGGCGCAAATAATCATCGGCCTGTAACTTGGCTAATAACATTCGCATAGCCGGTGACTCCACATAAAAGCAACCTATGGTATTTCCTTTCCGTAACAGGGCTTTTATTTGCTCATCGTTTTTAAAGGCTGCAATGTTGTGTATGTCTATATCAACTCCTTTGTTTTCTTTTACTATGCTCAGGGTATCTTTTATTTTACCTAATCCGCGCTGGCTCAATATGTCAAATTTGTACAAGCCTATATCTTCGGCTTCTAACATGCTGAATTGGGTAGTTGGATAACCTTTGGGTGGTAAATTGGTAGCGGTATAGCAACTAATGGGCTCTTCTGAAATAATAATGCCGCTGGCATGTATACTTAAGTGGCTTGGAAACCCTTTTATTAAATGGCTGTAACGTATTACTAATTTGCTTATATCATCTAAACCTTCACCTGTTTTATTACGTTGCAGTTTATCTATTTCATTAGGTGGTAAGCCAAATACTTTTCCTAACTCGCGTGTAACGGCATCGTGCTGAAAGGTGCTATAGGTTCCAAGTAATGCAGTACGGTGTCTGCCAAATGTGTCAAAAATATATCTGGTAATGTCGTCACGGTCTGTCCATGAAAAATCCATATCAAAATCGGGTGCATTGTTCCGGTGTATATTTATAAAGCGTTCAAAATATAAATCGAGCTCAATGGGATCTACATCGGTAATGTTTAATAAATAGGCTACAATACTATTGGCACCACTACCCCGCCCTACATAATAATAATTTTTATAGCGTGCATATTTTACAATATCCCAGTTAATTAAAAAGTAAGAGGCAAAATTAAGCTGCCCTATTACATCCAGTTCTTTTTCTATACGCTGCAATACTTGGGCTGATGGATTTGGATAACGATAAGTCAGGCCTTGCATGCACTCGTTGCGTAATAAAGCTATATCATCGGCTATACTTTTTGTATAATGTTTTAAGTTTTTATTGGTTAGCTTACCGTAATCAAAATGTATGCTGCTGTTATTTAATATATGCTCGGTATTGGCTATAATAGCAGGGTAAGCCGCATAGGCTGCATACATTTCATGTTTGCTGAGCATAAACTCTGTACCTTTGGCTTGTTGTGTTAAAGGCAGTTTGCTAAGCAGGTTGTTGGTATCAATGGCACGTAATAAACGGTGTGCATTAAAGTTTTGCTTGTTGGCAAACGAAACGGTTTGTAATGCTACCAGTTTGTGGGTTTGTTGCTTAGCGGGTAAAAAGGCCAGGTTGGCTAATTCTTTTATGCCTACGCCTACAAACTCATTATCACGCAAGGGCCAGCCTTTATAGGTACTTAAGGGATAAATAATATAGGCGTTATTAAACTCCGGAGCCGTTTGGTTAAAGGGAATGCTGCTATGCAGGTGTAGGGAAAGATGTTCGTTTAATTCTTTAAAGCCTGCATTATTGGTGGCAATGCCAATATATTGCTGTTGGGTATGGTTTCTGAAATCTATACCTACAATGGGTTTTATGTTTTTTTCCTGTGCTAAACGGATGCTATCTAAACAGGCGGAGGTATTGTTTATATCGCTTAATACAAAGGTGTCGTAACCTTTTTGTATTACTTCGTCCAACAGGTTTTCAATGGTATAGGTACCATAACAAAAACTATAATAGGTATGGCAGTTAAGTAACATGGGCTATTTTGTTTTACCACTAAACGGATTAAAATCGTGCGACTGAAAATCCATGCCTGCAGCACGGTTTACAGCATCTTTACCATAACGTTTGCGTATTTTATCCATAGCCTGGTATAGCTGTATTTGCTCAAGTGTTTGCTCAAATAAATTGTATTGATGGCCGCCTTGTACCAAATGGCTAAACCGCACACCTATTAAGCGAATCAGCATTCGTTTCTGATACAGCTTGTCAAACAGTTCGTTTACTTTTTCAATGAGTATATGGTCTAAGGAGGTATATGGAATGCGTAACTGCATGGTATAGGTGTTAAAATCAGAATAACGGATTTTAACGGTTACACAGGCTGTTAACTTTTGCTCACTGCGTAATTGAAAAGCTAATTTTTCGGTCATGCCAATGAGTATACCTTTCAATGCTTTTACATCAATGGTATCTTTATCAAAGGTTTGCTCGGTGGATATAGATTTACGTTCGGTATACGGAACAACCAATGAGTCGTCAATACCATTGGCTTTGCGCCATATTACGCTGCCATTATCGCCTAATACTTGCTGCAACAAAACCATCGGCATTTGCTGTAAAGTATTAATATACATTACACCCATATCGCGCAGCAGCTGATAGGTTTTATCGCCTACCATGGGTATTTTACGAATGGATAAAGGGGCTAAAAAGTTTTTTTCGGTACCAATAGGAATTTCTTTTTGTCCGTTTGGCTTGGCTTCGCCTGTACCTACTTTTGATACTGTTTTGTTTGCCGACAAGGCAAATGAAATAGGCAGATTGGTTTCTTTGGTAATTTTCTGCCTTAATTCAGTAGCCAGTTTATAGCAACCGAAAAACCTATCCATGCCTGTTAAATCAATATAAAATTCATCGATAGATGTTTTTTCATATAAGGGTACATCATTGGCAATAATCTCTGTTACCATGTTGGAGTAGTAACTGTACCTTCCTGTATCGCCACGCACTATAATAGCTTCGGGACAAAGCTGGCGGGCCATTTTCATGGGCATAGCTGAATGAATTCCAAAGGCTCTGGCTTCGTAACTGCACGCAGCCACCACTCCCCTGTCACTCATACCCCCCACTAATACGGGTTTTCCATATAAGGCCGGGTTGCTCAATCTTTCGACTGAAACAAAAAAAGAATCTAAATCAATATGTACTATTTGCCTGTTCATGTTGGTGTAGTGCTATTGTTTAAGTGAACTATTTCTTTTCCTGTAAGTCTTTGTATTTTGCTATTGTAAAGTGGAGACGAGTATATTTTTCAAACGTTGTAATCAATTAAATAAACACCTCGCCTCCACTTGGCACTACAATGCAAAATTGTTTGTTGAAAACAGTATGCAATATTACCAATATTTTTAGTATTATTGTGCTAAATATTTTAGCATGAGTAAAATTTCAAGTAACATCAAGCATTTAAGGCAGTTAAAAAAATGGTCGCAGGAACAGCTGGCTAGTGCCTTAGACAGTACACGCGCACGTATTGGCTCGTACGAGGAAGAACGTTGCGATCCGCCAGTAGAAACCTTAATTAAAATATCGAACCTGTTTCATGTTTCTATTGATGCATTGGTTAAATGTGACCTGCGAACGGTTGATACGGACTCTTTAATTAAGGTGGGTGATAACCGTATATTGTTTCCGATTGTGGTCGATAAAAATAACAACGACCAGGTTGAAGTGGTAACGGTAAAAGCTTCGGCCGGGTACTTAAATGGTTATGCCGACCCTGAGTATATTGAAAGTTTGCCTGTGATGAATTTGCCTTTCAGGGTTATTGGTAAACACCGTGCTTTCCCTATTAAGGGCGACTCTATGCCTCCGCTTAAAGATGGTTGTTTTGTAATTGGTAAATATGTGGAATCAATTAACGACATACGCAATGGCAGCACGTATGTATTAATTACCAAAGATGAAGGAGTGGTTTATAAACGGGTGTTCCGTGATGGAAATAACTTACAGCTGGTTTCCGACAATAAAAACTATGAGCCTTATGCGGTACATGCAGCTACTATTATTGAAATATGGGAGTTTGTTTGTAACCTGAATATGTCTGATGCAAAAGAGGATGAATTAAACCTGGATAGTATTATGAATATGTTGCGGAGTATGCGGGTTGAAATAGAAGGATTGAAAAAGAATTAGTTTCTTTATACTTTAATTTTCAATGTTCAAAACCACTTATGTACAATTAAAAATCAGTAAAATTTATATTATAGTCATATATATCCTCTTATTCCCAAAATAGTTCTTTGATGGAAAGTATTTACCAATTTTTTAATTGATATGGAGATGACTTTTCGATATCAAAAATCCACTAAATACACTTTTCAACAAACGATTAAACTCAACATATTGAAATTTAATCAGTTTGATAAATAGTACAGCCTTATTTATTAAAATGCCATTTTTTAATTTAGCTTAATAAAAATAATCAATATTCTTGCAGCCTTTAAATTGGGGTTAATTATACTGTTAGTTTTTTAGAGGTATGGCATTTTCTTTAAAACTATATTTGTAATTAAACCAACCTTGAAAATTTTAAATTATTGTGTTTAATATATTAAAAATGAAAAAAATTTTCTACATAAGTTTACTTGTATTGATTATTGGAGGATGTACGAAAGAAACAACGATTGAACCTCAGCTATTAGTATCAACCGATTCTTTGGTTTTTAATGGAAATGAAATGAAAAAGTTGATCCTCTCTACTAAACCAGCTAATAAATGTGAGTATCAGATAATCTCGCATCCTGATTGGCTAAAATTTAGTTCAAAGTCTGGGGTTATTAACAATAGTTTAGAAAACATTCAGATATCTTCTGATTTTTCAAATTTCTTACCTGGTAAATACGATGGTAAAATTGAAATAATATCGACATTAGGAAACAAAATAGTTTATGTAAAGGGTTATGTTGGAGAACAATTGCAGTACACACTACCTGATTCTTTATTGTTTTCGGTATTTGAATCAAATAAAGGAGTAGTTATTAAAAATGAAGGGAATGTTCCTCTTACTTATTCAATCACAACATCTAACAATTTGATATCAATAACATCTCTATCAGGAAGTGTATTAGTTGGAAAACAAAACAATATTGAATTTACAGCAAACAGAGTTAATATGGTAAGCGGTAAATATTATGCTCAGATTTATTTGAATATAAATGACAAATTAGATACAATAGATGTTTGTATTGAACATTTTAAGGAACAAAAAATTAAATTAACAACAAATGTAGTAGATGCAGAATATTCAAAAGTAAAGGATATTATTGTTTTTGTATCATCATCACCCTCTACAATTAACATTTACAATACGCTATTAGGCACAACTTCGAGTTTAAACTTAAATTATAATCCAACTTGTGTTTCTGTTTCATCTGATGGAACTAATGCCGTAGTTGGGCATGATGGATATATTACTTACGTTGATTTAACTAATAAAACAATAATTAAATCTTTTAGTGTTTCTTGTAATGCACTTGATATCGTTCTTGGCAATAATAAATGGGCATATGTTTTTCCCAAAGTAGACCAATGGGAAAAGATTAGATGTATTAGAGTAGATTTAACCAATGATAATGAGGTGCTACAGACAGGTAACTCAATTTATGCAGGAACAAAGGCTAAATTACATCCTTCAGGAAAGTTTATATATGGTACTAATAATGGATTATCTCCTTCTGATATTGAAAAATATGATATTCAAACAGGTGGTGCTAAATATTTATATGATTCTCCATACCATGGTGATTATCCTATTAACGGAGATTTGTGGTTTTCTGAAGATGGAAGTAGAGTTTTCACAAAAGGGGGTACCGTTTTAAGAACCTCAGAAATACGTGATCAAGACATGAAATACAATGGTAAGATAATACTTAGCTCTAATTCTTCTCTTATTATGTGGTTAGATCATTCTGCAATAAGAAGTAATTTATATATTGTATCAACCATTAATGATCCTTGGAGTAATCAAAATGCCCCAAGTATTTCAGTTTATAATTCAAGTAACCTTACGTTTAAAGGTATTTATGATTTAGAGAAATATTTTGTGCCTAATAATATGGGAGGAGGTAATTTTTATGTTGCTGAACCTTATTTTGTATTCAGTAATTCTACAGGTGATAATATATTTGTCTTAACTAAAGCAAAAGATTCAGGATTAGCTAATGAGTGGGCTATTCAAAAAATTGCTGTTGACTAAAAAAATCCATTTTTCATTAAGTTTTCCAATACTGTTTTATCTACATTATGCTATATTGTTAATAATACAGATAAAACAATTACATTATCGAGAATTCTATAGATTCTTCTTTTATTCTTTATCAGAATTTGTCGTATAAGGGACATTCAGTATCATTAAATAGTACTTATCCTATCAAAAAAAACACTGGCCTACTTTCGTAAACCAGTGTTTTTTTTGATGTAAAACCAATATATCTTTATTGGATTAGTCTATTAACATTTTAACGGTGGTAAAACCTTCGTCTGATGAAAGCCTGATGATGTAAATACCTTGTGGTTCGTTTGATAGGTTAATAGTATTGCTGTTTAAACCAATTTCAGGAATCCAGTCTTTTGATAATACCCTGTTTCCGCTACTGTTGAATATTTCTATATGTAGCGGGTTTTTATCGGCTGACGCATAATCCAATGTAAAGTCGCCTTTGTTGGGATTTGGATACAATGCACACTCTAACTTTTTGCCTGCTGAATTATATACGCCCAAAACGGCTATGGCTCCTTTTACTGCGCCATAAGCATTTACTTTTCCGTGTCCCCAGGTGTTGTTACCTTCTGCAGGAATGGTTCCTGTGTAAGAATCAGTAATAGCAGTTTTGGCAAAAATATTAAGCACGTGTGAAGGGAATAAACGTGGATTGGCTTCCAGCATTAATGCTACTATACCTGAAACTACAGGCGCTGAGGCTGAGGTTCCGGTAAACTCACCATAATAATATCTTTTTCCGGTAACGGGGTGTGTAAATCCACTTACAATACTTCTACTGCTGGCACCTGTTGGTGTATAGGCACTATCGTAAGAAGTATAAGAAGTGCCAATGGTAAGACCGGGTGCTGAAATATCGGGTTTTATTCTGCCATCTATCATAGGACCGTGGCTTGAAAAAGGAACAGCTTTACCAGATGTTACATAATTGGAATAGGACCACGGATTTGAATTAATATCGGTATAGGAAATTTTGGAAGCGTATGCTCCTACCAATACAATTGATCTACCTGCTCCCATATCGCTCACAGTAGTATTGGTATTGCCTGTTGTTGCCCATGAATAACTTAAATTGCTGAATTCACTTTGAAAGCCTTTTGGAAAGCCGTAATAATAATATTCATTCCATGCATCTATAGCACCATCAGTTCCTTTTAAGGTTACGCATACATTATCAGCAGCTTTGTTAAATATACTCAATGTCATACGGGGTTTACCATTAAACTCTGATGTTGATGTGATAACTTCAACAGTACAGGTATCGCCATTGGCACCTATTAAGGTAAACGGATGCATTAAATCGTCAATACAAACCATACCTGTGGTACTGCCTGCTACTCCACCACTGTATAATGTTACCTGACCACAAAATGTTTTGCTGGTATCGCCCCACACATCAACCCAGGTTCTTTTATAGGTAGCCGGAGTAAACGTAAGAAAGGTATTCAATAAGCTATCGGTAGGGGTAAATGTTTTGGAAAGATGTATTTTTTCTTCGCCATCATTTCCTGCACTCATTACTATAATGCGTCCGCTGCCTGTCAGGTTATCGCAGGCTTCGTTAAAAAGGGTATTACCATCGTGCGGGCCTGATTGTGAACCCCAGCTTATATTAACAACAGCCGGCTTATTAACTGATTTGGCATAATCAAATATATAACTGATACCATCTATAAAATCGGAGAAACCTCCTTCTAACCATTGCTGTTCAATAGAATCGCGCCTTACACCAACAAATACCATATCAGCATCGTAGGCTATACCTCTGTAACGTGTATTGAGTGTTGGACTGCCGTAACCTGAACCTGCAGCAATACCTGCAACTCCGGTACCATGTGTTTGTTTAGGATTATCTGTATCAGCAGCCTTAATACTGTTTGTATCTTTTAACTCTCTACCATAATTATATCCGGTTGGTGGTGTACCTACTCCATTTAGTTCCCACACTTGCTTTACTCTGTAACGTCCGCCAACTGTATCGTAAAGTGTAGGATGTTTGTAATCAAAACCAAAATCAATCACACCCATTACTACGTTTTTTCCGGTGTAAGCTTGTGGTAAGTTAATGCCCTTTTGAACAGAATCAGCACGGGTAACACCACGTACTATATTTAAATGTGGCTTTACTGGTTCATCTATCTGTATGTAAAAAATGCCTGCTAACTCTACAAACTCCTGTACTTTATCGGCCGGAACTTTTACGGTCCATACTTTGCCTGCTTTTGTACCTACATGGGCGCCTATTTTAGTTAAACCCTTTTGTGCAACAGTAGCATCAGACACTTTAATAACTGCACTTACATACAGCTTTCCATCGGTACCTTTTTTGTATAGATAGTTTGGCTTTTGGTCTTTCGACTTGCTTTGCTGCTCTAACATAAACTTACGGGTAAATGGCGAAAGTTTAGGTTTTACAGGGGCCTGATTTTGTGCAAAGGCATAAAAAATGGTAAGGAATAGTAATGCTGACAGGAATGATTTTTTCATTTGTTTATTTTTGGATAACAAATATAATATTTCTTCTCAAAACATTTAGTAAGGAGACATTATGAAGGATTTGTGATTTTTGATGTATGATATATGATTTGTTAAATTGGTCGGATGCTTTTATTAATAGAATTACTATTGGGAATTCCTTTTTGATAATCTACTCACCTATTACTATACTGCAAACTATCTCCCTTTAATATAAGTCTTATTGGCTTACAATACATTATAACTAATTCATCTTTTACTTGTTCATTGCTAAAACTATAAAACAAGTCATCGCAACTTTGTATGTATACATAAACTGGTACATTCTGATAAGTAGTGATTATTTGAGGATTATTCACATCCTCCTGTAAGAATATTTTTCGATTTGCTTTATTCACATAAAGCAATTTTTGGTATAGTTCACTATCATGTATTATTAAACTAATAGCTAAATCTTTTACTTCTTTTTCTGTAGCAATAATGCTATCAAATACATGTTGTAATAGCTTATTATTCAATTTTAGGCCTTTTGAATCTTTTCCAAATTCAACATGCTTGTTACTGTTTATGCACCCTATTGATAAACAAACCAAGATTATTCCAACAAGTAGTTTCATTATTTGGATTTTTTAATTTATACCAGCCAGCGGCTAAACAATATACTCACTAGCGAGACGCGAGCGAGTATATTAAAATAAACGCTACAACAACTTACCTGCGGTATTCAAGGTTTGGGGAACAGGTATATTTGTTCCTATTTTTTTGTTGAGTTTTTCAATAAAGTAAGCGGAAAGCAATGGCGATTCTTTCTCTATGTTTTGGTGTACAAAGAAGTATAGCTCCTGCAAGCCTTGTTTTTTCCAGGCAGCAATACGTTCTACCCAATCGTCTAAACGTTTGTAGTCCGACTCATGGTTGGCGCCTACATAACGCACAAAAGCAGTAGGTGTGGTTAAACGCATGTGCATTAAATCTCTCCTGCCTGCTGTATCAACCAGCACGTTGAGTATGTTACGACTTTCTAATAAAGCATATAGTTCATCGGCTACGGCTTTGTCGTTATACCAATTGGTATGCCTGAACTCAACTGATAAAGGAAAGTCGACAGGCCAGTGATTGATAAATGCTTTTACGCGTTCAAAGTCTTTAGGGGCAAAGTTTTCTATCATTTGCAAAAACGGAACACCCAGCTTATCGTTTAAATGCGATACATTGTGTATGTATTCATCTACTAACTTTTCGGTATTGTTTAAGCGTTTTAAATGGGAAATATCCTGCCCTATTTTAGGAAAGAACTTAAAGCCTTCGGGTACGGCATCGCGCCATTTTTCAAATTGTTCGGCCGGAAACAAACGGTAAAAGGTAGCATTTAACTCTATGCTGTTAAATTGGGAAGCATAATAAACCAACTCATCCTTAGTACCACGCGGATAAAAGTTTTTTAAATCGGTTTTATTCCATTTGGCACAACCAACGTAGGCTTTAAAGCTAGTTGATTCTTTTCCTTTTAAAACGTTACGGTTGTCCGGGTGGTCTGCAGGAATGCTAAAGTCTATATCTTCTGGGTTAGTAACTTGTCCGAATTTCATGGTTATAATATGCTTGGGTGCAATTTATAAAAATAGCGCATATTAATAAATCCAAAGTTTGCTGATTATAGGTAAAGATATTTTGTATGTTTCGGCTACGCTCAACATACACAAAATATTTAATTCTTAACGCATTTCACTATCTGGGTGCCAAAGCTATGTTCCACTTCTACCAAATAAATACCGCTAGGTAAACGCTGTAAATCGTCCAGCTGAATGTATTGGTTGTCGGTATTTATTTCTTTTTCGAATATAGCCACTGTTAAACCCAAACCGTTTTTAATGGCTATTTTTACGGTTTGTTGGGTAGGCAATGTTATATTGATACCCAAACTGCTATGAAATGGATTGGGGTTAACCTGTATGGCTATGTTTTGGTTAGCGTTAACAGTAACCTGTTTTATCTCGCTGTAAGTATAATGACCATTTACATCTATTTGCTTAATGCGGTAATAAATGTTTGCAACATGGCTTAAAGCACTTATATTATCTATGGTATTGTAGCTATTAACACGGTTGCTGGTGCCTGCTCCTTTTTGTTTATCAACCGCTAACCAGTTTTCCATATCTGTACTGCGTTCGGTTTCAAACCAGGCGTTGTTTTGTTCGGTGGCTGTTTGCCAGTTTAACAATACTGACTCATCATTATACAAATTAGCCGTAAAACTTAACCACTTAACGGGTAAAGTAACTTGTCCGCTGGCTAAAAAGGTAGTGGTATTGTAGTTTGTAATATTGGAAATACCATTGTACTCCAAAATGGCAAAGTAATAATTGGTTGTATTATTCAAGCCTGTAATGGTACAAGAGCTGCCTGTTCCGCTATACACCACATAACAGTTATTGCCTAAATGAGTACCACTGGTAAAAGCACCATTGGCAGCATAAGCAAAGGTATCAACAGGAAAGGCATTAACGGCACTGCCTGCTTTGGCTATAACTATACGCCTGTTTCCGTTACCGCTTTTCCAACTTAGGTTAACGGTGTTGGTTCCGTTGTGGGTGTAGTTTAAATTACTGCTGCTTACAGTTGGTTCAGGGGCTATACTCCCACCCCATATTCTTTGTACGTATTGCGGGCTATCAATAAAAGGGTTTCTGTTGCCTTGCAATGCAGCCACGGCATTGTTGCGTTTTATTTCTTTGTCGCTTACAGGGTCTAAATTGTTCCAACTTAAAAGCAGGCTTAACTGCCAGGGTAAAAAGGCCGGAAAGCTATTGCCTGCCAATATATCGCCTGCATTGCCATTGGTACTCCAACTTGCAATTAAGTTTTCGTAACGGGTAGCCATAAAAAAGTAACCACGGGCTAAGTCGCCTTTATATTCATCAATAGGTTCGAAAACAGTACCTGTATAACCAAAATTACCGGTACCGGTACCTAATTTACCTCCATACAAGCTGGTATAGGTAGCGGTGGTAACATACCCATACGGATAATTATTGCGCATGCCGTTTACTTTGCCATCCGAAGCAAAAACATGGTTTAACTCGCTTACCATTGGGGAGCTGGAGTTAAACCAGCTTTGCGGAAACGAATGTTCGCGGTTATAACAATTACCTTCAACCGAATAGGTTCCACATTGGTTGGTACTCAAGGTATATTCGTATGGCGAGTTTACATCAAAACGAGTGCTGTATATATCCCACACTTTTCCATTGGGTTGCACATCGGTAGTGGCATAAGCATTCCACACACCGGGCGTATAACCAACGGCTGTAGTCCCTACCGATACTTTACCATACAAAGCTGTTTTTAAAGCAGCGCCTCTTGCGGTGCTGCTAATAGTATTGTAATAAGTGGAAGCCCCGCTGGGTACAGTGGTAGCTATACAGGTACCGCTTACGGCAACACTTACGGTAGCAGAGCCAATACTGGCATTGCTTACACTGTTGCTGCCACTGGCATAGGTAGCTACTATGGAAGGACTAAACCTTACATAAACAACGGTATTGCTAACTGTACCTGCTGTGGGGTTAATGGTAATACTGCCTGCATAACCGTAGCCATAAGTTAACGAAACCTCAAAGGCAGGACTGCTGCTTATAATTAAAGGGGCTGTTAAGCTACTGCCCGAAACGGTATATTTTAAACTGGTGGAACTGTTATACGGGTAAACGTTTCCAAAAGAAGGAAGGGTACTTACACTGGTTACAATAGTACCTGCTACGGCATACTGTAAACTAATGAGTCCTACTAATATAGGTGCTAAAAATTTCACCCGGCAAAAGTATTGTTATTTGTTTTTATAATCACTACCTAATTTTAAATAATGATTATATAATCTTCCATATTACAAAATTATTTTTTCATCATTTACCCTAAAATATTTAGCTGAGTGAGGTTAATCCGCACCACTGCTTTGTTTTATAATTTATCCACACGAATGGTATAATTAAATGGCTTTATTTTTTTAATTAAGTGCTACAATTGTGCTAGTTCTTTACATCATTATTTTGTTTTCATTTAAAGTGAATATAGAGGGGAACCATGTGTAAATCGTGGGCTGTGCCGCAACTGTAATTCCGAAAAGTAATGGATAAGTCAGATTACCTCACAAAATAATTTTGTGCCGAGCCTTCGCAACAAAGGCAATATGCATACTCCATAATTAACCCGGTTATAAGGGGCAAATTATCGTTGTTTATTTCCCTTTTGCGAAAAAAAATAAATACCAAACAACGATATGATACAAGCTAATAGCGAAGAAATATTACTGAAGGAAAACAAAGACCGCTTTGTTATTTTACCTATTAACTATCCTAAAATTTGGGAGCAATATAAAAGGCACGAAGCCAGCTTTTGGACAGCTGAAGAAATTGACCTGAGTGGCGATATGAAGGACTGGGAAAGCTTAAACGATGGGGAGCGCCATTTTATTAGCCATGTACTGGCCTTTTTTGCGGCCAGCGATGGTATAGTAAACGAAAACCTGGCGGTTAACTTTATGAGCGAAGTGCAACTGCCTGAGGCCAGGTGTTTTTATGGTTTCCAGATAATGATGGAAAACATACACAGCGAAACCTACGCTTTACTGATTGATACTTATATTAAAAACCCGCAGGAAAAACACAAGCTGTTCCATGCCATAGATACCGTTCCGGCTGTTAAGAAAAAAGCCGAATGGGCTTTGCGCTGGATAGAGAACGGCAGCTTTGCAGAACGTTTGGTGGCCTTTGCAGCGGTTGAAGGTATATTTTTCAGTGGCAGCTTCTGCTCTATTTTCTGGATGAAGAAACGTGGCTTAATGCCCGGCCTTACTTTCAGCAATGAGTTAATAAGCCGCGATGAAGGATTGCATTGTGAGTTTGCCTGCCTGCTGTACAGCATGTTGCAAAACAAATTAAGCGAACAAGAAGTACGTGCCATTATTGAAGAAGCCGTAAGCATTGAAAAAGAATTTATTAGCGAAGCATTGCCGGTAAACTTAATTGGTATGAATGCCAAACTGATGCAGCAATACATAGAGTTTGTAGCCGACCGTTGGTTAGCAGAACTGGGCTGTGCTAAAATATACAATGTCACCAATCCATTTGATTTTATGGAAATGATTTCATTACAAGGTAAAACCAACTTTTTTGAAAAACGCGTAGGCGATTACCAAAAAGCAGGTGTAATGGGTAATAAGGAATCGCAGGTATTTTCAACGGAAGAAGACTTTTAGGATTGCTGATTTTTGATTTATGAATTATGATATGAAAGGATTTGTGATTTAGGATATGAAGGGATTTAGGATTGCGGATGAGTGATATGTGATTTAGAACTTCCATTGCTACAAATCAATTTATAACAAAAAGAATAAAACGATTAAAACAATTAACCAAAAACATCATAATTCACACATCATAAATCATACATCAAATGACTCGGGATGAATTAAAGAAGCGGACGAAAGCATTTCATATAGCCATACTAAAGCTTTGTGACCAGTTGCCTAAAAGTACAGCCGGATATGAATTGGCAAAACAATTAATAAGGTCAGCAGGGTCGGTTGGTGCCAATTACAGAGCGGCTTGCAGGGCAAAATCGACAGCAGACTTTATTTATAAAATGGAAATAATTATAGAAGAAGCAGATGAAAGTATGTATTGGTTAGAAGTAATGACAGAAGCAGAACTGTTAGCAGATACCATCACCAATCCATTAGTAAAAGAAGCAAACGAGTTGGTAAGCATTTTTGTAGCCACGGTAAAAACAGTTAAAGGTAAAAATTGATGATTTATGATATTGGATTTATGATTTCAATATCAACACATCATCAATTATAAAGAACAACAAAAGCAATATATCAATCCCGATAGCTATCGGGACATACATCATATATCATCAATCACAAATCATAAATAGTAAACAATGTTTGTAATAAAAAGAAACGGTAAAAAGGAGTCAGTAAAATTTGATAAGGTTACTGCCCGTATAGAAAAACTAAGCTACAGCTTAAGCCCCATGGTAAATGTTATAGATGTGGCTAAAAAAACCATCGAAGGAATATACGAAGGGGTACCCACTACGGAACTGGATAACTTAGCGGCTGAAACGGCTGCATCGCTTACCATTACGCATCCTGATTATGCTATTTTAGCATCGCGTATAGCTGTAAGTAATTTGCATAAAAACACGGTAAAAAGCTTTTCGGAAACCATGGGTATGCTTTATAACTATATAGATAAAGCTACGGGTAAAAAGCTACCGCTTATAGCCGATGATGTAATGGCTATTATAGAAGAGCATGCCGAGTTACTGGACAGTACCATTATATACGACCGCGATTTTGGTTTTGATTACTTTGGGTTTAAAACCTTAGAGAAATCGTACCTGTTAAAGATAGATGGTAAAATAGCGGAGCGTCCGCAACACATGTATATGCGTGTGGCGGTAGGTATTCATAAGGAAGATATAGAATCGGCTATAAAAACCTACCACTTAATGAGCGAGCGTTGGATGACCCACGCTACGCCTACCCTGTTTAATGCCGGTTCGCCCAAGCCACAAATGAGCTCGTGCTTTCTGTTAACCATGAAGGACGATAGCATTGACGGTATTTACGATACCTTGAAACAAACGGCTAAAATTTCGCAAAGTGCCGGAGGTATAGGTTTAGCTATTCACAATATAAGAGCTACCGGCAGCTATATTGGCGGTACCAACGGAACCAGCAATGGTATTATACCCATGTTACGCGTATTTAACGATACGGCCCGTTATGTAGACCAAGGGGGAGGAAAACGCAAGGGTGCCTTTGCTATATACTTAGAGCCTTGGCATGCCGATGTATTTGAGTTTTTAGACTTACGCAAAAACCACGGTAAAGAGGAAATGAGAGCCAGGGATTTGTTTTTTGCTTTATGGATATGCGATTTATTTATGAAACGTGTAGAAGCCAATGGCGAGTGGAGCTTATTCTGTCCTAACGAAGCACCGGGCTTAAGCGAATGCTGGGGAGCTGAGTTTGAAGCGCTTTATACCAAATACGAAAGCGAAGGCAGAGCCCGCAAAACGGTTAAAGCACAAGACCTTTGGTTTGCCATTTTACAATCGCAGATAGAAACAGGCACGCCTTATATGTTGTATAAAGATGCGGCCAATGGCAAAAGCAACCAGCAAAACTTAGGTACTATTAAAAGCAGTAACCTGTGTACCGAAATAATGGAATACACCAGCCCTGAGGAAGTGGCGGTGTGTAACTTAGCTTCTTTGGCATTGCCGCGTTTTGTTATCAATGGTGAGTTTGACCACCAGAAACTATACGAGGTAACCTATGAAATAACCAAAAACCTAAACAAGATAATAGACAACAACTATTACCCGGTTGAAGAAGCACGTACCTCTAACATGAAACACCGCCCTATTGGTTTAGGTGTACAAGGTTTAGCCGATGTATTTATATTGTTGCGTTTACCATTTGAAAGTGAGTTGGCTAAAATGTTAAACAAAAACATTTTCGAAACCATCTACTTTGCGGCTATGACGGCCAGTAAGGATTTGGCTAAACAAGACGGCCCTTACCAAACCTATGAAGGCTCACCGGTATCGAAAGGTATATTCCAGTTCGATATGTGGGGAGTAACCCCTACCAACCGTTGGGACTGGACAGCCTTAAAAGCCGAAGTAAAACAATATGGTGTACGCAATTCATTACTGGTAGCTCCTATGCCTACGGCTTCTACCTCGCAAATTTTTGGTAACAACGAGTGTTTTGAGCCTTATACTTCCAATATATATACCAGGCGCGTATTAAGCGGTGAGTTCATCATCGTAAACAAACACTTGTTAAAAGACCTCGTTAACCTGGGCTTGTGGAACAACAGCATGAAAAACAAAATTGTAGCTGCCAATGGTTCTATACAAAACATTGAAGAAATACCGGCCGATATTAAAGAGCTTTACAAAACCGTTTGGGAAATAAAACAACGTAATATTATTGATATGGCTGCCGACAGAGGTGCCTTTATATGCCAGTCGCAATCGTTAAACCTGTTTGTTGATAATCCTACCGCTGCTAAACTAACCTCTATGCATTTCCATGCCTGGAAACAAGGTTTAAAAACTGGTATGTATTATTTACGCAGCCAGGCCGCTACCCAGGCCGTACAGTTTACGGTAGAAAAACAAGGCAGTAACGAAATAAAACCCATTATTCCCGTAAGCGAAAACAAAGTACAAGCCAGTACCGATACCATTGAGCCTATACAAATAGACGGCCCGGTGTGTACCATGGAAGACGGTTGTATCAGTTGTGGCTCATAAACGAAAGCAAGTATGTCATTAGAAGAAAAAATACAAGCCTCCGAAACACGTATATTTAAAGCAGTATTTCCCAATACTACTAACCATTACGACACCTTGTTCGGAGGTAGTGCCATGCACCTGATGGACGAAGTGGCTTTTATAACAGCTACCCGTTTTAGTCGCCAGAAAATGGTTACCGTTAGCAGCGACCGAATAGATTTTAAAAAGCCTATACCCGCAGGAACCATTATAGAGCTGGTGGGTAAAGTAACCTATATTGGCACTACGAGCTTAAAGGTACGCGTTGAAATATATATAGAACAAATGTATATGGATGGCCGAGAAAAAGCCGTTACAGGTGAGTTTACCTTTGTAGCCATAGACGACAACAAGAAATCAACCCTTATTATTAAATAAGTTTAACTTTTACACCTAATAAAAAGGATTGCCTGTTTATACAGGGCAATCCTTTTTTGTTTTTATACCTTTTTGCCATTTGTAAAAAGAGTATTTTTCCTATGAAAAAAGGGTATTTCTACTCTTGTATGAATGGAAAACGGAAAGTATGTTGCTGGTGTAATACTATTATAAGTAATTAAAGACAATAAATTTGATATGGCAAAATTCACAACAGAAGCGAAAGACTATATTAAAGTAAAAAGGAATAATAAAACCTTAACTTTAATGACTAAAGAGAAATTTGAAAGTTTTAATGAAGATATTCTTGGGCTTGGTAAAATTGCCGCTAAATCTAATCAAGTAAGTGCCTTAAGCGTCCTTTTTGATTTAGAAGGTTTTACAGCTTTTTGCAAACAAATTGACCCACAACTTGCTGTACCAGAATATTTAAGTGAGTTTTTAAAATGGCTTTTTGAACAAGTAAGACAAGAACTAATTGACGATGAATTCCCAGAAGGAATATATACTTATTCTGAATTACCTTTTCTTTCAAAATTTATGGGAGACGGTATCCTATTTATATGGGATGTACATCTATTGGATGAAATTGAAATAACGAATATTGTTTTTTCCATGTATGAAATTTGCGAAAAATACAAATCCGATTTCTATAAGAAAATTACAAGAAAGATTGCTTCTGCCCCAACTAAATTAAGATGTGGAATAGCACGGGGTTCAATATATAGTGTCGGTAACGGAGATGATTTCGTTGGCCCATGCATCAATATGTCCGCTAGACTTCAAAAACTTAACTCATTAACATTTGCATTTTCAAGAAGAGGACTAAACCCCGAAATAAATGAGGTATATTCCGCTCTTTTCGTAACTAAAAAATCAGATATAAGAGGCATCGGGTCTGATGAGCTCGTTTGCATTTTAAAAAATGAATACGACAAACTAGCTAAATTTGATAAAGATAAATTTATGGAGCCATAAATTATGCAATTTTCTAATTCAAATATTTATTTAGAGACTTCTGCTGTAAATTATTTTGCTGACAATTATAACTGGCAGGATGCTTTAGCAACAAAAGGGCTTCAAAATGTAAAGGGTAATTTATGGTATTTATCACCAGTAACACTCTGGGAAATTCTATTAACAAGTAATATAGAAAAAAGAGAAAATATAATCTTTTTCTGTCAGCATTTATTCCATGAAAAACTACTTAATTCTCCTTCTGAATTTATTATCAATTATATAAATTCAGGATGCCCTCTTATTGAAAAAAAATATGATTTCCAAAGTAAACTCTCAATAGCCACAACATGGACAGACATTTGTACGGACAAACGTAAAACTTTTGTTTATGATTATGAAGACCTGAAAGCCAAAATGCAAACATTTCAAAAGCTTTCAAAACAATTTGATAAAATAATAAACAGAATAGTATTGGATATTACTATATCTGATGACGAACTTTCTATTCAAATCTTCGTAAATAGCTTTTATAAAAAAATTGAGACCCAATTAATATATGCCGACCCTGATTATCACAAGGTAGTAAAAATTTCTATTCTACTAGCCTTTTATATTTTATGTTTAGAGGTTGAAATAGATAACACACCAATAAAAGCATATTGGCAAAAAGTTGGTATCCAAGACTCTATTGAGAGATTAAATTATGTAATGAATATGTATGAGGACCTTATTCTAAGAGGCCCTTTTTATCAAATGGCAATTATGGTATACCACCAAACATCAATAAAAAAAATTAACCGTGGACTTTTTATGGATTCTCTCCATAGTATTTATATTAATTATGCAGATGTTTTCCTAACTAATGACGACCATTTTAAAACATTGAAAGAAAGAGATATTCATCCTAATTTTTTAAATATTCTCCATATTAGTGATATTCAACTTACAACACAATTGAGAAAAATTAACAACCCTCATAAATAAAGTTAACAATGGAAAATATAAAAGTTAAATTGTCCTATTGGACATATCCAGAAGGTCATGATTTTGAAGAAATAGATATTTTCCAAAAAGAATTATCTTCAGAATATGAAATTGAGATAAAAAGTGAACGAACAGATGCCTTGGGTGGAGGGCTGTATGAGTTTGCTATGGAAATTATTAACAACATCAATTTTACAGACTTTGCAAAAGATTATATTGAAGAAGGGATAAAAATGGGAGTTGGATATTTTTGGAAACCCATTTTTGAAAAAATAAAGGAACTTTTCAAAAAGAACGAAAAATATAATCCAGACATTGAAGTTGCTAAATTTATCTTTAAAGATCTTGAAATTATCATTTATCCTTTATATGAAGAAAGTATAGATGAAGTTATTGATAATCTTATAAAAATGATTTCATTACATCTAATTTCAATTAAAAAAGAAACCAATAGTAAGATAAATTCTATTCATGTTCCTATTTTTAATTATGTTGATTATTATGAAGTTTGCGCATATAGAGTAAAACTTAATTATGATGAAAATATACCTTCTTTTACTAAAGAAGACTATTTTAAGCTTTGGGGAATAAGATGCGATGACAAAACAGATTTCATTTATGATTTAAGTGATAGAAAGGCTTTAAAAACAAAATTTTATACACAAGAAGAATATGATATTCTATTAGACAAAAAATTCAAGGGTGAATAATAATTAAGCTCCAACAGCTAAATGTTATATTTAGAATTTTAAACTTTCAACTCCTATATAGGCATGTATTCATCTTCCCAAGGTATAAAGGAGTTACTATACCCCCTATTTTCGTGTTAAAATGTCAGGAAAGGAACTCCTATGTACCCATAAATACTTTTTCACAAGGCATAAAGGAACTCCTTTATGGGTATTTTCATTTTCAAATGCCTATAAAGGAGTTCCTTTATAGGCATTTCATCACTTTACAAGGGTATATAGGAGTAAAAACAACCCTTTTTTGCTGCCTAAATGTCAAAAATAGAGTCCCGGTGCCCATAATTTTTCTGAAATGTCAATAAAGGAGTTCCTTTATGCCTATAATTTTTTCAAAATACCTGCATAGGAGTTAGCGGATGGCTGTGGTTTTGGAAGAT
Source organism: uncultured Bifidobacterium sp. (assembly GCA_964442045.1). GTDB lineage: Bacteria > Bacteroidota > Bacteroidia > UKL13-3 > UKL13-3 > JAAFJM01. The sequence goes on from CAYTWI010000040.1 coordinate 24,702, forward strand.
GAACACTACTTGCTGCTCCTTGAGGCACTATCAACCTGTATCAATTTCAATTCATCAGGATTAAAATGGAAATCTGTTCTTCTGAAATAGTCTTTGGAATTATTAATGAGTACTATTCCATACTTTGGTGAAAATATATATTCATCCGGAAAGCCACACATATAATAAGCAGACGGGTCAACCATATCTATATCATAAGGCTCAAATGAATATAAATAGTCTTGCTTAAATTGATACGTTTTGAGCAACGTAAGTCGCCTGCCAGCATAGTATAATGCAACAGGGTATATCTTTTTGCCATCATAAAAAAGTTGCCATTTATACCCATCAAACAGGTATCAATGCCCATTTTTTATTTCAAAATACATGCTGTTTTGCAAACCTGTCGAACTATATCTTAAAATCTCATAATCAATAAAAGAGCTATCACTAGTGTAATGACGCCTGGAAATAAAATTGTAGGTAGTGTCTGGAGGATAAACAAACTGAAAGAAATGTTTTTTATATGCAGGGAAAACCTGCGAGCGTTTTTTCGCGTAGCTTATCAAAGCTTTATTGCTTTCGTATTCCACCTCCCATTGTTCTGGTGCGATTCCAAATTGAACTTCTTTTTTATTTTCATGGCATCCGGCAAAACAAAATAAGAATAGCAAAGTTATCCAATTACATTTTACTAATATCTTATTATTTAAACTCATTTATCTGATTGGTGAATTGAATTATGTTGAAGCTAACATTACTTATTAACGCAGTTTACTTTTCCATAGTAAACATGCTTTTTTGAGTGTTTTGTTGTCACTAATTACTCTTGATTTTACTCCACATATATTATCCAAGTCTATACTAATTATCAAAACAATATCTTTTGATAACCTGGTAAAATTTCTTTCTAAAAAAGTGATTCTATTAAAAACATTGTTTGATAAATATTGCTTAAGTATTTTAAAATCTGAAGTTCCCGTTAATCTTTTAACCTTTGAAATATCTTTTGATAAATATGTTTTTTTATCAATGCGCAATTTAAACTTCTCAATAAATACAAAATAAGTAGAGTCGTCTCTTTTGAATGGAAAGTCAGTAACACCACTTAAATTGGCAATACTATAATAAGGTATCTCTGATTTCGCCAATACTTGTAAATCTTTATATATAAAGAAAAAATACTTTGTCGTTAAGGTTTTACCTAATTCTGCATCAAAAAAAGTCAATCGTTCTGTAGGAGACAATTTTAAATAATTGCTAATAAATATAGAATCTTCCCTTTCCAGTTTTTGTGCAAACAATAACTGTGTATTCATTAGTAAAAAGATTAATATAGATAATATGTTTCTCATTTAATTTTTGTTTCTTCTCCCTTTTTTCTTATGCATTACAGATTTATTTCCATACCACTTATATAGTTTTTTCTTTATCGTTTCACTTAAGTTACAAGTGTCTCTATAATAATCTCTCTTTTCTCTAAAAGTAGTTCCAGAAGCATAAAAACCAATACCGGGTAAATAGCTGAATTCATTATAAGAATGTTCACTGACTACAAAAAAGTTTAATTTATGATACGGATAAGTAGTCTTTAATTTTAACAGTTTAGTATAACTACAATTATTATAACTAATTAATCCTGTATATGATTCACTTGAGTACCCATAGCTTACTACCCCATCTATAGTATCTATTGCTAAAGGTGTAATAATTGTTTTTACAATTTTGTAGGCCCCAATTGAATCTATAGTATCTTTTATTTCAAAACAATATGTTTTTTTCTTTTTTAAATATAATTCATATGAATAATAAGGATATAACTTATTCATAAATTTGTAATAAATATTAGAGTTCAAAATATAATTAGTATCCCTCATAGGCACTATTTCTTTATAGCTTATAGAATCCGTTTCCTCATCTAAAAAGGATAATAAAGCTCTTTTATTTATAAATGTTGAATCATTTATATATTCAGTTATATTTATGAGTGATCCCCTGGCATCGAGATAAACACCTTGATACGTAGTAAGTATTTGGCAATTTCCCTGAGCTAATACTTTACAACTACAAAATAATGTTAATATAAATATTATGTTTCTCATTTAATTTTTATGTATCTATTGATTCTTCAAGACATTTTTAGCATTTAACCCAAAGCGATATACTAGTTCGCTTTAAAAATCTTTTCGTACATTTTATTATTACCTGATTCTATAATTTGGGTTCTTACGGTGCTATCCGTTGAATACATTATGATACCTTTATTAGGATGTAGATACGTAAAATATTCTCTATAATTTAAATCTACCTCTTCATATTGTTTTTCACCCAATAGCTTCTTTTCAAGAAACTCATAATTCTCCATATTTGGTGTTTCAAAAACAATGGTTTTGTATATATAATATCTTAACTTATCTATTACAGTTATTTTATATGGTTCTAGAATTTCAATACTCAAATAATATTTGTTACTTGTCATAAATTTATCAACTACTAAAGTTGATATTTTTTTGTTAAACTTCTCTAATGAAAAAGCTTCGTGTGGCTGTCCTTCATAATAATAAGTTAGTTTATTACCAGATAAATAAAAAGTATCATTCTGAATAGAGAATTCTTTGAAATTATCGAATTTAAATTCCAATCCTTTACAATAACCACCTTGTCTTACAAAAGCGGAATCATTAATAATTCTATTTTGGTAAATTAATGCATGTGGTTCAACTAAAGAATATTGTATTATTTGTACCTCTTTATTACTAGTTTTATGGGATATACAAGACACAAAAAAAGTAATGCATAATATTTTTATTGCTTTCATTCACTATTTATTCCCATAATTTAAACTTACGTTCAATAAACTTTTTACAGCCAGGGGTTTCTTTATATTTAAACACAAGATGGAACGGCAAATCTTCGTAACAAAAATCCAATAAAAATCCCCGACCGGGAGAAAAATAAAAATAATCATCGCTGAAGTGTTCAACTTTCCCAAACTGTTCATCTGGGATTGTAAACATATTCTGCTTCAAGCTATCTGCGTTTATATCTTTACTTGCTATGACGTACGTATACACTTGCTTCAAATATTTATAATACGTCTTTCCCTTTACTTTTTCCTTTCTTATGGGTTGAAATTTAGTCTTCGCAATTTCTAAGTACCCTATATTACTTCTATTTGCAAATGAATATTGATAAGTAGCCTTCTTCCCTTTGAAATAAAGGGGTGAATAAACTACTACTTGTGTGTCTAGGATATTTTGTAGCAATTCGCCATTCCTGATAATAAAGGTATCTTTTCTTAGACGCTCTTCCTTTTCAAAATCCTCAAATGTGCACACTTTAAATTATTTCGTGCCTGTTTACATTTTTCTTCATCTTGCTTCCTTGCTCATTGTTGGGGTGGTTCCGTCTTCATGTATTTGGCTGCTGTTTTTTTTGTTTCGTTTTTGTTTGTTTGTTGTTGTAATCATGTTTTCTTTTTCTTTCGTGGTGTCTGCCAGAGGACTGGACAGCAAGGCCGAGGATGAGCTGAAGCGCTTTGTCCATCAGGAGGACTTTGCCCGCATGGAGGTGCTGGGGCAGTTCAATCTC